>JACRPN010000005.1:277863-441808 GCA_016223145.1 Armatimonadota bacterium | reverse complement strand
TCGATGTTCTTGCCCGATCCGCCGTCGCCGACCCGGTCGGTGACCGCGCGTTGGCCCGTCCAGTTGTCCTTCACGTAGTCGCCAGTCTTGGGGTCCTTCTTCCAGAACTCTCCCGACTTGCTGTGGGGCGACCCCCACTGCACCACCCAGTGCTCGACGCGGTGCACCCGCTGCTTGTCGTAGAAGCCCTTTTTCACCAGGTCCAGGATGTGTTTGACCGTGAGGGGCGAGTTTTTGGGGTCTGTAGTAATCGTGAAGGAGCCTCCTGAGGCCATCGTGAACACGATTTTGGGTCCGGCCGGCATGTAGTCGTCTTGAAGAATCGGATTCGCACCATGGGCGAAGGGCAGGAACGTGGCGGCGAGGGCAAGTGTGACCATGATTGGTGCGATTCTTACCCGATTTCGCGACGGGTGCTACTCTAGGCGCATGGAGCGGGCCGAACCGATTGCGGTGTACGTGCACACGCCGTTCTGCCCGACGAAGTGCGGCTACTGCGACTTCAATTCCTTCGCGATGAAAGGGGCCATCCACGAGCAGACGGTCAGGGCCATGGTTCATGAGATCGATTGCAGCCCCCTTCATGGCCGCCCGGCAAAGACCATTTTCTTCGGCGGCGGAACACCCACCTTCCTCAAGGCCAGCCAGCTAGAGCGGCTTCTGAAAGCGGTCATCGAAGCGCACCCTCCGACTGAATCCTGCGAAATCACCAGCGAGGCCAACCCGGGCACGGTGGACATCCCCAAGTTTGCGGCGATGCGCGCGATGGGTTTCAACCGAATCAGCATGGGCGCCCAGAGCTTCTTGGACTCGGACCTCGAACGGCTTGGAAGGGTTCACCGCTCCACGGATATCGAACGGGCGTTCCAGGCCGCGAAAGAGGCTGGGCTTGACAATGTGAACCTCGATCTTATGTTTGCGCTCCCCGGGCAGAGCAGAGGGGCCTGGCGGGAGAACCTGAACCGGGCCATCTCGCTAGGCCCGGATCACCTCAGCTTGTATTGCCTGACCCTCGAGCCGAACACCCCTTTCTACAAGGAGCACCTGCGCGGAGCGCTGGTGCTGCCGGACGACGACGTGCAGGTGGCGATGTATGAGGATGCCCTCGCGCTTTCGGCTGACGCCGGCTTCCTGCAGTACGAGATCAGCAACTTCGCCAAGCTCGGCTACGAGTGCCGCCACAATCTGGCCTATTGGCGCTATGAGGAATATGCCGGCTATGGCCCGGGGGCGGTGGGGTGTTTCGATTGCGGATTGGGAGCGGTACAAGGGGACGAAGGGACGGGTGGACCGAGGGGCGACGGGACAGAGGGACTGGCTACTGGGGCCCGTTCGTCAGGAGTCCGAATTCGCTATACCAACCTCAAGCACCCCGCACGTTACAGCCAGATCGCATCAGCGCTCCGAAAACCCTTCACCGACCCACCCATCACCGGCTCATCTGACGTGCCATCACCCATGCCCCCTCACCCCCGTTCGCTTCGCTCTCGGACCCTCTCCTACGAGGGGCGAGGGCATCCGCCTCCTCACTCCCTCCCCGACGCACCCTCCCATCCCCTCACCCCCGTTCACTCCGTTCACGGACCCTCTCCCACAAGGGGCGAGGGGGTTCTGCCCTTCATCTCATCATCTCATCATCTCTTCACCCCCTCTACGACTCATTCCCTCACCGACTCACCCTCTCCTCTCTGGTGCGAGTGGGAGCCCCTCGACGCTCATAAGGAGAAGCTTGAGCGCATCATGCTGGGCATTCGCCTGAACGAGGGATTGCCCCTCGCCTCACTGAGCCTCTCCGAATCTGAAATCTCAAACCTTAGAACTCAGATCGGAAGGCTCGAAGCGAGAGGCTGGGTCGAATGGGCCGGCGAGGGTGTGATCCGCCTCACTCCCGACGGGCGCCACTTCTGCTCCGAAGTGGCCCTTACGCTCGCGTAGCGAAGCCGCCTCGGTGAATCCCATAGGCAATTGACCATGCCGCCTGGCGCTACTTACACCGGCGCAGCTCCCCAGGTACCTTGGACCCATGCAACTGCGCATGTGGATGCTCGACATCGCCCGCGAGCAATCCCCGACCCTCGACCACCTTCGCCGGTACCTCGATCTCACCCGCGAAGCCGGCTATAACGCCATCGGGCTCTATTTCGAGCACCGTTTCGCCTATGGAAGCACCCCTTGGTCCCACGGAAAGGGCTGCGTCACTCCTGAGATGATCCGCACTCTGGTGGCTGAGTACCCGGACATCCAGATCGTTCCCTTTCTGAACTTGCTGGGGCACCTGGAGGGGATGATCTACACCGAAGAGGGGAAGCGCTACCGCGAGTCGCTGTTCGAGGGGATGCAGGCTTGCCCGTCGTGCCCGGAATTTATGGAGCTGTGCCATTCGATCATCGACGAGGCGATCGCGCTGTTCTCCTCACCCCTCATCCACATCGGCGGCGACGAGACGTGGCAGTTGGGGCAATGTCTGAAGTGCAAAGCGAGGCTCGGCGACGTGGGCGAGGCCGCTGGCAGCGCGGAGCCCAAGAAGGGCGCCTCGCCAGAGCTCAAAGCCCACATCTACGGATCGCATTTCGGCCCCCTCGCCGAGCGAGTGGCCAAGGCGGGACGCAGGCCCGGCGTGTGGGGAGACATGTTTCTCGAACACCCCGAGGCCCTGGAGTGCCTGCCCAAGAACACGCTGATCTTCGACTGGCAGTACTTCAAGGGTGTGCGCGAGACCGTGCCGACCTTTCTCGATCGCGGCTTTGAGGTTGTGGGCTGCCCAGCGCTGCACACCTACGACGCAGCGTGGATGCACCTGCCCCAGTCCGAAAAGAACGTTCGAGAGGTGATCCAGGATGCAATTGACATGGGCCTTTACGGGGTTTGCGTGACCACCTGGGAGTGCGGGCTGTTTGGGAGTTACGACACGCTGTTTCCGGCGCTGCAGGCCAGTGGCGCGATGCTTCGACGGGCAGACGATGGCGACGCGCGGTCAGAAGAGCAGGATTCGGCGTTCCTCCGGGCGTATCTCCAGGTTTCCGAGCGCCATGAAGAGTGGGCCAGGCTGATGGGAGTGGAGCTGAATGAGCTTGGCGGGGTCTTCGTCTTCGACGGCTGGCGGAGCCGCCTCAAGAGCCGGCTCTTGATGTACTCCAACCCGTTTCTGCTCTGGATGCGCCACGGCGAGGAACTGTCCGGTGAGATCGGGAGCAAGGCCCTTTCGATCCTTGAGCGAGCCGAAGCCGTCGCGCCCGGCGAGGCGGAGAAAGGGGTCACGCTGTTTGTGAGGGGCGCGGTCCAGTTCGCCCAGACTGCCGAGAAGGCGCGCACGGCGTACGCCGCCAAGAAGCCTGGCGAGGCTCTCGCGAGCCTGACCATCTGTCGCGGCATCTTTGAAGACTTGGAGCGGATTGCCAAGAAGACCCATGCGCGGATCGGCGGGTCGCTGGCCGACATAGAGCGGTGCCGCAACGCAAAAGCCCACGTGGAGACCGTGATGAAGCGCGTTAAAGACTATGGCGACGGCTCGCTCGGCTACCTTCCGGCGTTCGAGATCCTCGCGCACCCGATGTTCGTCCCCCACGACCAGGCCTGCTGGTGGCTGGTCAACTGCTGGGGGAAGGAGTAGCCGGGAGCCTATTTCGGGTCCAGGGGTATGCCCGTCATGTCCACGTTTCTGGTCTTCGAGAAGCCGATGGCGAGCTTCGCAATGTACTTTGGATCGACGTTGACGAAGCAGGTCTGGCGATCGCCGTTCATGGAGCCGGTCTGGACCATAACCGATTGAAGTGAGTAGGGACGATGTCCACCGGGTTTTGACCACAGCTTCTGCACTTCCTCTTGTGAAATCGGTTTGCCGTCGCTGGTCTTTTGACTGAGGAACTTGCCATCCGGCCCAACAGCCGTCAGACCCAAGTTTAGCCTGTCCCTAACCTTCAACTTGACCTTGAGGTCGATCTGCCATCTCGTTTCCTGGAGATAGCCTGGAGGAAGCTGTTCCCCTGCGGGGGCTTTCTTGATGGAAAGCAGCTCGATGTCCGCAGTTGAAAGGCCTGCTTTTGCGCCGGGCTTGCAGTTTAGCGTCGCTCGCTCTGGGAAGAACTGTATCACCATGAGGCGCGCCTTCGTGGTCTTAGCGCTCGATTCGGCGGCGACGGGCCGCGACTCGTATCGAACCTGAGGTTTACCGGGCTGGTAGTTGCCCATGGGGAAGTTCAGGAAGCCGCCGTAGCCGCCGCTTGCGCTGTTTCCCAGGTAGTTGATGCTGATGGAGTAGCTAGTCGTGCCTGTCGTTGCGGAAGAGATCGTTTGCTTGAAGATGACGAGGCGGTTCTTCTTTCCATACTGGAACTGTATCGGGGGTACATAGGTTGACTTTGGCTTCAGCGCAGACTCAACCAACGACGTCAGCGCAGTAGATTGCTTTCCGCGCAGGTCCCAACAACGGACTTCAGACTCCGTGATCTTGCAGACACCAGCAACCTCCATAGTATATGCGCCCGCTGTGTAGGTGAAACCCACGGTTTGGTCTGGCTTGGGCTCTGGTTGAGGCGTGGGCCCACCATGGGTCGCCTGGAAGGCTCCCAGAGAGCCGACGAGACCCAGCATCATCAGGCTCCAAAGCGGTGCCATCAGGCTTTTCATAGTCCAAGTATAGTGGATTCAAGTCGCAGCCAGGCTTTCCGGTTTCCTGCTTACCGAACGTTCTTGCCCCCGAAACCCGATATAAACTAACGTAGAGAAGCCCATGCCTCCAAACCCGAACGATCCGAACAAAACCGTGATGAGCCCCGGGCCGGGGTTCGACCCGCTGCGCACCCAAGCGATGCCCGCATCGGACCCCATGCGGACCCAAGCCATGCCAGGCCTTTCGGCCAACGCGACCGTGCAGATGGCGGCGCAAGTGGCCCTCAGAGCCGAGATCATCGCCAGCCGGCCGGCGACGATGGCCAATGGCCCCGCGCGCGAGCAGTTTTTGATCGAAATGGTAGCCGCCGGCGCCGATCCTGGGCTTCCTGGCGTGGCGACCGTTGGGGCCAGAACGCCGCTCAACCTCTGCCTGGTCATCGACCGCTCGGGCTCGATGGAGGGTCCGCCCCTCGACTATGTCAAGCAGGCCTGCAGCTACGTGGTCGACCTCCTCTCGCCGGATGACGTGCTGAGCATCGTGACCTTTGAGGAGACAGTGGACATCCTTATGCCTCCGCAGAGGGTGACCAACCGACAGCAGATCAAGGAAGGTATCCAGCGCCTGATGGCAGGGAACACCACCGACCTCTACGGCGGCCTGGCGATGGCGGCCCAGCAGATCCTTCAGCTCGCCGACCCGGGTCGCGCCACCCGCATGATCGTGCTCACCGACGGCGACCCGACCGTTGGCATCAAGGACTACAACTCCCTGGTCAACCACGCTTCTGAGATCAAGGCGCGCGGCATCACATGCACCTTCCTTGGCTTTGGGCCGGACTACAACGAGGAACTCCTGGCGGGAATGGCCAAAAAGGCGGGCGGGAATTACTACTTCATTCCAAGACCCGAGCTGATCCCCGAGATCTTTCGTACGGAGCTCGAAAAGCTCATGACAGTGGTCGCGCGGAACCTCGTGCTCGATCTCAAGCTGGCGCGATGGGCCAACATGCGCTCGCCGCAGTTCGCTTCGGACAACCCTGGCGAGCGCGAGTTTTCGCTCGGACTCGCCGACCTGGAGCGTGGCGCCGCCATGCAGCAAGTCGTCGATCTGGAGTTTCCCAACCACCCGCTCGGGCACTACCGCGTGGCCTCCGGGCGGCTCACTTACGACGACTGCCTGGCGGGCTGCACCAAGACCATCGATCTCGACATGGTGATGGAGTTTACGGCGGACCACGCCCGATATTCAGCGCCGGTGGACCCCAGGGTCCGTCAAGCCGCCGACATCCAGATGGCCTCCCGTGCCGTGGAGAAGACCATCATGGGCCTCAAGACAGGCCAGGTTACGGTCATGGGCGCGGTCGCCGACCTTCAGAGGACTCAGGCGCTGCTGGTCTCGCAGGGCCGCACCGCCGAAGCTCAAGAGGTCACGTTGGCGCTCAGGGCCATTCAAAGCGGCGACAAGGGAACCGCCGAAAAGACCCTGATCGGCACGATGCTGAACTTGGACCAAGGAAAGAAGAGCCAGTAACGGCGATTCCGTTGGGGCGGATGGTTCGAAACGTGGCATCGATTCGCGCCGGTCCTCTGCACTTCCTTGCGCCCTCTGCGTGAAAGCCCCTCAGGCCGCGTCGGCACGGAACCGACGGCTACGGGTCCGCTTTGCGCCCTCTGCATGAAAGTCCCTTGTGCCGCGTCGGCACGGAACCGACGGCTACGGGTCCGCTTTGCGCCCTCTGCGTGAAAGTCCCTCGGGGTGCGTCGGCACGGAACCGACGGCTACGGGTCCGCTTTGCGTCCTCTGCATGAAAGTCCCTTGGGCCGCGTCGGCACGGAACCGACGGCTACGGGGCCGGCCTTAGGAACGTGGGCGCGCCGTAGACTCTCGGACGTCCAGCGTGCAGGGGTATTGATGGTGGCAGGGCTTGGGCAGTTCCCCGTCGATCAGAGACAAAAGCAGGCTTGCTGCGGTCTGCGCCATTTCTTTGATCGGCTGTCGGACGGCCGTGAGCCGGGGAGACGTCGACTCGCAATACCGCGTGCTGTCAAACCCGACGACGCTCAGTTGATGGGGTACATCGAGCCCCGTTTCGGAAGCGCGCGCGAGAATCTCTCCGCCCAACCGCTCATTCCATGCAAAGATCGCCGTGTGGGGGTGTTTCGCGGCGCACCATTCGGGGAACTCGCGAGCATCCGTATGCCAGCAGACGATCTCGCGGTCGCCCACCCTTAGGCCCCGCTTGGCCATCGCATCGCGAAAGCCTTTGAGCCGTGCCAGAGCGTCGGGGGTGCGTTCCTCTCGCTTCTCCAGTGCAAACACGATCCGTCGATGGCCGAGCTCGCAGAGGTGCTCGACGACAAGCTCGGACCCGGTCGAGTTGTCGCACGCGACGCAATGCGGCATCGGGGAGCCTTGGGGTGGCGTGGAGTTCAGGGCAATGATGGGCAGCCCTCGGTCGAAGAGCTCCTGATGGAGCTCAAGATCCTGGGGCATTTTGCACCAGATCACGCCATCGAGCCGCCCATCGCCGAGCGTCTGGGCTGCCAGATCGATCGGGACCTCCGGCAGTATCGTCAACCGATACCTTCGGGCAAAAAGCTCGCTGGCAATGCCGTCGAGGAGCTCTACATAGTAGAGCGGCCCCGCCGAGATCTGCCCGAAGTTTTCGAAGATGAGCCCAACCGTCTGGGTCTTCGATATCCGCAAGGACCTTGCGAGCGCGTTTGGGCTGTATTTCAGCCGACGGGCGGCTTCTCGGATGTTTGCGGCGGTCGGTTCGCTCACCCTCACGGAGTCGCCCTTGCCGTTCAGGACCTTGCAGACGGCAGATACCGAGACCCCGGCCGCCTCGGCAACGGCCTTCAGGGTTGCCCCATTGGGTCTCGGTCCACCGCTCATCGCGTCCCCCGGGGTCCATTTCGAGGGCAGGAAGCCGTGGGGCAGACGGTTCCTGGATGATCGCTCAAAGTCGCTTCCTTTGGCCTTCTGCAGACGCTGAGGCTGACGCGCAGGCGCGCTAGCGCCAGACTATTGAGGTTCGGCCCCAAGGTTCGTCGGTCCATTTCAGTCCAAAGGTCGGATGATGCAACGTTGCATCACTCTTGATATAACCTTACATCAGGATGCAGAATTATGCAAGGCGAATTTCTGCAATTAGGGAAAGTCGCTGGGAGGTTCTCCTTGTTTCAGGCCATGCTGCCCTTCCTCGCCGTGACCGTGGGAGCGCAAGGCGCCCCGCTCGAAGCCCTGCACTGCAAAGACAAGTCGCTGGCCACCTCCAGCGGGAAAACGGTGGCGCTCAAAGGTGTGAATCTCGGCGGCTGGCTGGTCGAAGAGATTTGGATGACCCCGTTCGTCAACGCGGCGACACCCGGTGGAAAGGAGGAAGTCGTCGATCACGCAAGCCTCTGGTCGACGGTGGAGAAGCGCCTGGGTAGGGCCGCGATGCTCCGCGTTCGCGACGCCTACCGAGCGAACTGGATCACGGACGCCGACTTCGCGCGCATCAGGTCGGCAGGCTTTAACCACGTCCGGCTGCCGTTTCTGGTGGAACTCCTAGAGGAGAAGGGCGGCCTGCAATTGCTGAAGAACGCGGTGGCTTCCGCCAAGAAGCACGGACTCTACACGGTCCTCGACATGCACGGCGCGCCGGGCGGCCAAAGCAACGAGCACCACACCGGCAAGCAGGGCCGCAACCGCCTGTGGTTCGACGTCGGGAACATCGCGAAGATGGAGAAGGCCTGGACCGCCATCGGCAAGGCCTTTGCCGACGAGCCGGCGGTCGCCATCTACGACCTGATGAACGAACCGATGGGCGCGCCCAACCCCGCCATGCTGCACCTCGTCTATGACCGGGTGATCCGCGCGGTCCGGAAGGTCGCGCCGAAGAAGGTGGTGCTGGTGGATGACGGCTACAAGGGTTTCGAGACGACGCCCCACCCCAACCTCGCAAACTGGTCGAATGTGGGGTTCTCGCTCCACTTCTATCATTTCGATGCCAAGTCAAGCGCCGAGCACGCGGAGTCCCTATCCAAGCGGATGCCAGAGCTCGTTAAGCTCCAGGGCTATCGCAACGCCCCCGTTTATGCCGGGGAGTTCAACGTGGAGCCTCACGGCACGCCTGAAGCCACAAAGGGGCTGATCGAGCAGTGGGACAGGGCCGGTTGGTCCTGGTGCATGTGGACCTATAAGACGATGGCCGTGAACGGGCCCATGGGGCAGTGGGGCCTCTACAGTCTGGCGGGCAAAGCGGACGCGATTGATCCGTTCCACGACACCGAAGCTCAGATGCTGGCCAAGATCAAGAAGGCCCGCACGGAGAGCATGAGGTCCGCACCTGGGCTGCTGGAGATGTTCAAGGCGTACCTGGGGCATTGAGGCATTAGGGCATTAGGGCATTAGGGCATTTGGGTGTTGGGTCCTGTGGATTGCGCGAGCGAGGGCGGGGTTTACCCCGCCTTTTCAGGGAGAGCGGGCTTCGGCCCGCCCTACCGAATTTGAAATCCCGAGTCACATTGCTCAGGTTGCCGATCTTAAGATGGCCGATCTCGTATCTCAGTCCGCAATCCGCAATCGTCCACCGCTCTCAAACGGAAATCGGGGCCTTGCGCCCCCCGACGCAAGACCCCGCAAGCAAAACTTTCTGTGCTTGGATTAGGGATTGATCGTAGCAGGAGACACGACAATCGAGCCCCGCGCCAGCGACCCCTCGACCTTCCACAGCTTGCCGTTGGATGCCGCGCGAAACTCCATTTTCATGTGATCTGCAACCTGGGACATGTGCCCGTCGTCGAGTGTCACGATAATCGTTCCCGGAACCGCCACAGGTCCCGAGCTGTCCTTGGCTGCGAGCATTGCCGGGCCCATGAACATGGCCCTGGAACCCGCGATGTTCAGGAACGTAAGCTCCTCGCAACGAACGGTGTAGTGATAGTTTGCGCGGCCGCCAGCCTGCACCATGTCCAGGCCAAACCTGCCCTGAGCGATGGTGTTGAACCCGTCGGAAAGGTGTGCCACACCCGTCTGAAAGTCCGCATAGCCGCCCGAAACCATGACGCGGCCGATGCCGCGTGCGTTGTCGATGATCTGATAGTCCGCAACGGCATACGCCGCGAGACACACTACCGCCAGAGCCAGCCTCTTCATGCTGGAGTTGTTCCGCAGGCGTTAGCGCCAGGGCACGGTACTTTCGCCAGGAATCTCGTGCGATTATTGGGAAAGAACTTGCCGATTTCGGTGTAAGATCAGAACATGTGGCGAGGTCCATCCCGTCACGCAAGTATGCGTCGCGTCAGTTTTTTGCGCCGACTGGGCCGATTCGGCTTCAAGCTGTTCAAATGGGCCTTCGCGTTGGCCCTCTTGGCCGCCGGCGGCGGGTGGCTCTGGGTGCGGCAAGACTTTGCCGATGCTGCCTCGGAGCTTGCCGAGAACGAGCAAAGAGCCAGGGAACTTGGCATCCCGCTGACGCCGCAAGACATGCGCCCGCACCCGCCGATTGCGGACAAGGACAACGCTGCGCCGCTCTACCGTCAGGCGATCGCGGCCATTCAAGCCGAAATCCCCAATTTCGAGAGAGTGCGATACCAGATGCCATCTGAAGTCATGGACTGGGTGGCCGACCCTTTGGAGACGCATCACGCTGAGCTTGCCGCCTCGTTCAAGAAGTTTGACCCCGCGATCAAACTCCTTGAGGAGGGTTCCAAGCGTCCGCATTGCGACTTTGAGCGCGACTTCAGCAAGGGGCCGAATCTGCTCTTTCCTGAGTTCGCCGACATGAAAGCGATGGCGAAGCTTGTGGGCGCACGCGGACTGTTCCATGCCCGCCGGGGCCACACGCGAGAAGCGATCGAGGATTTCGACACGGTCTCGCGCGTGGCCGCCCATGTCGGTGAGGAGCCGATTCTCATTGGCGCACTGGTGTCCATCTCCATCGATTCGATCGCCATGGCCTTCCGAAGCGAAGCGGCCACCGTCTGGGCGGATGACCCTTCGGCGTTGGCACAACTCGCCGAAAGCATGAAACATCTGCCCGCCAAGGCAGATGTGGAGAAGTGCTTCAAGGGTGAGGCCTTCTATGGCTACTACACAGCTCGGCACTGGGTGTCTTTCTTCCAGCAGCTTCGCGCCGAAAACGAAGATGCGTTTGGTTACTCCTCTGAGAGTGGATGGCTTCTGCCGCCCACACTTGACCGGGAAATGGTCTGCCGGGCCTATGCCTCCCGCACGCTGGACTTCTGGTGCCTCATCTTCGAAGAGGCCAAGCATAGCGGGTTCAACCCCATCGCTGTCGGCGACCGAATGGACCGTTTGGCCATCGAGTACGAGTTCTCACGCTCTCACAGGCCCTCCAACTTGCTCTCGTCCATCCTCTTCCCAGTCTTTGCTCAGGCTGGACGCGCGTTCGTGAATGAGGAAGCTCGGAGGCGCGTCGTAGAGGCAGAGTTGGGTGTACTTGCCTATCGCGCAAAGCACAAGCGCCTGCCAAAGTCGCTCGCCGAGGCTGGAGTCCACGCCGTCGACCCTTTCAACGCCGATCCTCTCAAGTACGTGGTGAAGGGCGACACCTTCCGGGTGTACAGCGTTGGCCAGGACTTGAAGGATGACGGCGGTCTGACGGGTGCTGAATATGAGAGGAGTCGGCGATTTGGGGATGACTACGGGCGAGACACCGTGGCCTACTTCCCAGCCTCCGACCGCCGGGTCCGCCCAATCGGTCCAGATTGGTTTTGACCTTTGCGCGTAATGCCGAGAGACCGCGGGTCCAATAGAGTTCGCCCAAAACACAACCTCGCGAGGCGGGCAGACGTACTTGGTGCTGGAGAACCCAGTTGAAAGGCACTCTAATCGGCCGTCATGCGCTTTGGGCGATCCCCGCCGCGTTGCTGTGGGGTTGCGGCTCCGGGGACGACATCGCCCAGACCGCCGCCATGCTGGACGCCGAACGGGATGCGGCGAGGAAAGAGGGCATTCCGGTAGAGCCGACCGACGCCCTGCCGGACGGCAAGACTCCCGACGCCGAGAACGCGGCGATCACCTATCTGAAGTCGCCTGAGGTGATGAAAGAGGCGCGATCGGTCCTCATGCTCGATGAACCTCTGGACGAGCTGATCTTCTCCAGATCCGCCACTCAAGTCCAGCAAGAGAGCTTTCGAGCCGTGCTCGCCAAGTTGGAGCCTTTCCTCGCCGAAGTGGAGGCCGCCTCGCGCAAGCCTAAAGTGGATTACAGGCGCAATTGGGAGCTTGGAGCACACGTCCTGATTCCAGAAATGGCACCACTCAAGAGGGTGGTCCGCCTCCTTTGCGCCCGGGCTCTGATCCGCTCCCGAGGCGGCGATCTCACAGGCGCAAAATCCGATCTTGAAACCGCGTTCCGCGTCAGCGCGCACATCGGCCAGGAAGGGTTGCTAATCGGCTACCTGGTGCAGATCACCGCGCAGGGTTTCGTCCAAGAGGCGGCGGTTCAGATCGCCAAAGAGAAGCCCGAGAGCGTACCAGCGCTCAAAATGGCCGCCGACGTGCTTGCACGTTGCCCCAAGGAGCCCGACCTGCTCCGCGCTCTCCGAGGTGAAGCATCCGGCGGAATCATGATCGCCAGAACGGCAAAGAGCCTCGATGAGATCCGCGCCCTTTCATCTGGTGAAGACCCACCTGAGACCCCGACAATTCCCCTCTCAAAGGCGATGCGAGACGCTGCCGAGGTTCGGCTGCTTCAGTTCTGGCGCAAAGTGCTTCCGCTCATCGCAGAGCATCCTGACGACTTCCAGGCGGCAGAAGATATCTTGAGGCGCGAAACCACGATATTCGAAGCTCACCAGGAGGCGAGCTACCTTCTGCCCAGAGTGTGCTTGCCGTTGTCGGAGGTCTGCGCAACTTCGAAAGGGAGAGCCCGGGCGAGCACGCGAGTCGATAGAGCTCTCGTGTTTGCTATCGGCGAGAAGCGCAAGACTGGTTTCTGGCCCAAGACGCTTCCAGCCGAGTTGAACGATCCATTCTCAGACGGACCCCTTCGATTCCGGGCCTCCAAGAACAGCTTCAAGGTGTGGAGCGTGGGACCGAACGGGAAGGACGACGGTGGGGATCGTCGGTCTGTCGCGAAGCCGAACGCGGACGATGTCGCGATGAGCTACCCGTAGAGTGGCCTACCAACCCCTGACCGCCATCAGCTCTTTGTCTTCAAGAGAGCTGACGTTGATGCCGACCATAGGCTCGCCCAGGTTCTTGCTGATCTCGGCCAGCTTTTTGGGCTGGTCGTAGAAGAGCACCGCCTCCACGATCGCCTTGGCGCGCCGCGACTGCGCCTTGATCCGCTCCTCTGGCGAGAGCGAAGCGCCCGCCTTGAAGATGCCGCTGCCCACGAACACGCTCTCCGCGCCAAGCTGCATCATCAGGCTCGCGTCGGCCGGCGTCGCGATGCCGCCCGCGCTGAAGTTGGGCACCGGCAGCTTGCCGGTCTTGTGGACGTGCTGCACCATGTCCAGCGGCGCCTGAAGTTCCTTGGCGACGACGTAGAGCTCATCCTCGCGGGTGGCCTGCACACGGGCCATGTCCGCCATGATCGTGCGCATGTGCCGCACGGCCTCGACCACGTCGCCCGTGCCGGCTTCGCCCTTCGTGCGGATCATCGCCGCTCCCTCGCCGCAGCGCCGCAAAGCCTCGCCCAGGTTCCGCGCACCGCATACGAACGGCACGGTGAACCCGTGCTTGTCCACGTGGTTCGAAACGTCGGCCGGTGTCAGCACCTCACTCTCGTCGATGAAGTCGATCTCCAGGGCCTCGAGAATCTGCGCCTCGGCAAAGTGGCCGATGCGGCACTTGGCCATGACCGGGATGGACACGGCTTCCTTGATGGCGAGGATCATTTCGGGGTCGGACATGCGCGCCACGCCACCCTGCACGCGGATGTCCGCGGGCACGCGCTCCAGCGCCATGACCGAGACCGCGCCGGCGTCTTCGGCGATCTTCGCCTGCTCGACGTTGGTGACGTCCATGATGACGCCGCCTTTGAGCATCTCCGCCAGCCCGACCTTCTCGCGCCAGGTCTTTCGCACGTTCATCGAGCCGTTTTCAGTAGACATAGAGGGGTTAGATTGTACCTGGGCGAGAGGCGAATGGCGAGAGGCGAAAGGGCTCGATCAGTCTGCGTCATCCGCGCCATAGTTCGCAGGTGTCTCCCTCACGTGTTTGGCCTCCATCCCTCGCACATACGCGCCGAGGAGCCGCTGCAGCGATCCCAACCGATCGATCGCTTCGCCGACGGAGCGGCTGGAGGCTAGTCCCAGCCTATCAGCAAGAAGCAACTGAGTTCGAACCTCATAACACGATCCCCGAGCGATCCGGGCGTGGTTGAGGTTCGCAGCGCCCGGTCCACGCCCCCATCCCTCAGCTATATTGGATGGGATCGAGACGGCTGCACGACGCAGTTGGCTGACCAGGGCGTATTGCTCTTCACGCGGAAACTCGGCAGATACCCGATAGACAAGCTCTGCGAATTCCATCGCTGAATTCCAGACTTCCAGGTCTTCAAAACCTGCCGCCTCCCGCATCTTCGCCCCTCGCCCCTCGCCCCTCGCCTCTCGCTTCTCGCCTCTCGCCTCTCGCCTCTCGCCTCTCGCTTCTCGCTTCTCGCTTCTCGCCTCTCGCTTCTCGCCTCTCGCTTCTCGCCCTACTCCATCACCACCCGAACCGCTTTCAGCACGTCCTCCAGGCTCGGCAACGCCGCGTACTCGTGCACCGGGTTGAAGCCAATCGGAACATCTTGCCGCGCTACCACTTGCGGTGGAGAGAGGAAGGTGTTCCAGCTCTCGGGGTTGGAGACGAGCTCCGACACCACCGATTGCCCAAAGCCGCCCGTGCGGTTGTCCTCGTAGAGCACCACCAGCCGGCCGGTCTTTTCCAATGAGCGGTTGATCGTTTCGTAGTCGCAAGGCACAAGGCTCCGCAGGTCCACGATTTCGACGCTCGCCTCGCCCTCCAGCTTGGCCGCGGCTTCCTCGGCGAGTTCGGTACCGTTGCCCCACGTGACGAGCGTCACGTCCGAGCCCTCGCGCCGAATCCGCGCCTTGCCAAACGGCACCGGCTCGACCTTCTCGACCGGCATGCCCTTGCGGAAGATGTGCTTGGGCACCAGGATGAAGGTGGGGTCGTCGCCCTGGATCGCGGTCCAGAAAAGCCCTGCAGCGTCCTCAGGCGTGCTGGGCATCGCTACCCTGAGGCCTGTGGTGTGCGTGAGATAGCCCTCGCCGGACATCGAGTGCCAGATTCCGCCGCCGGGCAAGTACGCGCCGCTGGGAGCGTAGATCACCAGCGGGCACTTGAGCTGCCCGTTCGTCCGCCAGCGCAGGGTCGACATGTTCGTCACAACCTGGTTCCAGCCGGGAGAGATGAAGTCGATGAACTGAAGCTCGAAGACCGGCTTCATTCCATAAACCGCCATGCCCACGGCGACCCCTAGGATCGTGTCTTCAGCGAGCGGCGAGTTGAAGACTTGGTTGGGAAAAGACTCCGAGAGCCCTTTCGTGAGCGCGAAGACGCCGCCCTTCGGGTCCTCGATGTCCTCGCCAAACATCACGACCTTCGGGTCGGACTCAAGCGCCTTGCGAAGGGTCGTGTTGATCGTGGCGACCATGTTGGTCTTGTCGGAAGTCTGGATCGGAGGCGCCTCGGCGGCTGGGACCTGCCCAAACGAGTGCTCCAACACCGCAGCGGGGTCGGGGTCAGCGGCCTTCTCAGCGCGGATGTACTCTTCATCGACCTGCTTGACGATCTCCTCGTGCCAGGCGTTGAACTCCTCTTCGGTCAGTTCTCCTGCAGCAATCAGTTCGTTTCGCAGCAGCGTGATCGGGTCGCGCTTTTGCATCTCGTCAATGTCCGAGGGCGACCGGTAAACGCGGTGGTCGTCGCTGGAGGTGTGACTGCCCAGGCGCTCGACCTCGCACCACAAGAGCGTCGGCCCTCCCCCGCTGCGCGCCTTGTTGGCCGCGACGGTGGCGGCAGCGAGCACGTTGTCGGGATGGTGGGCGTCCACGTGTACAAAAACATCCTTGGAAAAGACCCCCAGGTTGAATGGAAGCATCCGGTTCGTCGGGGTCGAGATGCCGTACTTGTTGTCCTCGACCATGAAGATCACGGGCAGGCTCTCCTGGATCGCGAATGTCAGCGCCTCGTAGAAGCACCCCTGACGGGAGGCCGCATCGCCCACGCTTGCGACGACCAGCGAGTCTTTCTTTTCAAGCTTCATGCCCCAGGCGCAGCCGACGGCGGGGAGCATATTGCCGGCGGTCGGAGTGGGCACGCTGAAGACGTTGTGCTCGGCGGAATGATAGTGCCCGGGCATCATGCGGCCCGCCGAAGCCGAATCGCGCTTGGCCAGGTAGGCGAGCGCCAGGTCGTAGCTGCTCAGGCCCCGAGCCAGCATCAGCGCGCGGCTTCGGTAATAAGGGAAGATCCAGTCGTCCTCGCGCAGCACCCAATTGACCGCAGCGATGGCCTCGTGGCCCAGCGCGCCAATCTGAAACCAGCCTTTCGATTGCCGGAGCAGGATGCCCTCGCGGCGGTCGCCTTCGCGGCTGAGCATCATGAGCTTAAGGAAATCGAGCTTGTTCAGGGTTTTGTTGGCTTGGGTGGTGGACATATTGGGGCCTCGTCTCGACGTTGAAACGTGTTTCCGGCGGGGTGCTGACGGATGCGCTATTGTACCAAAACGCGGTGCGGCGCCCTTCAGAGCTTTAGGATCTTCCCACTCACACTTATCCCCAGATTCCCGCCCTCCATCTGAGGGTTCGGCAGCAGCTTCTTGGGGTCGCCGTGCGCGTTCTTCGAGGTGTCGGAGCTAACGAACACCAGCGGCGTGTTGTCCGGGTCCTTGATGTCGTCCTTGTACTTGCCTGCACAGGAATCATTTAGCGCGTAGCCAAAGACGCCTTCCTTCTCAGGCAACAGGTCCGGCCGGATCAGCTTTTTGAAGCCGGATTCGCCGGTGATGTACGTCTTGAGCCGCGGCCTCACGTCGTCCATCCAGGTCTTGCCTTCCGGGAACTGCCCGTCGCTATCGTGAACCAGCATCAGCGCCGTATGCAACGCCAAGAGGTTTTGGGTGTTGGTGCCGGAATAGTCCTTCTTTTCGGCGTGCGTGAAGACACCCTTTTGGTAGAGGTCGTACACCCCTTGCACCGTCTGGCGAACCCCTGGGAAGCACGCCGCGATTCCTGCAATCACCAGGAGCCCGAGCAGCACCTTGCGCCCGATCTTGCGCTTCTTCTTTGGGGTGGGTTCGAGGTCAGGCATGGGCATTAGGCATTAGGCATTAGGCATTGGGCATTGGGCATTGGGTGGTCAGGTGGTCAGGTGGTCAGGTGATCAGGTGGCCAGGTGCTTCCGGTTTTCCGGGTCTCATTGCATATCGCGCATCGCCCATCGCCCTTCGCACCTCGTTCACTGCGGGTCCAGCACCCTTTCCGCAAGGACCAACGCCGCGAAGTCGTCGATCGGTTCCGTGGGCGGGAACAGCGTCGCGGGCAAGAGCCTCTTCCAGCCCTTGCGCGGGTTGTGCTCCCAATAGCGCTCTCGCGCCTGGAGACTGGTGTCTCGCTCGTCCACCAACAAGACGCCGATGCTGGGAAGCTGCATCCGGATCGCCTCGACGATCTGCCTGGAATGGGTTCCCGAACCGACGACAACCGTTGAATAGGATTCGATGCCGCGGGCCTCGGAGAGCTTTTCGGCCAGGTCCGCCGGTGGGCAGATGGTCCGCCAGACCAGCGTCAGAGCGCCTTCCTGTTCCCGCCGCACCAGCGCCACCCCGCACTTGGAGCTTCCCGGGTCGATGGCGAGGATAGTCTTTCTGTTCATCGCATCGCCCTCATTTCAGCCTAAACTCCAGCAGCAGCGGGTCCCCCACGCGCAGGTCCTGTCTGGCAATCGCCTGAAGCCGGATCGAACGGCCTGCCTCCTTGATTCTCTCTACCAGATTCAGCGCCTCCGCCATCGAGACGGACCCGTAGCTGTCCGCCCGGCCGTTGGCGGGGATGAAGTTGGCCCGCTGAGCCGCATTGTGCACGTCCTCAGCGATAAAGGAGGTCACCTGAGTGTGGATCGCAGCCAGGTCCTTGGTGCCGTCGACGCGCCTTTCGGCGACAATGTCTCCGGCGCGAACCGCGAGCGGATTGCGATAGATGGCGATATCGAGCTGGACGGGCTCGCCGCCAAAGGAGTTGAGGAACGACCGCGAGATGAGCACAACGGGATCAGGCCGGCCGGTAAGGCTGCGGATCAATGCGTCCAGCTGCTCTTCGGCCGAAACGGTCCTTCCCTGGATCGTGCGCTGCGTCAGGCCCGCCGATGGCAACCCCGCTAGCGGCTTGGCCCCGCGTTCCTCAGCTTCCATCCTGGCGGCACGCATCAGACGGGAAACCTCTTGCCGAGCCTCTTGCGGGGTCAAGTTCGCGTCCACGCTGAGGCGCGCGATCTCGTCCCCCCGAAGGAACATGGGCTTGCCGGTTCGCGCGCTCGCCGCGAGCCCTCCGAGCCGCAGGGCATCGTTCTGGGCCGTCATCAGTTCGCTGTTGGTTCGCTCTAGGTCCTCTTGAGCCTTCTTCAGGCGTTCTTGAGATTCGTTCAGTCGGCCCTGGATTTCGCTGACCTCGCCCTGCAAACGACCCTTATCCTGGGTTAGGCCGTCGATCGTTCGAATGAGCTCGTCTCCTTGCTGCTGAAGGCTCTCGTTGGTCCTTTGGAGCTTGGAGTTCTCCTCCAGCTTTCTGTTGAAGTCCTCGCCGAGCTCTCTGAACTGGCTGTCAAGCTCTCGATAGCTGCCGTTTAGGGATCCGTACTCCTTTCGGGCCTTTTCAAGCTTGGAGGTCGTCGCCGTGAGCTCCGTCTGCTGGGCCGCAAGTTGGATGCTTACCTTTCTCAGGTTCCGCGTCAGCGCTGCGGCCTGTGCCCTTGCCGCTACCGCGTCGCTCTGCGCCTTTTTGGAGGCCAGCACGGCCTCATCTACTTGTCGGTTTAGCTTCTCGAGCTGCTCGTTGAGACCCGTGACGCGGACGTTCAGGTCCTTGTTCCTTTGGTCGAGGATGGTGTTCTCCTTGACCTTTGCGTCGCGATCGATCGTCAGCCTCTTGGCCTCGGCGATAGCCTCCCGGCCCCTCAGGAGCCACTCGCGCACGTCGCTGCTCGCCACGAGCACGAGCATGATCGTGAGCATCGGGACGAGCACGCCTCCCAAGAAGACGATGACTTCGGCCGTTTTTCGAGGCCGAAGGCCCAGAAGCGATCGTCGCTGCTTGCCGAGCACGCGCCCAAGCCTGTCCGCATAGACGGCGATAATGCCGCCCAAAAGGCAGAACAGTGCAAGGAACGCAAAGCTCAGAAAGTCCATTTGTCGCTAGCGGATGTCAGGCCAACCTTGGCCACCCTACGGTTAAGACGATTGTGCGCCCTCAAGTGTTAGTCTGCTCGAAATTGCAGGGCCGATGCTACTTGTGGAGGCGGCGGCAGGGGCGGGGTGATGGGATGAGGAGAAGAGGGGGCGACACAGCCGAACGCTAAAGGCGCCCTATTGGTTCTTCCTGTAAATCGCGTACCCCGCCGCAGCGGCCCCGATCAGGATCGGTAAGAAGCTCGCCAGCCAAGGTGGGATCGCGCCGCCCTTGGCATAGACTGCCATGAAGTTCGCCAGCATCAGATAGAGGAAGCTGAGCGCCACCGAAAGCGCGAACCCAACAGCCATGCCCGCCCGCGCGTTCCGAATCCCGAGCGGCGCCCCAAGCAGCGCGAACACCACCACCCCCAGAGGTAGAGCCACCTTGTTGTACAGCCCGAACTGCAGGTTGGCGATCTGCTTGTTGTCGGGGTTGGGGTCCGACTTGAGCTTGCGGATCTGCTCCACCATCTGCCCGATGCTGAACACGTCGAGATCGTCCGCGAACCCGGCCAGCAAGTTCTGGGGCGTAATGTCCGGCTGCGCGACCTCTCTCGGCCAGGCGTCTTTGAGCCCTAATACCCACTTCCCGTCGGCCTTGAGCAGCCGCGCGTCTCCGATGATCCGCCAATCTCTCGGCCCGAAGTAGCGCAGTTCGTCGGCGAGCAGGATGGTGCTGTGGCGCTTCTCGGAATCAAACGTCGAGAGCGTAACGTGTCGCAGGGTTTGGTCCACCAGACTGAAGTCGAGCGCCATGAGTTGTGCGACCGCGCCGTTCTTGCCCTGGATCGTGTAGAAGACCGGCTTTGCACCCTTGCCTTTATCGATCTGCTTCTTGATCTCGGTTGTGAGCGCCGTGGCGCGGGCAGCCGCCCCTGGAACGATCGCCTCATTGAGCGCAAACGAAAGGAACGCCACCGCCAGCCCAAAGGCCAGCACCGGCCTCATGATGCGAAAGAGGCTGGTGCCGGCAGCCTTAAGAGCCACCACTTCGCTGTCATTGCTAAGCCTCCCGAAGGCGAGCAGGGTAGCCAGGAGCATCGCCATGGCGAAGGTCTTCACCACGATGCCCGGCATCAACAAGAATGCCACCTCCATGACCGTGTTTGGGTTGATGCCCCGAACCACCCACTCCGTCACGCGTACCAGCAGGACCGAAGCGAAGATCAGCGCTGAGAAGATCGCCACGCCGAAGGCCCAAGGCCCCACCAGCTCACTGATGATCAGCCGGTCGAGCCGCTTCAATCGTGAGCTTCCTCGCTCTCGGGCGCGGACTTGGCCCTGCCGTTGCTTCCGGCAGGGTCCACATCGCCCTCGCCGGCAAATTGGGCGCCGAGATAGTGCTTGCGGACCGCTTCGTTGGAGCCGATCTCGGCGGCCGTGCCCTCGGCGAAGATTTTCCCCCCGATCAAGATGTAGTTCCGGTCAGTGATGCTGAGCGTCGCAGAAACGTTGTGGTCGGTGATCAAGATGCCGATGCCTCGCGCCTTGAGCCTTGAAATGATCTTCTGAATCTCCTCGATGGTGACTGGGTCGATGCCGGTGAACGGCTCATCGAGGAGGATGAACTTCGGCTCCGTGGCGAGCGAACGCGCGATCTCCACACGCCGGCGCTCACCCCCGGAGAGCACTCCGGCTTTGGCGTCCAGGATGTGCCCAATGTGAAACTCCTCCGCAAGCTCGGCGATGCGCTTGGCGATGGCGTCTTTGGGCGCGCGGTTGACCTCCATCACCAGCCGGATGTTGTCCGCCACCGAGAGCTTTCGAAAGACGCTGGCTTCCTGGGGCAGATAGCCGATGCCTGCTTGGGCCCTCTTGTACATCGGCCAGCGTGTGATCGGGGCCCCGTCAAGCTGCACCTCGCCGCCATTGGGCCTGACGATCCCGGTGACCATGTAGAACGTCGTCGTCTTTCCCGCGCCATTCGGCCCCAGCAAGCCAACGATCTCGCCTTCGCTGATCCGGATGCTGACCTTGTCGACGACCTTTCGTCCCCGATACACCTTGACAAGATCGTGGGTCGTGATCGTCATGCGGACACCTGGGTGTCAGTGGGGCGGAGGGACGAAGGGACCGAAGGACAGAGGAGTTGCGAGTGAAGGGATGAAGGGATGAAGCGATAAGGGGAAGAGGGGAGAGATGGCCTCTTTGCGGTCATTTGCGCCATTGCGCCATTGCGGGTGATCCCTTCGTGACTAGGTGGCGGCTTTTGGTTGACCTTGGTCACCCCAGGCTCCCCTGACATCGAAATCCTCTTGGGCTGCCCCTTCGCATCGAGCGTTACGACCGCCGAATCGCCGGTCATGTCTCCGACAAGCAGCGGATCGTCTCCCCAGAAGTGCACGTTTCCGCGAAAGGTGATGGTCCTGGCTTGATCGTCAAACACCAAGCTGTCGGCCGTGCCATTGAAATGGAACTCGACGAACTCAAATTCGCCGGGCGCTTTCTCTTTGGCCTGCCGGCGGTTCGTTTTCATCTTCAGCGTGGCCTTCCTCATCGTCACCGAACGCAAGCCTGCGCTGCCTCTGGCGGCGTCCTTTTCGCCGTACAGCACCACGGTGGCGCTCGACCCGCTCAGCTCAAGGTCCTCGCGCGCGGGTTGATCCTCCCGATGGACCGCGACAGGGCCAGTGAGAGTCCATCGCTCTTCGGCGGCCAGGTAATCGGCCTTCGGACAGTTCAGCTCGATCGTCTGGACCGAGTTCGACGTCTTGGCTGCCGACGGCCTCACAAGGACGGCGCGGACCTTGCCCGTCAGGGTCGCGGAGGCCAAGGAAAACGTCCTTTGAGCCGTCGTCGCGATGCCGTCGATCCTGCCCGTCTCAAGGGTCAGGCCTTGCTTCTTGAAGGCGCCGTAGATGGGGCTTCCGGATCCCTCGAACGATATTCTGCCGTCGTCGAGCCGCTCGAAGACGAACTCTGAGCCGTTCTGAATCTTCGAATTGCCTGAGGTGTCTTGAAGGTTGACCTTGCCGCGGCCTTGAATCTGCGCGAGCGCAACGCCGCACAGCAGCAACAACCCTGCTGCCGCGTACCAACTCAAAGCACACCTACTTTCCATAGCGTTTGCCAAAGATGCCGGGCGTTCCGGCTGCGTTCAATTCCGGCGAGAACCGAAAGGCATCGAACGGGCCGATCACCACGTCGTCCGCTGTGAACCGAACGTTACCCCGCGCCTCGCCTACCTCGCGTTCAGGGTCCCAGATCACCGAGTCGCATTCGAGCTTGGATGGGGGTCTTTCGGATTGGACGGACACGCCGCCTAGAAGCTCCAGCGTGTTCCCCTTTTGGGCGATCACGGCACGCTTTGCGCGGAAGGTGCTCGCAGCTTGAGCTCCCTTGAAAAAGGTGCCGGACACGTCGTAAGCGGTCCCATAGAACTCACCTTCCTCGCTGGCGTTGAGGTCGGCGCGGTTCCACCTGACGGTCCAAAGGGGCCGTCTGTTCTTTCCCGAGCTGTAACGGGTGCCCTCGGCGGCAGAGGTCCGAACGGCCTGCTCCAGCATGGGCTTCAACTTGGCGTCCGGCTTTGGCGCGCCTCTTGAAGCCTTTGGCGCGTCGCCGCACCCGGCAATCAGCAAGCACACGATCAGGAAAGGACAAGCAGTTCGGATCGTGTGGCCCTCCTGGCAAACTTGCCCGTGTGCTCCCCCGCGAGTTGGCCGCAGGCGGCGGCGATGTCATGGCCCCGCTCCACGCGCTGGGTCACGTTGACCCCCCGCGACTCAAGCGCCGAACGAAACGCCCTCACGCGCTCCTTCGAGGGCCTCGAATAGCCGTGCGTCGTGTCTACGAAGTTGAAGGGAATGAGGTTGACGACGCTGGGAACGCCTCGAACCAAGCCCGCCAGCGCCGCCGCTTGGTCTTCGGTGTCGGTCACCCCTGAAATCAGCAGATACTCGATCGTGATCTTCCTACCCGTGGCCCTTTGGTGCCTTCGCATGGCGGCCATCACTTCCGCGACGGGCCAACGCTTGTTGACGGGCATGAGCCGGTCGCGTACCGCGTCCAGCGGCGAGTGAAGCGAAAGAGCTAGATGGATGGGAAGCCCGAGCTTGGTTAACTCGTCGATCTTGGGCACGATGCCCACCGTCGAGACCGTGATATGCCGGTGGCTCAGGCCCACTTCGTCATGAAGCAGGCGGATGGCCTCCAGCACGTTCGTGAGGTTCAATAGTGGTTCTCCCATACCCATGAACACCACGTGCGAGATGCGGCGTTCCGGGCCGATTTCGCGCTGGAGCATCAGGTACTGCCCTACGATTTCGCCCGCCGACAGGTTTCGGTCGAAGCCGCCGAGCCCCGTGGCGCAGAAGGTGCAGCCCATAGGGCAGCCCACCTGAGAGCTGAGGCAGCACGACACGCGCTTCTCATAGGGCAGCAGTACACACTCATAGACCTGGCCGTCGCCCCTGTGCACCAGGAGCTTGATCACGCCATCGGTGGAGGTCGCTCTGCGGGCAACCTGAAGCGGCCAGACCACGAAACGCTCTTTCAAGCCCTCGCGTAAGGCTGCCGGCAGATTGGTCATCTCGTCGAAGCTCACTGCGCCTTTTCGGTAGATCCAGTCGGCAATCTGCGCCGCGCGCATGCGGGCCTGCGGCAGGTCCCCAAGCTGCGATTCGATCGCGGCATGGTCGAGGCCGGCCAGGGCTTGGAACGGGGATGACACGTCTCGAATTGTACTTGTTAGGCCATCGGGACCCAGGAACTGCCGAATCTCCGTGAACGTAAACAAACGTCATAGGATTGAGAGCCATGAGCAAAGCCACGACCTATTTTTTCATCGGACTTGCCGTCTTCGGAGGAGCTTTCGCAGCTCTGCGCATCGACCGCTACCTGGCTCAGCGATCGGTTCAGCCAGACGCTCTGTTTCAGGAGTCGGCCCCCATCTCCAAGGTCTCGCTCGAGAACGTCCAGACTCCCGCGGACTTCCGGGCGGCCGCCAAGAAACTGGTCGCTTCGGTGGTGTCCGTGGACCGCTTGGAGCGCTATCGCACCTTCTTCTCTGAGGAAACGCGCATCGCGCAGACCGGCTCAGGTTCCGGCGTCATCATCGCGGCGAACGGAACGATCATCACCAACAACCACGTCGTGGCGAATGCTGACCGGGTCCAGGTTCGGCTGCCGGACGGACGAAACATGCAGGCCACGGTCGTCGGCACCGACCCACGGTCCGATCTTGCGGTGCTCAAGGTGGATGCGACGGGCCTTTCGGCGGTCGAAATGGGCGAGAGTTCCAAACTGGAAATCGGCGAATGGGTTCTGGCCGTCGGCTCTCCGCTGGGCTTCGACGACACCGTCAGCGTTGGCGTCGTCAGCAGCCTTAACCGGACCTTGGACACCGGCGGTCCCGGCGTGCTCGCCGACGCCATCCAAACCGATGCCGCCATCAACCCGGGCAACTCCGGCGGCGCACTGGCAAACGCCAAAGGCGAGCTGATTGGCATCAACACGGCTATCGCAAGCGAGACCGGCGGCAGCGTTGGGCTGGGCTTCGCCATCCCGGTCAACCGGGTCAAGCGCGTGGCCTCCGACATCTTGAAGTTCGGGCGCGTCCGCTACGGCACATTGGGGGTTTCCTTCTACCGTATCCCTGGCCTTCTGGAGCGCGAATCGGCCCGCGAGCAGCTCAAACAGGCCACCGGCTCTGAGCCGCCAAAGGCGGGCGTCGTGGTCCAGAGGGTGGGCGCCGGATCGGGGGCGGAGCGCGCGGGAATGCAGGGCCTCGACGTGGTTACGGAATTCGACGGACAGCGCATTCGCGACTACACGGACCTGTCCAGGCTCCTCCTCGATCGTCGGGCGGGCGACACCGTGAAGATCAAGTATTGGTCTAAAGGCGAATCAAAATCGGTAAGCATCGTTCTTCAAGACCAAGCATAATTCACAGGTGCGGAAACCGTATTCCGTCCGTTTGAATGAATAGGAGTGCCCGATTTTCGGTCTTCCCAATTTTCTATGAACCCCCCTCCCAATGGCTTAAAGGAGTTCCTTGAAGTCCTGCCCGCCGTCGTCCGCGAGCGCTTGGAGCGCCTCAACGAGCTCGATGCACTGATCGAGGTCGTGCTCGACTATGGCAGGGTGGCTGAGGCCCGCTACCGCTCGCGGGTCGAGCGGTGGGAGGACGTCATCGTCACGGAGAACGACCTCGACGCGGTCACGCGCGCCATCGGCGAATTCGGCGAGGACAACCGCGCGGGCATCGAGCGCACCCTTCACCGGATTTCCGCCATTCGCAACCGTCATGGGAGGGTCATCGGCCTTACTTGCCGCGTCGGCCGTGCGATGGAAGGGACGATCGACATCATCGACGACATCGTGCGCTCCGGGGCGTCCATCCTTCTGCTCGGGAAGCCCGGCGTGGGCAAGACCACCAAGCTCCGCGAGGTCGCTCGCGTGCTCGCCGATGAGGTCAACAGGCGCGTTGTGATCGTCGACACCAGCAACGAAATCGCAGGCGACGGAGACGTGCCCCATCCGGGCATCGGGTCCTCGCGCCGGATGCAGGTACGGGTGCCCAGCGAGCAGCACGCCGTGATGATCGAGGCCGTCGAGAACCACATGCCCGAGGTCATCGTCATCGACGAGATCTCGACCGAGGCGGAAGCGCTTGCGGCGCGGACCATCGCCGAGAGGGGCGTTCAACTCGTCGCGACTGCGCACGGCCAAACCCTGGAAAACCTGATGCTGAACCCCTCGCTCGCCGACCTGGTGGGCGGCATTCAAGCGGTGACGTTGAGCGATGACGAGGCCAAGCGCAGGGGCACCCAAAAGACGGTGCTCGAACGCAAGGCCCCACCGACCTTCGATGTGATCGTCGAACTCGTGGACTTTGACCGTCTCGCCGTGCATCACAACGTACAGAAGACCGTGGACCTGGTGCTGCGTGGCATCGCGCCGCGGCCCGAGATTCGCGTTCGGCTGGATTCGGGCGAGGTCGAAGTCGTCCAGCGCGAGCACACGTTGGAGCTCAACGAGCCGGGCTTCAATACACGGTTCCCGGCGCTGTCGAGGGTCCTTGAGGACCACGAGCGGACCCCCAGCCGCACGAGTTCGGGCAGAGCCCGGCAGACCGATGACGTGCAGGGCGAGAAGCGCGACGAGTCGCCGCTGCCTGCGGGGAATGGCAGCGGGAATGTCCTTCGGATCTATCCCTTTGGTGTGGCGAGGACCCGCCTTGAGCGGGCGATCCGCGAGCGCAAGCTCCCAGCTTATGTGACCGGAGACATCCACCACGCCGACGTCATTCTCGCGGTGCGAAGCTCTTATCAGGGTCGCCCCAAGAAGCTCCGCGAGCTCTCAGGCCGCAATGTGCCGACAGTAATCGTCAAGTCGAACACGACGCAGCAGATCGCTCAGGCTCTGGAGGAGTTGACCGCCAGCCGCAAGGAGCAGGTGGATTTCGAGGCCGTGGCGATGGACGAGGTCGTGAAGGCGATCGAGACCGTGGGCCAAACGGGCAAGCCGTTCGAGCTATCGCCGCAGCCGGCGCCCATCCGCAAGCTTCAGCACCAGCTTGCCGAAGCCCGGCGCGTGGCGTCTGAATCGGTCGGTGAGGAACCCCATCGAAGGCTGCGCATCCTGCCCGTCAAGCTGATGTAGGGGTGGTGGGACCGAGGAACGAAGAGACAAGAATGCCCCCTCCTTGGCCACGCTGGGCTGAAATAAGTGGGGGTCTGGAGGGGAAACCACACCCAAAACCCCTAGCGCCCTAACGCCTTAACGCCTTAACGCCTTAATGCCCTAATGCCTTAATGCCTTAATGCCTTAATGCCTTAATGTCTTCCCTAGCTCGCAAACTTGTGCGCGACTGTCGGGTCCAGTTTCACGCCCGGGCCCATCGTGCTGCTCAACGTGACCGAAATCAGATAGCGGCCCTTGGCCGTCTGCGGCTTAGCCTTGATGAGCGCGTGGAGCGCGGCGTGCAGGTTCTCCTGGATCTTCGCATCGTCGAGCGTCACGCGTCCAATGCACATGTGCACGATGCCGGCCTTGTCGGCGCGGTATTCGGCGCGGGTCGCGCCCTTGATCTCGCGGATCGCCTGGCCCACCTGGTTCGTGACCGTGCCGTTGCGCTTGTTGGGGGTACGCGGGCCGAGGATTCGCCCGATCTTGCCGATGGACGGCGCCATCTCCTCGGTCGCGATCACGATGTCGAAATCTTTGAACCCGCCCTGGATCTTCGTGATGAGGTCATCGGAACCCACCACGTCGGCCCCGGCCTCCTCCGCTTCTTTCACGTGGTCGCCCTTGGCGAGCACGGCGATTTTCTTTTCTTTCTTGCCCGTGCCGTGCGGTAGTGCGGTGGTTCCTCGAACGTTCTGATCGCTCTTGCGGGGGTCGATGCCAAGGCGGACCGCGAGGTCGATGTTCTCAGGGAACTTGGCCGTGGCGCTCTTTTTGACGAGGGCGATCGCTTCTTCGATCGGATAGTATTGGCCCTTCTCGACGACGCCTGCGGCCGAAACGTAGCGCGGCGATTGCGCCGCTTTGCGGATGTTCTTTCTCATGTTGCTCCTGTGGTGCCATTGTCCCAGAGTTCTGGAACTCCCACTGGCACGAGCCGAAGCTCGCGCCCGAAAAAGATACCCGAACCTAAGCCCCAAAAGTCACGGAGGCGGAACAGCCCGGCGCGGCCTTACGGTACAAACAGGCATGACTTCGCTGCTGTTGGCAACACTCGTCGGTCTGGGACAAACGCTCCTTTCGGCGCAGGGCGTCCCCATCCTCGATCTTTCGATCCTGAATCCACCGATTAAGAGTGAAGCGCAGGGCTGTCCAGGCCCCATCTGGCTTGGATCGCCCGACGACGTCGTCGAACCGTTTTCGATCGATCTGGCGTCAGCCCAGCAGCCCCGCGACTACGCCGCTGCCTGGAACCAGGTCGAATCCGCCATTCGGAGCCGCTACTACGCGCGCCAATCCCGAAAGGCAGAAATGGAGGCCCTTTTCACCAAATACGCGCCGGCCGCCAAAGGCGCAAAGAACGAGGGCGAGTTCAGCGAGGCCGTCAACAAGATGATTGACGACTTCAAGGACTCGCATTTCGCCTTCCTCACCCGCTCTAGCCAGGGCTACTACAACTTCGACAGCCTTGCGCGGAGCAATAGCGCCGAGTCGATGCCCAACATTGGCCTCTGGTACCGGCGCGACAAGGACGGCTACACGGTCCACATGGTCATGAACGGCATGGCTGCCGAGACCGCCGACATCCGCAAAGGGGACCGCATGGTCAGCGTGGACGGCAAGCCGTTCTCACCCGTGGATGCCTTCCGCGAGAGCGTCGGCAAGAAGGTCAAGGTGGTAGTGAAGCGTGGCTCGGCCCAACTGGAAAAGGAGGTCGAGGTCGCCTCCCAGCCGGCGGGACAGATGTTTCTCGAAGCCACACGCAACAGCGCCCGGATCATCGAGCGGGATGGCAAGAAGCTGGCCTATGTGCACCTATGGACGATGTCGAGCGAGGATATGAAAAACGCTCTCTCGAACCTGGTTTACGGCCGATTCAAGGACACTGACGGCTTCATTCTGGACATTCGAGATGGTTTCGGCGGCCGCCCCGAGGGGTTTGGCGACCCGTTCTTTCGGCCCGAATCCACCATCGAATGGAAGTTCGGCGAAACCGGGGGCAATAAACAGCTCTTCGGCTATGGCAGGCCGCTCGTCGTCATTATCAACGACGGCTCGCGCAGCGCCAAAGAGGTCTTCAGCCACATTATCAAGCGCAGCAAGCGCGGCACGCTGGTGGGTTCCACCACGGCGGGCCACGTGCTCGGAACCACGCCCTCCCGCGCCTCCGATTGGGCCTATCTGGAGATTCCCATCGTGGACGTGATCGCCGACGGGTTCCGCATCGAGGGCGTCGGTGTCAGCCCCGATGTGGCTGTGGCGAAGGAGTACGACGAGAACGGCAAGGACCTATTCCTCGAAAGAGCCGAGGAGGTCGTGCTCAAGGAAATCGCGGCCAAAGCCAGGAAATAGCCCCTACACCTGAAACCCGGCGACCGGGATCTCCGCGTCCGGATCGGGAAGCTCCTTGATCTTCTCCCTTGCGTCGATCGGCTCTTTGACCAACTCATCCGACACGATGCGTCCATCCCGGAACCAGATGATCCGCTTGCAGTGCATCGCGATGTCGTGTTCGTGGGTGACGATAATGACCGTCTTGCCGTGGCGGTTCAAATCCTGGAAGAGCCCCATGATTTCCTCAGAGGTCCTTGTGTCCAGGTTGCCTGTGGGCTCGTCGCCAAGGATGAGCACCGGATCGTTCACGATCGCGCGGGCGATCGCCACGCGCTGCTGCTGGCCGCCGGAAAGCTCGTTCGGCTTGTGGTGGGCCCGCGGCTCCAGACCGACGGTTCTGATGGCTTGCATCGCCTTTTCGTGGCGGTCGCCCGCGCCGGCATAGACCAGCGGCAGTTCGACGTTCTTCAGCGCCGAAGTTCTTGGAAGAAGATTAAATGTTTGAAAGACAAAACCTATATATTTGTTGCGCACGCCGGCTAGGTCGTTGTCACTGATGGTGGCGACCTCGGTTCCGTTCAGCACGTACTCGCCCTTCGTGGGGCGGTCGAGGCAGCCGACCAGGTTCATAAAGGTGGACTTGCCGCTGCCGGATGGCCCCATGATCGCGACGAACTCGCCCTCGTGGATGGAGAGCGTCACGTCGCGCAGCGCGTGGACGACCACGTCCCCCATCACGTAGTCCTTCGAGAGGTGGCGGGTGTCGATGATCACGCGGTCTGACATGGGCGGAAAAGTGGGCCTCCAGGGAAGCTATAGCGAAACTCTACCTGCTGAGACGTAGATTCGCTGGGACCGTTTAGGACGCCGCCGCTCAATATCCGAACCGATAGATCGCCATCCCGCCTGCAAGACCGTCTCCAGAGGGCACGCTGTGGTAATCGGGGGCCTCGCCGTCTAGGGCAAGCCCGGTGTTCACCGCGCGCACCGTATCCCGCACGACGATATAGAACTGCGAGCCCGCCTTGGAGGGGATCGTGACGATCATCGTGTTCGTCGAATCTTGATAGCGCATCGGACAACGCACCTTTGCGCCCGAACGGGTGGCGACCGAAACGTCCGTTGTGCTGATGTTGACCGGCGTGTGGAACGTGATGCGAATTGTTGAAAAGGGACCCGTAGAGCCTGGCGAGGGGTCCACCCGGACGATTTTGGGCGGCCCGGGCTGATAGGCCTCCGAAGCCACGGAACTCGTCAAAACCCACCCATCGGGATCTAGCGCATGAGCGGAAGAGCTCCCGTTGACCGGGAAAACGTAGTGCTGGGTCGGGGCCGTGTTCCAGAGCACTTGAGTGACGGGACTGCCCCCTACCGTGTACCGAAAGTCCACCGGCATCGAGAAGACCGGGTACGAGGCGCTTTGCGTCTGCCTCAGGTGAACCTGCAGATACTCCCGGCCGTCCACAGTCGTCTGTTCGATCCCCCATTTGTAGGCCACCGCGCCGATGCCGTAGACCCAAGGGTCGAAGAACCACCTTAGGCTCCTCCCCGAGACGTCTTCGCAGACCCGGATGAAGTCCTCGGTGATCGCGGCCCTAAACTCATATCGGCTGCGGTATTCGGCAAGGATGGCGAAAAAGGTGGCGTCGCCGACGATGTGCCGAAGCTGGTGCAGAACCCATCCGCCCTTCCGGTAGCTCGTATTCCCGTTAAAGATGTTGCTGACGCTTGTTGCGTCGTAGCAATACACCGATCCGTTGTAGTTGCTAGGCTTGCGGCTCGCCATCGCGCTCTTGAGCGCGGGAAGGCCGCTGCTGCCGGGCTTGCGCTCCAGCCACAGCGCCTCGCAATAGGTCGCAAAGCCCTCGTTCAGCCAGATGTCGGGCCAAGTCTTGCAGGTGACCATGTCGCCCCACCACTGATGCCCGAGCTCGTGTGCCGTGAGCGATTCGCCAAAGCCGCCTTGGCCGGTGATGGTCTGGTGCTCCATCCCGCCACCGAACCCGAAGTTGCAGATGCCGTACTTCTCCTGGATGAACGGGTACTCGCCAAAGATCGTGGCAAAGGCGCCGATCATCGGCCCAGACCTTTCCCATCCCGCTCGATTGCCCGAGGAGTCCCACTCAGGATAGATGTAGAAGTTCAGGGGCATCGAGCCGCCCGCGTGGGTGTAGCTCGTGGTCCAGGTGTTGAAGTTGGTCGCCGAGAAGCTCACCAGGTACGTCACGATGGGGTATTGGCTGCTCCACCGATAGCGCTGGCGCCCGCCGGAAAGGGGGTCAACGCCCTGCAGCAGGCCGTTCGCCGCCACGACCATCGGGCTCGGCACGATGACGGCGATGTCGGTCAGAGCTTTGTCATCGTTGTCGTCCTTTGCGGGCCACCAGGTGTAGGCGAACCAGGGTTCGCTGAGCGTGAAGACCTCTTTCGCGCCGCTTGAGCGGGTCCGGAAGACGATCGAGCCGAACCCCGACCCCGCGACGGGCTGGCCGCTGTAGGGGATCGTGAGCTGAAAGGTCTGATCCTGATTGAAGGTCGTCCCGAGGTTGGCTCGGACAGTCGCCGAGTCGAGCCGCGTGGTGCTGATGGGGCTGCCGTTGAGCAGGACTGTGCCGAGCGTGAAATTGTCCGCCAGGCGGAAAGTGAACTGGCCAAGGCCGTTGATCAGGCTCTTCACGGTCATCACGTTCGTGCCGACGAGGGTGGATGTGTCTGGAAGCGCCTCGATTTCGAGGACGTTTTTGAGGACGTCAGTGTCGGCTGTGCCTTCGAGCGGCTTCTTGACGATGCCGGCAAGCATGGCCTCGACGGCCGTCGCAGCCCTGGCGGCATGGGCGCACTCAAGGTCGGCAGCGGGAGCAGGGGGTAACGGACTTAGGGCGAAGGGGGGAGGGCGATGGGCAATTGTGCCACTGAAGGGTGTCGAGGGCGTAGTGCCTGAACCCACCCACGCGAACAGCAAGGCCGAAGCAATCCCGAGTCCCATGGTTTCATGTTACATGAGCTGGGGTGGCCCGGCAAGAAGTTCAGGTTTGTGACTCTGTAGACCCAGTAGGAATACAGTGGCTAGGGCGCGTGAGGTTAAGCGAGGGTGCGAGAGGGTAGCGAGGGTTAGCAGAGGGTGGGGCCGCTCGGCGAGACACTCGCGCTACTCCGGGTTTGGAGAGGGTCTCTTCGCCATCCTTACTGCGTCGTCGTAGGCGCTTTGGGCGCCGGCCAGCAGGTAAGTGAAGCTGCGGCCGCGTTTTGGGCCATGAACGGCGAGCCCGGCCCTAACCAACTGTCGAGCGGCCATGTCGACACTGACACGGTAACAACCATTCTCCTCGCACAACTGGTTAACCGTTTTTGGGTGATTGTTTAGGCGCTCAAGGGTCCTTTCATAGACCGTGCCGACGGGGATTGGCTCGTCCTCCGGGTTAGCCGACACATAGCGGCCGGGCTCATTTACTCGGAAGAAATGCGTTCTGCTCGGATAACGGCCCGAACCATTCGCGGATAGGCGCAACAGGCGTTGCTTCCATTTGTCGATACCCGATTCAAGGTTCAGGAGCACGTGGGACCCGGAGGCCAACTCGGGATGGTCGGCAGGCCGCGTCAGGCCGCCAAACTTTGCCAGATGGTGAAGGAGGAGGAAGGTCGCCCCACATTGAGCGGTCGCTTCGAGAAGCGAGCGCATGAAGGGGCGCGCCCTATGGCCGTCGTGCCTGGTACCTCCTTGCGTACAGGCGGTGAGATTGTCCACGACGATCAACCCGGCCTCGAACGATTTGGCATAGGCGACCACCTCGTCCAGGGTCTCTTGCCGGTCCAGTTGGAGGGGCGAATAGCAGACATAGAGCGGGATTGCTCCGACTTCGCCGTATTCCTGCACCATAGGGTCGAACCGCAAGGGCGAGTCGTCGTTCGAGGGCGGGATGAGGCGCAGGGCATCTTCGGTTTCGGCGCGGGAGTGGGCGCAGGCGAACCAGAGGATCGGGCTCTTGGCCGTGGCCATTCCGACGAAATCCAGCCCATCAGCGATGGCGCCGCAGAGGGCGGCGGTGAACTCCAGTGCTCCGGCATGGGGCCGGGAGGAGAGCAGGGCGATGCAGCCCTTCGGGAGGAGCCCTTCGACGAGCCAGGTGATGGAGTGGTTAGGGGTCCTGCGGGTGTCCCAGTACTCAAAGCGAAAGTCGGGGGGTGGGGGGATTCTCATATCCTACAAAACGGTTGGCCGTGGCTACGTCAACCGATGGGAGGCTATCTTGGGCTCCCGAAACCCCTCACCCGGTTCGCTTCGCTTACCGACCTCTCCCACAAGGGGCGAGGTGGTTCAGACTTCTTCGCTTCGAGTAGCCGCCGTCGCGCTGGCCCGATAGTGTTCGTCCAACTCTGGCCCCATCGCAAGGATGCACGCGATGCGCCGCGCGATCGCGGAGAACTCCCGAACTTCGGCGAGCTTCATGGGCCGACCCAGGACATCTCGCTCGCGATAGCTCAGCCACTTCTTCATCACCTGGTACCCGCCCAGCGTGTAGTTCCAGACGGCCTCCGGGATGCCGGTCCACCGCGCGTGCTCGTTCATGACGACGTCGACGGTTACCGGCCCGGCCGGGGCGCCTTCCAGGCTCGGCTGCGCGGAGGGCCGATTCTGCCAGTGCACCTTGCCGGTGGCGGGCATCACCGCGCCCTGCGGCGTTTTGTAACCCCAATTGGCTTTGAGGTCCAGGTCGGACGTGCCCTCTCTTGGAGCGCCTTCTTTGTTCCAGTCGAACCCTGCGATGGCTTGGAGGTGTGCAGGCAGATCGCCTTCGTTCACGCCGGGAACCGGCGATTCGGGATCGAGCAGCGCCGCCAGCCGTTTGCCGAGTTCGAGGCCGTGCAGAAGCAGGTCGCGGTCTTTGGGCAGCGGCACGCGGGGCCAATCCTGCCTCAGCGCTCCGGCGTTCTCTTCAGCGTAGGCGGGGCTGTGGAGGATGGCGAGGGAATGGAAGAAGATGCATTCGGGGTGGCCGTTTAGCTTGGATGTCTCAAGCGCCTCCCATGCGAGTGGACTGAGGTTCCAGACTGAGCGCACTGAGCCTTCTGCATCCCCATCAAGTGGCAAGAGCAGACCCTGCGAGCTTTCACTTGACGCTCCGAAGCATCTTAGCGGGAAGCAAAGACTCGCACGCTCGATAATGTGATATGAGGGCAAGGGCCGGCATACCAGCGGTCCGTCGTACTCCCTTCGCTGAACTTCGGAGCAGATAAGTAGGACATTCCCTGGCTGGATCAGGTGCTCGAATTCGCGCCGGTTCCTATCGATGAGCTTCGTTTCGCGTTCGTAATACAGCCACCTCTCATCGAAGGGTCGGTAATAGACGTTGCGGAACCCAGTAGGGTCTAGACCTCGTGCCTGTAGCGTAGCCCGAGTCGTTCGGGCGTTGTAACCGCTCGTATCCAACACCGCCTGAGGCGAGACTTTCGCCAATTCCTGTTCGGTGCAGTCCTTGTCGAAGTAGGCCCTGACCCGCGCCTCAAGCGAACTTCGGTCGATGTCAACGAGGAACGAATCGCGGGCTGTGTTGACACCGGGAAAACCGGTAGGCATCAGCTCTGGCAGGCGCGGCCAGTCCAGATACCCCGTTCCCACCTTCCGCGGCTTGAACGGGTTGGCGAGCTTGGGATTCGGTAACAAAGGCGAATACCTATCCGTGAACTGGGGATCGCGGAGCGCCTTTTGAAGCTGGGACCTGCGGTCTTCAGCCCGTGCTTCATCCACGTCCCGATACAAGACCTCGGCAGACGGTCTGCGTACGATGCTCGCGCCTCTTCGGAGAAGCATCGAGATCGCCGTTCCGACCTTTATCCCGACAGATTGACCAGACACCGCAAAAATCGTCTCACTGGTCTTCCCATCCGGCGAATACTCGCTGATGATCCGGTCCCCGTGCAAGTTGTCGATCCAGATCCGGTCGAACGTCTCCAGATACTTGCGCCGCATCTCGCCAAAAGAGAGCCCATCCAGCCAAGAGTAGTTGCTGATGAAGCAGATCACGCCCCGTCCGGTCTTCTCAATCCTGCGGTCCGCCATCGCGAAGAACCGCACGTAAAGGTCGTTCAGCCCCTGACCCTTGCGCTTGCCCGAAACGTACCGCTCGACGAGCCCCAACTCCTCGTCCATCTGGAACGTCCCTGCGTAGCCGTTGTACGGCGGGTTGCCCATGACTACCAGGATCGGCTTGTCGCGCTTGACCTCCTTCGCCGCGTCGGCTTCGGCAAACAGCGACAGCGGGTCGAGTTGTTGCTTCACGTCCTGAGCCGGGTCCCAACCGGTCAGCGCGTTCGTCAGGTACACCGCCGAACGTTCGTTTGGCCCCAGGTGCACTCCCAGCTTCGCGAGCAGGAATCCAAGCTGAAGGTGCGCCACCACGAACGGCCCAGGAAGCAGCTCGAACCCAAAAAGCCGATCGGTAGCCGCCTTGCGGATGTCGTCGCCATGCAAGACGGCCTCGCCACGATCCGCATACCGTTTCGCAATCAGCCGCAGGGCCTCGACCAGATAGGCTCCGGTCCCGCAGCAGGGGTCCAGCACCAGCACGTTCGGGCTCGCCAGCCCGTCGGCCTCGCCGAGCTCCTCCCGTAGGACTTGGTCCACGCGCCCGACCATGTACCGAACGATCTCGGGCGGCGTGTACCAGACGCCCATCTGTTTGCGAAGCTCGGGGTCGAACGCGGCAAGGAACGGCTCATAGAAATACTGCACCGCAAGGCCCTGTTCGAACGCCTCGGAGAATGCGGGCCAATCGACGCGGTTGAGCACCTCCTCGGCGCTCTTCAGTGTTGTCGTGAGGTCCGTTTGTTCCAAGACCTTTCTTGACATGGCGCCCACGAAAAGCCGGTCGATCACGGGGATGGTCAAGTAGTGGCTCGTCAGAAGCCAATTGAACGGCGCCTTGTCTGGATTCGGCTCCTCATGCCAGAGGACCCAGGCGGAGAACATGCCGTAGAACAGGGTCTGCACGAGCGTGGACCGGAAGAAGTCGTCTCCTCTTTCGCCTTCGAACTTCACGCCCAGCGCCTCGGAAAGTGCGTCTTGGATCTGCTTAAGTTCCAGGGGCTGCGCATTGAGGTCGAGCTTGTGCCGTGCTTCTCTGGCATAGGAGGCCAGATAGGCAGCCACCTCGGCAGGCGCTGAGAGGGTGACGGAAGCCAGTAGCGTCCGCTTCAGGAATTCGGCGAGGGGTTTTCCGTGCTGGCGTTCGGCGACCTTGGGTCTGCCCGCAAGATCCAAGAACGCGGACTCCGAGACTGCGAGCGAATAGCGCTCGACCACGACGGCTTGGCCGTTCCTTAAGTGGATCGCCGCGAACTCCCGCAGGTTCGTTGCCAGCACTTGTTTGTACTGCAGCAGGTAGCGCTTGACCTGCTCGCCGGCGATGAGCTGCTCCAGGTCTTGACCGAGCCCCTTGGCCTCGATCACGCCTCGTTCAGGCTTGCGGGCTTTCGTGTCCTCGAACGGCAACCCCTCTTGGCCTGGTTTGGGAAGGTGGTTGGCAGGAAAAAGGCCCCCATCGGGCTGGTTGCCCTCCGAGCCCTTGGGGTTGATGATGCAGACGACGTGCGGCTTAAGTTCTTTGCCTGCGGCGTCGATGAGCTTCTTGAGGGCGGGATAGTGGGAGGTTTCAGCCACCCCGAACCCATGCGTGGACGCGCACTCCCTCAGGTACTCCTGCAGCGCATCCATGGTCAGGGATGATACACCCTCAATGGTCTGTTGATCGGTTTCAGGCTCGGACGGAGCCTCGCCCTCCAGTGGCGAGGGGGAATCCCTCTTATCCCGCATCGCGTCGCGAGAGCATCGGGGGTCTCCCTCCCCAACCCCTCCCTCATTTACGAACCAAAACGAGGGAGGGGCTCCGATTCATCACGCTTCGCGTTGTGTGAGCATTGGGGGTCTCCCTCCCCAACCCCTCCCTCATTTACGAACCAAAACGAGGGAGGGACTCCGATTCATCACGCATCGCACATCGCGATCTTCTCCCCCCTCACCCGGTCCCGTAAGGCGCGGGATCTTCGATTCGCTTTGCTCACCGTCCTCTCCCCAAGGGGGCGAGGAGGAATGCCCCCTCACCCTCCCAACGACTTGAGAACCGCTTTCGCCCGAGCTTTGATCGCCTCGGATTTTCCATTGGACTCGAGCTCATGGAGCATCGGGGAAAAGAGGGAGCCTTTGAAGGCTTCAATGACATCCATAGCCGCCATACAGTTCGCCTCGAAACTGCCAAAGAGAGGCTTCCAGAGGCCTGCCAGCCCGCCTTCCTTCACAAACGACTCGCGCCGTTCAGGAGGGACGACCTCCTTGAGCAGTTTGAGGCCCGCAGCCTGAACTTCCGACGTCGAGCTCCGGCAGAGTTCCGCGGCTGTGGCGGCAACGCGAGGCGTGTAGTGCTCGTCGGCCCCAGGTGCCAGGATCTCCTTGAAGGCATCCAAGCCGGCTAGGACGCCTTTTGCCAGAGCTTTCGGGTCCTTCTGGTCCAGCTGCTTCACGAGCCAAGTTGCCGCTTCTTTCGGGGCCGAGCCTTTTCCAGGCAAGAGCTCAGGTTCCAGGCACTTTTTGTACGCCGGCTGCTGAAAGTCCACGCCAGCGGTCGAGGCGACCTCGTGCAGGAGGCGCAGGTAGGTTCCTTCGGCCGGCGCGGGAATCAGCCTTTCGGTGACGTCCATGTGAGAGGCCTTGTCGGTATAGATCCAGGTGCGGACCTGGTCCCAGGGGCCCCGAACGAGAGATTTGGATGCCAGGTTCATCAGCGCGACGAGCTTTGGGTCGTTGGGGATGCCAAGCTTGTACTTCACCCCTGGCTTGGGCTGCTTCTTCTCCATCTCCAGGCACTGGATGCGGCCCTCTCCGCCTCCGCGCGGGTTCTGGGTTCCGAGGCTGGGACCCGAAGCCGGAACGACCTCGACATCAAACTCCACGCGGCTGCGGGGCATGATGTTGAAACGGCATTCCGTGGAGAACGCCATCAACTGATAGGTCGGATCGCTCGGGATGCATAGAGTCCCGGGATTGATGCAGAAGGTGATCGGCTTGTCGGTGGGGTTTTCGGCGGTACAGCGGCCGACGTTCATGTCCCGACACTCCACCTCGAACTTGCAGTAGTCCAGGTCGATCGGGCCGATGCAGGCGCCGGTGTCTCCGTTGGAGCATCCTGGGGGTGGCGTCTCAGGCGGTGGGTTGGGGTCGGTGTTCCCACCCGTTTGGCCTCCTCCAGTGGATCCCCCGGTCTGTCCGCCGCCGGTCGTGCCTCCACCGGTCGAGCCGCCCGTGGTTCCGCCTCCCGTGTTTCCACCGCCAGTCGACGTGCCTCCACCCTTGTTGGAGTCTCCGGCGTTTCCTCCTCCAGTCTCAGTTCTTGGTGCCAGCTTGGGGTCAATCACGACCATGCATCGGCACTCGATTCTGGGTTCTCGGACGTAGCAGATCGCTTCGGTCGGGATGCTGAGAGAGCCTATGTCGGCCGAGCCCTTCGGGCCGTTCACGCGGATCATTCTGCCGTCAGGAGCTAGGTCAAATCGGTAGATTTGCCAGTTGGCCGTGACGATGTAGTCCTGAAAGCCCAATCCTCGCGAGACCCTGGAGCACGGAGTGTCGTTCCAGTGGGGGAATACCTTGTTGAGCGAGTTCTTCGGGTCGGCCAGGATTGGCGCTACGGCTTCGTCGAATTGGCGCTCCATGTCGATGAAGACCCGTTCTTGTGTCCATGGTTCGTGTCCGGGAAAACCGAACTGTTGGAGGCCGGGGCCGAAGTCCCTTGAGTATGGAACCTGGGAGCTAGCTTCGGGCTGCAAGTTGGCGCGGTGAATCTGTGAACACCGGGCATCACAACTGAAGTCGCAATCCGGATGCCGGTAATGGACGCGCCCCTTGCATTCCCGCGAGCAGACCATATCAGGCGGGTAGGACCATGCTCTGCCCCCCCGATGGATTGTGATGTTAACGTGAACCAGCGTCGAGTGGTCCATCGAAAAGTCAAAGGACTTTGGCCCGCCAAGAGCAGGTGGAGGGGGTTCGCCCTGAGATGGCGGGGAGCCAGACGATCCCGAAAGAATCGAACCGGGAAAAAGGAGCGCGACGGCACTTAGGAGCATCACCCGCGACATCATGCAGACCATTGTATGGCAATCGCCGATGAATCTGGAAAGAATAGTAGATTATTCGTACCTTAGCGCTTCGATCGGCGTGAGGCGGGAGGCTCGGAGCGCCGGGTAGAGCCCGAAGAAGAGGCCCACCATCGCCGAGAACCCGAACGCCAGCACGATGGCCTGCCAGTTGATCGCCGGGGGCACCTTCAGGAACTTCGCCACGATGATCACGCCGCCGGTACCCACCGCGATGCCCACCACGCCGCCGACCAGGCACATCACCACGCTTTCCAATAGGAATTGCTGCAGCACCGATTGACGTTTCGCGCCGATGGCCTTGCGCAGGCCGATCTCGCGCGTGCGCTCGGTCACGCTGACCAGCATGATGTTCATGATGCCGATGCCGCCGACCAGCAGGGAGACAGAGGCGATGCCCGCGAGCAAAATCCGCAGCAGACGGGTCTGCGTCTCGATCTGCTCGATCCATTCTCCCTGATTCATCACGCGGAACTGTTCTTCGCCGCTGGCGCTCTTGCGCTTCCTGGCGAGGATCTCCTCGACCTTGGTTTGCGTGTAGGGCAGCAGGTCCGTCTTGATCCCCTGCAGCATGATCTGGTCCAGGTTGACCTTGCCCATGAGTCGAGTCATCGCCGTCCTGAGGGGGATGTAGACCACGTCGTCGGGGTTCATGAAGCCCGCGCCACCCTTGTAGCCGATGACGCCGGCCACCTCGAAGTTCTGATTCTTGATGCGCACGGTCGCGCCGATGGCGTTCTCGCCGTGAAAGAGCTCATCGTAGACGGTGAAGCCTAGCACGCATTTTTGGGTTGCCATAGCCTCATCTTCGAGCGTGTACCACTTGCCCGCGTGCATTTTGGTGGCGTTGCGGATGATCGCGATTTGGGGCTCGCCGCCCGAGATCTGGGTTTGGTGCGTCAGACTTCCGAACTTGACTGGGGCACGGGTCTGGACCACGCCGCTGATCAGCTTGACCACGGGCAATCGCCGCAATTCATCGACGTCCTCGGGCTTGAGCACGGGGGTGTCTGCGTTGCCGCTCATGCCGCCCCGACGCCAGTTGGGCATGATCGTCAGCATGTCGGTACCCATGCGTTCGATGTTTTCGAGCGACTTTTGGGCTGTGCCTTCGCCGATGCCGATCATGGCGATGACCGAGCCCACCCCGATGACGACGCCGAGCATGGTGAGGAACGAGCGCAGCTTGTTGGCGACGATGGCTCGGAGGGCGGATTCGAAGCTGTCTTTCAGATTCATGGGGTGCGAGACCTCCGAGTCATCTCCACTTGGTAAGGGACATAGGGACCAAGGGACGAAGGGACGGGAAATGCAGCCGTCTGTGTTTTGTCATCTGGAAGGGAATGCAACTCGTTGCTCAAAGCGCATGGCCAATTGCTCCAATCCCAAATATCATCTTGGCCGTAGGTAGGATGTGGTTCCTTGACTCCGTCTACTTTGGCCATGCGACAGGTAATGAGCGACCGAAGCATTCGAAGAACCTCCTCAAGATCCCTTGTCCAGCAGTCAGCCACATTCGGTTCAACAAGCTTGCGAGCCTGAGCTCTGGCAATCCAGTGACGAGTTTCTCTTGCGGAGCTACGAGCGATGATGAGGAACCTGAGAGCGTCCTTTCCCATCTCTCTACCATCGCCCTCCACCAGGTTTGCGGCAATGCTGTCAACCGATGAAACAAGCTGGGCGCCGACAGTCTTCTTGGCGAGCCATTCCCAACTACATACATCTGCCCAGACTCGATCCGCGAGGGAGCACGACTTCTGGTAGAGATCCGTGTTTTCGATTTCTGCTCCCATCAACAAGCTCCAGCTGTGCCTTGACCAGTCCCTTTGTCCCTTGGTCCCTCGGTTCCTATCTCCCTCCGCCCATCTTGCCGCCGCCACCCATGCCGCCGCCACCCATCCTGCCCGCGCCGCCCTGGGGCCGCATCTTGGGACCTTGGCCGCCGGCCAATCCGCCGCCTTCTTGGGCCTCTTGCATCTTCTGTTGGATGTCGCGAAGCTGAGCGAGGTCAATCTCAGCGGTGACGATCTCGTCTCCCGCTTGAATCCCCTCGAGGATCTCCACGCCGTTGTCGCCGCTGGCACCGACCTTGACCTCCTTGCGCACCGGCTTCTTGGGGTCCTTGCCCTTCACCTTGACGTAGGTCTTTTCCCCCTCGCGCTGAATAGCCTGGGACGGAACGATAAGTGCATTTTTCTTGGAAAAAGTGAGAAATTCGCAACTCGCGGTGAGTCCAGGCATGAGGGAGAGCTTCTGGTTGGGCAGCACGCGGACGCGAACCTTGACGGCGGTGATGTTGTTGGTGGTCGTTGCCGAAGGGTTGACCCGTTCCACGACTCCATTGAGCTGCATTCCCGGGTGGGCTTCGGTTCGGATATAGACCGATTGCCCTTTGCGAACCGAGCCGATGTCGGCTTCATCGACGTTGCAGTCTACGAACAAGGTCGTCACATCGCTGATCTGAACGATGCTCGTCCCCTGGGAGAACGTGCTGGTTCCTGGCGGGATGATGGTGCCCTCTTCCAAGTACTTGAGCGTCACGACGCCGTCGCGTGGGGCCATCACCGTCGTGCTCTCAAGCTGGACTTTGGCGTTGTCCAGAGAGACTTTGCTTCTGACCGTGGCCGCTTCGGAGGCTACTCGCTCACTCGCCCTAAGCTGGTCGTTTTTGGCGGCGTCCTTGGCACGCTGTAAGTCGAGCGTCGCTACTTCGACGGCCTTCTTCGCCTCGGCGAGGTTTCGCTGAGAAATGTCGATCTGGGCCATGTCACCGTTGGCCTGTTCGAATTGAGCCCTGGAGCGCGTGACGGCGAAGGTCAGTGCCTTTTCCTGTGCCGAGAGATCGCGCTCGAGCGATTGACGCTTCTGCTGAGCGGTGTCGAACGAGGCCTGCGCCGATTCGAGGCTCGCTTTGGCGCGTTCCACCACCGCTTGGCTCACATATCCACGCTGAAGGAGGCCCTTTTGGCGCTCAAAGTCCGCCTTTGCAGCATCGAGATCGGCCCTGGCACGGTTGTAGCCGCCTTCGGTGTCGCGGCGCTGCTGGAGTTTGGTGACCGTCTGAAACCTCTCCAATTCAGCTTGGGCGCTTTCGTAGGCTGCCCGGGCGCTGGTCAGGCTGGAAGTGCTCGTTGTCGGCTGGCGCTTCGATTCAATCTGGGCCCGCTCGAGACGGAGCTTCGCCGATTCGAGTGCAGCCTGTGCCGTTGCCAAACTGGTCCTGGTGTTGCGCTTCTGAAGGTCGAGATTCATGCCCGCTTGGTCGGCTCGGGCTTCGGCCTGGCGGAGATCGGCTTGAGCCTGTTCAAAGGCCGCTTTGGTGTCGCGAGGATCGATTTCGGCAACCAAATCGCCTTTCTTGACGACAGCGCCCTCATCGACGTACAGCCGCTCCACGATGCCGCCGGCTTTGGATTTGACGTCGACGGTCGTCAGCGGCACCACTGTGCCGGTCGCTGAAGTGGAGCGCGTAAGCTCGCCGACCTTCGCCGCTTCATAGCGATACTCGATTTCGGGCTCTTCGCCGTCGCCGCGAAAGACGAAAAACCAAAGGCTCGCAAAGACGACAACAAGCCCAAGAAGCCAAGTCCCAAATCTCTTCATAGTGTCAGTTTTTGCTTTGTTCGCCAGGTAGCGGCTTGCCGGTGGCCAGCTTCAGCCGAGCATCGGAAATGAGGTAGTCGAAAAGAGCCTCGACGAAGTTCGATTCCGCGGTCACGAGGCTCACCTGCGCCGTGAGCACCGTGAGAATCGAGGTTCCTTCGGCTCCTGCCTTATGAGACTCTGCGGCGGCCTCATAGTTCAGTCTTGCGGCGTCCAATGCGGCTTGTGAGGCTTGAACCCGGAGCACATTTTGAGCGAGCACGGTCCGCGCCGACTCGATGTCTGCGACGGCGTCCCGTTCAGCCTGCATCAACTGGGCTTTCAACGATTCCAGCGCGTAGCGTGCCTGGCGAGCGGACTCCTTGGAATAGCCGCCATCGAAGAGCGGCATGGAGGCCAGCACGGTCAACTGCCTGGAATCCTGGACCAGCGGCGAGAAGAACCGGTCATAGCTGGCCGAAACCGAAAGCGACACTTGCGAGTTGCGCTCGGCGATTCTGCGGCTGAACTCCTGCGCCTCCACGCGTTTGCGGAGGGCGACCAGATCTGGCCTGTCTCGAAGACCTTCTTTGATCAGGTCCTCGGTCTCGGCAACCTCAGGAAAGGTGCTTGGCGCCGTGATCTTCTCAAGATCGGGCAGGGTCTCTTCGGCGTTCCACCCGATGATCGCCTTCAGGTCGCTTTCAGAAGTAGCTGTCAAGTTCTGCGATTGCAGCAAGCCCACCTTGGCGTTCAGCAGGTCGGCCTTGGCTTGGAGCTCATCTTTCTTGGGGGCCGCGCCCACCTCGATCTGCAGCTTCGTGGCTTCGAGCGTCGTTTCGGCTCGGTTCACCTGGGTCTCTGAGACGCGCAGAAGCTCCCTTGCGCGGATCGTGTCGAAATACCGCTGAAGGATCGCAAATAAAACGTTCCTGACGGTTCCGGTCGTGCTGGCCTCGGAGGCATCGGCGCCGCGCCGGGCCGCGCGGTAAGACCAATCCCTCTGCCCAAGGTCGAGCAGGAGCCAATCGGCCGAGACGGAGGACGTTCGGGTGTTCGAGGTGCTGGAACCCGCCGAAGCGCCCGTGAACACTTGGCTGCGATCGTGAAGGTAGCGGTAGTTCGGGATGACCGTCGGCAAGAAGTCGGCAAAGGCCTGCTTCACACGGCTGCGCGACGTCTGCAGATCCAGATACGCCGACCGAACGTCTCCATTGCGCTGCTTGGCCATCTCGATGGCGTCGAGCAGGCTCAACGTCTTCTGCGCCAACCCGACTTGAGGCAGGCAGAGCGCGCCGAACAGCAACGCTGAAACGAAGGGAAGAGATTGTCTGCTCATAGTCAAACCTGACGATACCGCCCGAATGGTGGCCGCCCAAGACCTTTGGCCTTGGGCGGCCACTCCGAATCTACACTCTTATCCGGTCTTTCTGCCAGAACGCATCAACCCCAGACGAGTTCACGGCGCTTCCAAATGGTCTCCGCGCGATCGGGCCCTACGCTGATCGCCGCGATGGGGGTACCCGTGTACTCCTCCAGAAATTCCAGATACGACTGGGCAGTAGGGGGCAAGTCGTCCCAGGTTCGCGCCGACCGAAGATCTCCGCTCCAGCCGGGCAACTCCCTATAGATCGGCTCGACCTGTTCCAGCGCAACGGTGTCCTGAGGGACCCCGATCACTTCCTTCCCGCCCAGCCGGTAGCCGGTACAGACCTTGACCGATTGGAAGCCGGCGAGCACGTCGAGGCGCGTGACCACCCATCCGCTCAGCGAATTCAGCCGGGCGCTCTGCTTCAGGATCGGAAGGTCGAGCCAGCCGCAGCGCCGTCCCCTGCCGGTGGTGGTGCCGAACTCTTTGCCGTGCTGGCGAATCCACTCGCCGGTCTCATCGAGAAGCTCGGTGGGGAAGGGGCCGGAACCTACGCGGGTGGTGTAAGCCTTGCAGACGCCGAGCACCGCATCGATGCGCCGAGGGCCGATGCCGGTTCCCAGGCAGGCGCCGCCGGCCACGGGGTGGCTGCTGGTCACATAAGGATAGGTCCCGCAATCCAGGTCCAGAAAAGTGCCCTGCGCGCCCTCGAAGAGCACACGCTCGCCCGCTTCGACTGCCGATGCGACGAGAACATCGGTGTCGGCGACGAATTCCCGGATTCGGTCCGCATACGCCGCATACTCCGAGACGATCGGCTCGAACTCCAGCGGCTCGCCGCCCAGAGCGACGAGCAGGGTGTTCTTGTAGGCGAGCACCTCTTGCAGGCGCGTACGGAAGCGCTCGGGATGCACGAAATCGGCCATGCGGATGCCGAAGCGCCCGACCTTGTCTTGATACGCCGGGCCGATACCGCGCGCCGTCGTGCCGATCTTGTTCTCTCCTCGCGCCGACTCTTCCAGGGTGTCGAGGATGGCGTGGTAGGGGAGCACCACGTGGGCCGACGCGCTGATCTTGAGTGTGCCGAGTTGGGAGCGCTTCTCACGGGTGCGGTCGAGCTCGGTGAGCAGGCTTTTCGGGTCAATGACCATGCCGCCGCCGAGGATGGCGGTGACGCCAGGGTGCAGGATTCCCGCAGGGATCAGGTGAAACTTGAATTCCTCGCCCGAGACGATGACGGTGTGTCCGGCGTTGTTTCCGCCGCTGTAGCGGACCACCATGCTCGCTTCCGAGCCGAGCACGTCGACGAGCTTGCCCTTGGCTTCATCGCCCCACTGGGCGCCGACGATGACGAGTGTTGGCATGTTGTTTCCTCCGGCCGAGGTCCGCCAACAGGGAGGTCGGCGGCGCCCCGGATTCTAGGCTGCGCCAACGAAAAGGCCGGCGTAGCCTCGAATTTCGTCGAGGATCCGCCGGCCCAAGGCCGCTTCGCCTTCTCTCAACAGGCGAATTATAACCTAGTTAATCTGGCCCCTAACGTCCTTCAGGCTTGCGGCGGACTTGTGCAGGCCTTCCTTTTCGGCTTCCGTAACGTCGGGCTCGATGACGCCAAGCACGCCAGCTCGGCCGACCCGAGTCGGGAGCGAGAGGCAAACGCCGGAGATGCCCAGAGCGCCCTCCTGCATCGAGCTGACCGGCAAGATCGCGCCGCTGTTCAGCGCCATCGCGTGGACGACTTCGGCAATCGAAACGCCGACTGCACGGCCCGCGCCGCCCTTCATGCGGATGACCTCGGCGCCCGACTTCTTCGTAAAGTCGAACACGGCGTCGGCCTTCTCCTTCGTGTAGCCGGGGAGGCTGGAAAGCGCGATGCCGTTGACGGTCGCGGAGGACCAGATCGGCACCATCGAATCGCCGTGCTCGCCAAGGATCAAGGCGTGCATGTCGCGGGCGCCCACGCCGAACTCCTCGGCGAGGAGCGATCGGAAGCGGCACGTATCGAGCACCGTGCCCAAGCCCAGGATTTGCGATGCGGGAAGGATGCCGCTCTCGACGGTGAGCTGGGTGAGGATATCGACCGGGTTCGAGACCACCAGGATCGTGGCGCTCTTGGGGAGAGAAGCGCCTTTCAGCGAATCCAGGATGCCTTTGAAGAGGTCCACGTTGCGGCTGATGAGCTGGAGCCGGGTCTCGTCCGGCTTGCGGCGCAGACCGGCTGTGATGACCACGCAATCGCTGCCCTTCACGGCGTCGTAATCGCCCGAGGTGATGGTTTGGCTGGCGGTGAGCGCCGAGCCGTGGCGCAGGTCGAGCGCTTCGCCCGCGGCCATATCCTGATTCATGTCGACGAGAACGATTTCGCGGACGAGCCCGCCGAGTTGAAGGCAGAAGGCGGCGTCGGATCCGACGCGGCCACCCCCGCCGATAATGCTGACTTTCATGTGTCCTCTCCGGCCCCGGCAGGTTTGGGTGAAAGCCCGGAGCCTATGAGCGGATTATGGCAGGGGGGAGCCCGGGCGGGGAGGGGGTGGGGGGGAAGGGGTATGGAGGGGTGGAGGTGAGGAGGTGAGGAGGGTGTTCAGGTTGTCAGGTTTTCAAGTGTCGGGTGAATCGGCCGAAAGGACCCCGCGTCGGAGGGCGGGGTATACCCCGCCTTTTCAGGGTGAGCGGGCATGAAGCCCGCGCCTTGCTCCGAAGCCCGCGGAGCTGCGCCCTTCGCGTTCAACTCTCGGCCCTTCGTCAGGAGCCTTTGAGATGCGTTCTACGCAAACGCCTCTGCCCGCTTCAGAAGCTCTTCCAGCCCCGGCTCGTTGGGGTTCTTCGGTTTGCCGGGGTGGATGATCCCCACCTGGCAACTCTCCGCCGCTTCCACGAGCTGGCGGAACGTTCCTGCCGTCGGGTCCTTGATGTACGCCTGCTTGTTTTCGTTGTAGGCGAACATCCGGTTGTTCAGGTTGGTGCACTCGTTGCAGGTCGAACACCGGGCGGTTTCGATGTAGGGATCGTCGGAGGGAGGCTTGGCTTCTGGTTCAGCAGACACAACAGGCGCCGCCAAGGCAGTTTCGGCGTCGAGCGCCGCGGCCGGACCCCCCGGCAGCTCCGGGGCCGACGTCTCCGCTCCTACCGGCGGAAGCTCCGCCAGGCGCTTGCGCTCTTCCTCCCATTGGAGGCGCTCGATTGCGAGGAGCCGCTCGGCATGGGAGTTGTGCACGCCGCCAAGCTCCTGTAGGCTGTGCCACATCGCCAGACAACGCTTCGATTCGGCCAGCAAGGGTGCGGTGATCGCGGCCTTGATGAGGTTCCCCTCGCCATCAGCCAGGAACACAAACGGCGCTCTTGCGGGCAAGCCCGCACCCGAGGACTCCAGCGCGGCAGGCACCCCCTCCAGCGCTTCTGGCCAAAGAGCCGCGTCCACCTTGGCAACTTGGCCCGAGAACCGAGAGTCCATCGCGATGAAGTCCGCCGTGGTGAAGCTCACCGACTCGGCGCACGCGCGCAGGTCTTTCGTTTCATATTCCAGGCGGTGCATCGGCCATTCGGCTTCGTGCTGCGGGTTGTCCTCGACCGAAAACCGCGCCGCCCAATCTCCGCCCCTCGAGGGGTCGTAGACGAAGGTCGGAAAAACCCTGCTCTCGGTGGCGGCGGCGGCGACGAGATAGGGAGGAACCTCGCCGCAGGTCCCACTGGACCCGCTGAAGGCGCTGAAGAGTGCGGGAGCGTCGGAGGCAAACCCCGAAGCGATCCGGTCCCTCAGACGCACCCACTCCGAGGCGCCGGCCTGGAGCACGAACACGTCGGCGAGGCTCATTGCCGCGCTGGCGAGTTGGCGGTTCTTGAGCCCAAACCCTAGGTGGAGAGGGGCCTCCTCAGTCTCTGAGAGGAGGTCATCCGTCACGACGACGATTTTCATCGGCAGGCCCGCAGAGAGGGCTTCGAGGATGGCGGTACTGGATTCGGCTTCCAGCGCTTTTGAGTTCACCAGAACCAGATAGTCGGGGAATTGGCTCAAAACCGCCCGGTCGAGACCGTGGCTTCCATAGTTCTCGAAGACTGGACCGTGCCAATCCTCGCGGTATTCGCCCTCGATCTCAAGCTCTGCGATCGCCATCGCCTTTGCCAGTTCGATCAGCCTGGGCAGGCGCTCCCTGAAGGCCGCGAGCGCGTCGTGGGTCGAGCGATAGACGAACCCGTAGGGCGAAGCGCCGTTCGTGGCGTCCTTGGCCCTCTTGGGGCAGGCGGTGAACCTCTGGGACCGTAGGGTCGCCACGATCCACTCCAGCCTCGCCCTTCGTTCCGGGGGCAACTCCCGGCCATGCGAGCCCTTTTCGAGCACCTTCGAGAGCGCCTTGAAGTCGAAGGCGCCGGCAAACCCGGTCCCGACTGCGGCTCTCAGCTTCTCAGGCTCCCTTGCGGCTGAGGTCCCTTGGTCTCCCGATCGGAGGATTTCCGATAGCCGGTACTCAAGCCGATCGAGCGTTGAAAGAAACCGACGGGCCTTGGCGCTTTGCGCCGCTTCGTGCAGATGGCGCGCGATCTCCAGAACCGCCTCCGGCCCGCACTCCCTCAACACGCCATCGAGGGGCAGGAAGGGCTTCAATGCATCGGCGACCTCGCGCAAGTGCGCGTTGGTTTTCAACGCAAGACACCCCTCCACGACCTCGCCCAAACTCTTTCCGGGCAACTTAGCAAGCGCAAGTCGAACCCCCACTTCCAGCTTGAGGGTCTGCTTCTCCAGGCGTCCGCGCTCGAATCCGACGACTTGAGATGCGGCGTTCTCGAAAGCGCTTGATAGGGACTGGACCGCCTCCTCTGCTTTGCCGCCGCATAGCACGACCGGGTAGTCGTACCGTAAGCTCGCCAAGGGCATTCGGCGCGCCATTAGGGCGGGAACCATCCCTCGCTCGACGGGAGACACCGCCGACCCCACGCACCGTCCGGTGAGGTGGAACGCGACGACCTGCTGGACTTCCGCTGGGTTCATTTCCTTGTCTGTTTCCTATGGCTCTTGGGCGCTTCCGGCTCCTCTGGCCAAACCGTGAACTTGTCGAACTCCGCCTCGAGGCCGTGCTGCACGAATGCGCTCGTACGAAGGTGGGGATCGTGCCGGACTTCCTCGTAGCAGGGCACTTCCGGGTTCCGATAGAGAACGCCCACGGGAATGGGGTCGATGTCCGATGCAATCTCTCGCGCACGGTCGATGTCGCTGGGGTCGTGCGCCTCCTGGTTGTTGAAGAGGCGCGACGATTCGGGCGAAAGCGTCACACCGTCGGGATGCTGCAGCAGCAGAACCTTGCTCGCGTCCTGCATCCACGGGTCCATCATCTTCGGCAGCCACTCCGGGCAGCGCTGCACGATCCGAACGAACGAGAAGCCCTTGTGCCTGTAGGCGGCCGAGAGCACCTGATAGAGGAGCTCCGGGTTCCAATCCACCGTTTGGGCGACGAAGGAGACGTTCTGAACGCCCAGCGTAACCGTCAGCGGGTTCAAGGCCTCCAGATAAGCCCCGCGCGGCGAGGTGTTGCTTTTGAGGCCCAGCGGGCTGGTGGGGGACATCTGCTTCTTCGTCAGGCCGTAGATCTGGTTGTCGTGAAGCATGATGGTCAGGTTCATGTTGTAGCGGATGGCGTGGATCCAGTGCGCCGCACCGATGCTGCAACAGTCACCGTCGCCCATGTTCACGAACACGTCCAGTTCGGGGCGGCTCATCTTGATGCCCTCGGCGACCGGGAGCGCCCTGCCGTGAAGGCTGTGGAAACCGTAGGTGTTCATGTAGTGGGGCAGGCGGCTGGAGCAGCCGATGCCGGAGACGAACACGGTGCGCTCGGGCCGGAGGTTCTGGTCTCGGCAGAGCCTTTGGACCGCAGTCAGGATGGCGTTGTCGCCGCATCCAGGGCACCATCGCGGGACGCCCTTCTGATAATCTTCGATTTCGTGGCGCTCCTCGTAGAGCGCCATCAGGCATTCGTTGGGGTTGGGAGTGACCGTGCTCATGCTTCCACCTCCTCAAGCTTTTTCATGAGGACCTCGCGAATCTTCGCTGGCCGCAGGGGCTGGCCCTTGACCTCGCTCCAGCAATCGATATCCACCAAATAGCGCGAACGGAGCATCATGGCCAGGGCTGTGTAGCGGCGATTCGTCTCGTCGATCAGTGCGTCGTTCGGGTCGTCCGACCAGTTCACTTCCACCGCCACGTGGTGTTTGAACCGGCCGAGGATCTCCTTCACGCCCGGCGGCAGGGGCTGAATGAAGCTGAAGTGGACGCTTGAGATCCGGTGGCCCTCCTTGCGGAGCCCTGCGACCGCCTCCTCGATCGCGCCCTTGGTGCTGCCCCATCCAATGACCAAGAGGTCGCCCTCGGGATCGCCAAAAACCGGCGGTGGGAGCAGGGTCTTCTGCAGCGCTGCAAGCTTGAGGCTCCTGGCCCGAAGGGAGCGCTGGTTGATCTCGGGGTCGTAGGCCACGTGGCTGTTCTCGTCGTGCGCCAGACCCGTCAAAGTGTGCGTTCCACCCGCTTGGCCCGGGATGAACCGCTGCGAGAGCCCTGTTTCCGGGTCCCAGGCATAGGGCTTCGCACCGGCGGGCGCCGGTGTTTGGTCGATGGGCGGCGCAAACCACGCCACATCGAACGCCGGTCTTGGGAAGGGGCTCTGCGAGGTCGCCAGGTTTGCGTCGCTGAGCACCACCACCGGCATGCGGAACGTCTCGGCGATTTTCCGTGCGGTGATCACGCAATAGAAGCACTCTTCAATCGTCGCCGGCGCGAGCACCACCTTCGGCGCGTCGCCGTGGCTGCCAAAAACGGCGCAAAGCATGTCGCCTTGCTCCACCTTGGTCGGCTGCCCGGTGCTGGGTCCGCCGCGCTGGACGTTGACGATCACCAGCGGGATTTCCGCCATGACCGCCAGGCCGATCACCTCCTGTTTGAGCGAATAGCCAGGCCCTGACGTGATGGTCACCGCGCACTTGCCAGCATAGGAAGCGCCGACGGCGAACGCGCAGGCCGCAATCTCGTCTTCGGCCTGGTGCAGCACGCCGCCCACCTTCTCGAACGCCTCCGCGAGGTAGTGCGAGGCGGAAGTGGCGGGCGTGATCGGATACATCGCGCAGACCTCCATACCCGATGCGAGTACCCCGAGCGCCAAGGCGGTGTTGCCGTTCACCACGATCTGCGCCTCCGTCGGGCGTTTGCAGGGTATCGCGTACTTGAAATCGAGGCTAGCCTCGGCCCACTCGAAGCCGGCGAGGAGCAGTTCGATGTTCGCCTGAATGACCGACTCGGCCTTTTTGCCGAAGGTCAAAGCGATCTGGTCCTTGGCGACCTGAAGGTCGAGTGAATAGATGCTGCACAGCACCCCCAGCGCGAACATGTTCTTGCCTTTGCGGGCGTCCCGCACGTGCTTGAGACACTCGACCTCCATGGGTATTTCGAGCACCCGGAACCCCGCCTTGACGAGCTGCCCGTAGGTCTCGACATACGAAGCGACAATTGCCGGGTCGGGGTCCTGTCGCCACTTGTCCTCGAGCAGGATCAGGCAGCCTGGCTTGAGCTGCCCCGAGCGAACGCGCCCCAAAAGCACCTGCTCGTTGAACGCCACCACGAGGTCGGTCTCGTTGCCACCGTTCGTGACCTGCCCCTCGCCGATGCGGATTCGGTTGCCGCTCGCCCCGGCGACGCTGCGGGCCGGGGGCCGAATCTCGGCAGGGATGATCTCGATGGTCCAGATGCCGTAGCCCATCCTCGCGGCGATCGCGCCTAGCGACTGGCCGCAGCGCTGTGCGCCTTCGCCTGAGTCGCTGATGATCTCGATGATGTGTTCGTGCAGTTTAGTGACCCGCTTGGGACCCTTGGCGCCGCTCTGCGGGGCCTTCTTCTTCTGCAAACCCGATTTCTCCTGTGTTTCGATCATGGTGGGAGCCTTGTTGCCGCCGATGCGGCCGGATCAAACTGCTGCTTTGAGCCTCACGAAGTGGCGCTCGGCGTCGGCCAGCCCAAAAGCTGGACTTGCCGCATGCTCGCTCTCTGCCGTCGGCCACTCGAAGCCCTCGCGAATGCCGAGGTAAGCCTTCATGCCCCGTGCCGCGCGCCGGCCGGCGCCCATCGCCTGGATCACGGTAGCAGCCCCGGTCACGATGTCGCCGCCTGCAAACACACCCGCGATCGAGGTCGCCAGGTTGCGGTCCGTCGCGATGTAGCCTCGCTTGTTTAGGTCCAGGCTGGAGGTCTGCCCCATGATGGGGTTGGCGTTCGTGCCGATGGCGAACACCACTTGGTCGGTCTCTATCTCGAACTCGCTTCCCGCGACCGGTACAGGACGGCGGCGGCCCGAATCGTCCGGCTCGCCAAGCTCCATGCGCACGCAGCGAATTGCTCGAACGCTGCCCTGCCCATCATCGAGCACCTCCACCGGGTTCGTCAGCCAGTGGAAGTCGATGCCTTCCTGCTCGGCGTGATGCACCTCTTCGGCCCGCGCCGGCGCCTCGGCCTTCGACCTGCGGTAGACGCAACTCACCTTCTCCGCGCCCAAGCGAAGGCTCACGCGCAGGGCGTCCATCGCTGTATTGCCCGCACCGACCACGACCACATGCTTGCCAAGCGGCATCGGGGTGTCGGTGTTCGGGAAGTCGCGCGCGTTCATCAGATTGCAGCGCGTGAGCAGTTCGTTGGCGGAGAGCACACCGTTCAACGAGTCGCCGGGAACCCCAAGAAGCGCCGGATACCCCGCGCCGGTGCCGATGAACACCGCATGGAAACCGTGCTCCTGAAGCATCTCTTCGACCGTGAAGAGCCGCCCCACGAGCGTGTTGCACTCAAACTTCACGCCCAGCTTCTTCAGGTTCTCGATCTCGGCGTCCACGACCGAGTTTGGCAAGCGAAACTCAGGAATGCCGTACCGCAGAACGCCTCCCGGCAGGTGGAACGCCTCGAAGACGATAACCTCGCAACCCGCCTTGGCCATGTCGGCTGCGCAGGCCATACCGGCCGGCCCCGAACCCACAATGCCGACCTTGAACGGCCCCGGTTCGATGTAGGGGATGTTCGCCCAACCGTTGGCGATCGCCCGATCGCCCACAAAGCGCTCAAGACGGCCGATCGCGACCGGCTCCAGCGTTTCTCCCACCACACAGACCTTCTCGCACTGGTTCTCCTGAGGGCACACCCGTCCGCAGACCGAAGGAAGTAAGTTTGTCGCGGTGATGACATCGTAAGCGCCGCGCAAGTCGTTCTCGCCGACCTTGCGGATAAACTCCGGGATGTTGATGTTGACCGGGCATCCCGCGATGCACTTCGGGTTGTCGCAAAAGAGGCAGCGCTCGGATTCGAGCACGGCCTCCGAGTCGGAGTAACCGCAGTTGACTTCTTCGAAGTTGCGCGCGCGAACCTCGGGGTCCAGTTCGCGGACCGGAGTACGCGCCTGGGGAATCGATCGAATCGTACGCTTCTTGGCCATGGCGTCAGGCTCCTCTCCCCGCAGGCAGCTCGGACACGACTTGGCCAGGCTCGCCCCTCATGCGGCAGGTCTCGCTCCACCTCTCTTTGGCCACCCGCTCTTCCTCTTTATAGCGCCTGAGGCGCACCATGAGATCGTCGAAATCGACTTGGTGCCCATCGAAATCGGGCCCGTCGACGCAGGCAAACTTCACCTGCTCACCCACCTTCACCCGGCAGCCGCCGCACATCCCCGTGCCGTCCACCATGATGGGGTTCAGGCTGACGACGGTTTTGATTCCGTGCGGCCGCGTGACCTCGGCGCAGGCCTTCATCATCACGGGTGGGCCGATCGCCACCACCTCATCGACGTCGGTGTGGGTTTCAAGAACCTTTTTGATGCCGTCGCTGACGAAACCCTTGATCCCAGCGGAGCCGTCGTCGGTGCAGAGCACGAGTTCGTCGCAGATCGCCCGAAACTTGTCCTCCCAGAACACGAGATCCTTGTTCCTAAAGCCGAGGACGCCAATCACGGTCGCGCCGTTGTCCTTGAACCCACGGGCCTGCGGATAAACCGGCGCCACGCCGAGGCCGCCGCCGACGCAGATCACCTTCCTCGCGTGGCTGAGGGGGCTGGGAATACCCATCGGTCCAGCCAGGCCATAGAGCGTCGCACCCACCACACAGTCTCGCTGCATTTCGAGCGTGCTCTTGCCGACCGCCTGGATGACCAGCGTGATCGTTCCGCGCTCGGTGCTGAAGTCGGCGATTGTCAGGGGGATCCGCTCGCCTTCTGCGTGCGACATCACAATGACGAATTGCCCTGGCTTGGCGGCCTTGGCCATCAAGGGATGGCGGACCTCCAGCATAAACGTGACGTCGGAGTAGTCCTCACGAGCGACGATTTCGAATTTGTCGATCACAAGCATGGCCTCCGCAGCGCGAAGGTCCGTAGTTGGAGCGCGCTGGGTTACTGGCAAAGGCCGCCCGGCCGGTCGTCGTTGGTCGGCCAAAGGGGCCTGCTCTAGAAGATGGCCCAAGATGTGGCGTCAAGTCCACATTTTTGAATGGAGGCCGGAGGGGCGACAGGGGTGGCCATGGCGCCGATCGCTGGGCTTCTCGATAGCCTCAAGGGACCTTGCGAGTTCAATCTGCGGCAAACCGTCGGTTGTTTTGAGGTGCTCCTACCCCCGCTTTCGGGCGCTGAAAACATACTATCAATAAATGTATAGGTTGGCTCTCTTGGCCCGTTACTGCTGCCGCACATAGGCCGGCCATCGGGCTTAAGCCGCCCGACAGCACTTTCGTGGGCGGTGGGCTCGGAGGTCCTGAAACGGTTCGGTTGGGCTTAGGACTTAGGTGCTGGGCACCTTGACTCGGCTGAACTCCTCGTCGGACGCCAGATCTGAATTCGCACGACTCGCGCCAATAGGCGGATCGCCCAGCATTTTTGCCGTATTTGGCGGGACCGCCTGTGCAGGGGCCACTGCCATCACATATACTGGTACCGTTCGTTACTGAACCGTTTCAGGTTCAACCTCTGTTTTATTGGAGGAGGAGACTACTGTGAACAATGGTGTTAAGTTTCTAAGCTTGGGCCTCGTGCTCATGGCCAGTGGCGTCGCAAATGCAAACCTATTGCTAAATGGCGACCTCGACCAGACCTACCAACAGGAAATCGTTCCTGGGTTCTTTCTGCCCAAACCCGCCGATTGGCAAAACGTCGGTACGCGCTCAATCACCGGCCCATACGAAGACGAGATGTCCTCGGAAGACTGGGCCGGCCCTGCACCCACCCCGGTGACCAATAACGGGACCGGCGGCAAGGACTTTGGCGTGTTCTTCAAGCCGTTCTCAGGCAATGCCAATGACGGCGACGCGACCGGCCATCTCTACCAAGATGTGGCGGCAGGCGGCGGAGTCACGTACCTGCTGACCGGCTGGGCAGGCGGCGAGCCAAACGCTCTCATGCAGGACGCCGAGTTTGCGCTCGAGTTTTATAACGCTGCGGGCGCACAGGTGGGAGGAGCCGTTCTCTCCCTGCTGCCGACGCTTGTAACTCCGAACGGACAAGCCTTTCAGTACAAGATGTATTCGGTTCGAGCGTTTGCACCGGCCAGCACGGTCACGGTTCGAGCCAGGGCCTCGATGATCGGCGCCCATAGCAACCCGCTCGGCGGGGGGCAGGCGTATGTGGTCGATGACTTCGAGCTGAACGCGGTCCCCGAGCCTGCCACCTCGGCGGCGATGGCCATCGCATTGCTCGGCTTGCTTCGACGCAAGCGAAAATAAGCCTCCGTTCGTTCCTCAAGAAAGACACACCCCTCCCGGCTGAGCCGGAGGGGTGTGTTGCGTTGCCCCACTGGTTGGCGAAGCCAATCCTGGCCAGCAAGGCAAAGCCCCGTACGGAGTAGTATCGGGGACCTACTCCAGCCCCAATGCCACTCCCTCCTGCCCTACGACACTCCGGCTTTCGCGGCTACCTGGCCGGAAGCTTCGTTTCGAACGTTGGCGCATACGTTCAGACGTGGGTGATCTCGTGGCACGTCTACCACCTGACCGGAAGCTCCCTGATGGTCGGGCTGCTTGGCTTGGTGCGGGTGGTGCCGCTGGTTTCACTTTCGCTCTTCGGAGGCGTGCTCGCCGATCAGGCGGACCGGCGCAAGGTGATGCTCCTCACCCAGAGCGGCATGGCGCTGGTTTCTTTGGCGCTCTGCCTGATGGCCGCCCTGGGCTGGGCCACGGTCGCGGGCCTCTATGCGATCGTGGCGCTCAGCTCGGTCGCACGCGCCTTCGACGGCCCGGCCCGCCAAGCGATGGTTGTCAGGCTGGTGCCAAAGGAGCACTTCCCCAACGCAGCAAGCCTCAATGGCGTCGTATGGAGGCTTTCAGAGGTGCTCGGTCCCGTGCTCGCGGGGGTCTTTATCGGCTGGAAAGGAATCTTGGGCGTGTCCGGAATTGCCCTGGGCTATGGTTTCAACTTCCTTTCCTTCTTCGCCGTGCTGATCGCCGTGTGGATGCTTCCGCCGTGCCTCCCGGAGAACGAGGGAGACAGGGCGAAGACCGCCGCCGAGGTGATCGCGCGGATCAAGGAGGGTCTGCGCTTCGTCAACCGGACTCCCGCCCTTCGCAGCGCGATGTGGGTGGACTTTTGGGCCACCTTCTGCTCCGGCGCCGAGGCGCTTCTGCCCGCCATGGCCACCACAATTCTCAAGCTGGATGAGCGGGGCTATGGGCTGCTGGCGGCTTCCTCGGGCCTGGGGGCGCTCATCGCGGCCTCTGCGCTGGCCTGGATGCCAACGGTCCACCGGCAGGGGCGGCTAGTCGTGAGCATGATCGGTTTCTACGGGCTTTTCACGATCGCCTTCGGGTTCTCGCAGAGCCTGCCGATGGCGATGGCGAGCCTGGCGGCGGTGGGGGCGTCGGACATGGTGAGCACGGTGATGCGCCAGACCATCCGCCAGCTCGCGACGCCTGACGAAATCCGCGGCCGCATGAACGCCACCAGCAGCCTGTTCCACATCTCCGGTCCTCAATTGGGCGACTTCGAGGCCGGCGCGGTTGCCCATTTTTGGGGCGAGCGCGTGTCGATCGTGATCGGCGGCGGAATGTGCCTGTTGGTCGCCGCGCATTGGTCGCGGGCCAAGGCGCTGGTGAACTACCAGCACGACTCTGGATAGAGAACTGACGCGATGCGCGATGGGCGATTTGTCTGAGCCCCTCCCTCGTTTTGGTTCGTAAATCCTTCCGAGTCCCGGCTTGTCGGGAGGGGAGGGGTTGGGGTGGGAGACCCTGAGGCTCCCGCGATATGAAGCGCGACGGGCAATGCTCCGCACCACCCATCGGGTAAACACTCAAGCACCTCGGAGCCGCCCTTGTCCCAATTCGAAATCTCCATCGACTACCTCACCCGGGTCCTCATCGACCTGCTGAACACACCGAGCCCCACCGGCTCGACGGACTGGGCAATCAGCTTCGTAGAGCAAGAGCTGCTCAGCTTGGATGTGGACTGCAAGCGCACGCAGAAAGGCGCTTTGATCGCCCACCTGGAGGGTCTGAGCTACCGCAAGCCGAGAGGGCTTACCGCGCATGTGGACACCCTGGGCGCGATGGTCAAAGAGATCAAGCCCAGCGGACGGCTTAGGCTGACCGCGCTCAACGGAGTCATGTGGCCCACGGTCGAAAGCGAGGGAGTAACCATCGAGACCCGCCAAGGCCGACAAATCCGCGGCTCCATCGTCTTTGAAAACGGAGCCGCCCATGTCAACAAAGAAGCCACCTCGGCGGCCCGAAACGACGGGAACCTGGAAGTCCGGCTCGATGAGCGCACTTCGAGCGCCGATGAAACCCGTTTGCTTGGCATCGAAGTCGGCGACTTCGTCGCCTTCGACCCCCGTGTGGAGCAGTCAGGCTCTGGCTTTATCCGCTCGCGGTTCCTCGACGATAAAGCGGCAGTTGCTTGCATCCTCGCCGCGATCAAAGCGATCCGCGATGTTCGGGTGACTCCCGCGGAGAACACCACGATCCTTTTCAGCAACTACGAAGAGGTGGGCCATGGTGGGCTTGACGGCCTGCCGGACGATCTTTCTGAGCTGGTCGTCGTGGATATGGCCGCCATCGGCAAGGGCCTTCAGAGCGATGAGTTCCACTGCTCGGTCTGCGTCAAAGATTCGTCCGGGCCCTACAGCCGCCCGCTGACCGAAAAGATGCGCAACCTCGCCGACCGCGCGGGGATCGAGGTCCGTCCCGACGTCTATCCGTACTACACCAGCGACGGCTCGGTCTATTGGCGGGGAGGCGGCAAGGCCGAGGTCGCGCTGATCGGCCCGGGTGTGGACACCAGCCACGGCTACGAACGCACCCACGTCGACGCCCTGATGGACACAGCCCTCCTCATCGCCGAATACATCGTCGAGGAGTAGGCGCGGTCCCCCGACAGCGGAATCCGCTCCCCCCAAACGAGCCTGCCTTGACCCGGAGAGTCGTTCAACCCCTCCCACCCCTGCAAAAGTACCGGGAACCTGCCGATCACTTACCTTGGAACCATCACCGGGGAGTGAACTTTGTCGGGAATGACCATCGAGCGACGACCAACCAGGGCAGAACGGCCCGTTAGCATCAGCATGGCCAGCCGGATCACCGGCGTCGAAGTCCATACCTTGCGCTATTGGGAGCGCGAATTCGAGTCGTTTTTGGAGCCTGGGCGCACCGAAGGCGGCCAGCGGCGTTATCGTCCGCAAGATATCCAGACCGTCTTCATCATCAAGAAGCTGCTGCGCGACGACCTCTTCAGCATCGCGGGCGCCAGAAGGCATCTTGAGCAGCTCTACCGCGAGCGCGTAGCATGAGCAAGGACGCCATCGCTCGGGCAAGGGCCGCCTTCAAGACCGAGGAGCACCAACAGGCGCTCCAGATTCTGGAGGCCGCCTTGGCCCAATCGCCAAATGATCCCGACCTCAACTGCGAGGTCGCGATCGTGTTTTGCTTTCTTCAGCGCGAGGACGAGGCTGCGAACCTGCTCGACCGCGCCGTGGGCGCGGAGCGCTTTGGCGAGCTCGCCCAGATCCTGAACCGCTATGCGCACTGCCGCAAGCTGATGGCCGCCCGCCTGAAGGTGGACGACGCCAAAGGCAGGGCCATCGCAGAGAAGGTCTCCAAGTTTGCCATCGAACCCGTCGGCGAGTGCGGCATCAAACTCAGCGCGTGCCTAATCGTCAAGAACGAAGAGCGCCACCTGGAGCGATGCCTGCGCAGCATCGCCAACCACGTCGACGAAATCGTCGTCGTGGACACCGGCTCGACCGACAGCACCATCGAGATCGCCCGCTCCTTCGACGCCAAGATCGGCTTCTTCAAGTGGTGTGACGACTTCTCCGCGGCCAGAAACGAAAGCCTGCGCATGGCCACGGGCAACTGGGTGCTCTGGATCGACGCCGACGAAGAGGTGGACCCGCGAAGCTGGACCGCCATCGCCGAGGGTCTGATCCGCCCGCAGTTCGGCGGCTATTACGTCCGCATCTTGAACCTGATGGACAAAGAGGGCCGGCAGCAATATGTCCATACGCCCGTCCGCATCTTCCAGCGCCTGCCGGAGGTCCACTTTGAGGGCCGCGTTCACGAGCAGGTGCTCCAGTGCTTCGACCAGCTTGGAATGCCAAGCGCGACGCTGCGAAACGTCACCCTGAACCACTACGGCTACGCGCCGGAGGACATGCAGGAAAAGCGCAAGATCGACCGCACCGTCGGCATGCTCGAACGTGAGGTCGACGAATCGCCCGAAGACAGCTTCCACTGGTTCAACCTGGCGAACGCCTACAGCGTGGCCAAGCGCCCCGAAGACGCGGTGAGGGCCGCGCGCAAGTGCATCGAGTTCATCCATGAACGCAACGCATTTGGTTCGCTCGCCTATCAGATTCTGGCTTCTGGGCTGAACGCCACTGGAAGATCTGAAGAGGCTTTGGAAGCCACTGAAGCGAGCCGAAAGCTGAACTTCTTTACGATCCTCAACCAGTTTGAAAGGGCGCTTGCACTGCTTCAGCTGGCGCGGTTTGACCAGGCGCTGGAGGCCATCGACGAGTGCCTGGCGATGGAATGGCCCGAGGGCCTGACCGGGGACTACGGCATCTTCCGCCACAAGAGGCACGCCATCAAGGGCCAGATTCTGAGCGAGCTTGGAAGGCTGGAAGAGGCGCTGGCCTACCTTGAAGTTTCCTTGGGTGTTGACCCACAGTTTGCGCCGGCAAACTTTGCCAAAGGTCTCACGCTTGAGCGTCTGGGCAGGGTCGACGAAGCGATTGCCTTCATCGAAGCCTCCTCCAAGCACGAGGACTTTGCTCAACCGGCGACCAAGACCTTGGGCCGAATCGCCTTGCAGCAGGGGGACTTTCGCAAGGCGGCCGCTTGCTTCAAGCAGGCTTGGGAGGCGCGGCCCTCCGAACTTGACTGCTGGGTCGCCTGGACCCAGATCCTGGAGCAGGCCGGCACGCCGGCCGACGCCATCGAGGCCTATGAGGCCTATGCCAGAGTCAAGGAGCCCAACTGCGAGCTGCTCATCAACTGGGGGCGCGCGCTCGCGGAAACCGGCGACAATGACGGCGCGCTGCGCAGATATGGCGAAGCGATCGAGCAGGATCCCGCGAACCCGAATTCCTACTTCAACACAGGGGATCTCCTCTATCGCCTAGGGGCCTATGTGGACTCCGCCGAGGCCTATGAGTTTGGCCTCCGGCTGCAGCCCGACAACGCCGAGGGGTGGTTCGTGTTGGGCAACGCGTTCGCGCAAATGGGGGTGCTCGATGGGGCAAGAACCGCTTACCGACAGACGCTCACCCTGCAGCCTTCGCACCAAAAGGCGCAATACAACCTGGCCCTGGTGAGCACCGAGGCAGAAGCGGCGGCGTAGGTTGCCTAAATATCAAAGGCGTGCAGCCGCAGGTTCCGTGCCTGCGCTACAGGAACCCACCCATTGTCCGTAGCCGCAGGTTCCGTGCCGGCGATCCTTTGCGCGAACGGATGCTCGATGCCAGAAGCAGACCGTGAGCTCGTCTGAAGTCCCGGTGAATCGTCGGTTGATTGGCTAGAGCTGCGAGTCCTTGACCTCGCCCTTGATCCTGGGCCATAATCTGGCCCACCGTTGTGAGGATTTAGCTCAGCTGGGAGAGCGTCCCGATGGAATCGGGAAGGTCACGTTGGACGGGACCATCCAGCAGACAATCGCATAGTGGGGATTTAGCTCAGCTGGGAGAGCGCTTGCATGGCATGCAAGAGGTCACGGGTTCGAATCCCGTAATCTCCACCAACCAAGTGGCCTGGGGATGCGTCGTGAATCATCGCCCTGCCAACATAGTCCCGAGTTCTGCCATCACTGAGTCATGAATAAGGCGAGCTTGAGCTGCTGCGGTTGGTTCTGGACAACAATCAGTACCGAGATTCCTCGCGCTTGGGCTGGATCCCCTTCGGGATGGCCGCGGGATCGACTTCTTCCCATTCGACATCAAAGGTACCGACGTAGCCGAAGAGAGTGCCCCAGAACTCGTTCTTGACTTCAACCTCGATGCGATATCTCTGGATCTCTTCGTCGAACCAGACATCAACGCAGGCTCTTCCGGAAAAGAACATTGGAAACTTGAATGCAATCGGGCCTTCGTAGAACCGCTGCTCCCCAGATTCGATGCGAAGACCTCCGTTTTCGGCGACGCTCAAGTGAAGATCGACGGCCAAATGCTGGTGGGTCCCCAAGTAGTCGACCACTTGGTTGCGAATGGGATCTCTCACCATGTAGGCGTCGAATCGTCGTTCCCGCCCTAACCTGAAGGTGCGAAGTTCGGTGACGGTTTCGCGCCCGAAAGAGTCTACATAGGCCCAATTCTCAATGGTAAACGGAACGTTTTCGCCCCTTTCTGGGAACATGATGTTCCGCCAAGTGCCGACCATGAGGAACGGGATTGTATAGAACCTCCCGTGCCACACCCGATCCATAGTGCCGCGCCCGATGGCCCGCTTGCGGGAACTGCTGTCAAACCCAAAACGCTCTTGGATCTTCGGGTGAAGCCGACTGAAGTCTTCTCCAAGAACCAAAGAGTAGATTGATTTGCTCATCCACTTGTCCCCGTCGGCAAGAGCGTGGATCGCCCCTCCCAGGTTCCGTATTCGGCGAGCGGCCGGAATCGGAGCGTGGTGAACTCGTGATGAAAGTCACGACGCTCCCGCTCCTGCATGGCTTCGAAGTGGCGCATCGGCCTGACGACCTTGCTCTTTCCCCTCACCATGTCGAGCATCGCCTGCTGAGAGTTCCAAATGGAGAAGGTCGCGATGGTCCGTGGATACCGGATTGCGGCGAGTGAGTAGGATGCCTCCGGGTTGTCTCTGACCATCGCTTCGACGGGCCTCCCCCAATGGACGAACCTGGGGATTTCTGGGAGCCTCATTCGTGCGAGAGTGAAGGCAGCGACGGGGGCATTGGCGTCAGATTCACCGCTGGACTCTGGAAGTGAGGCGAATTCGCGCACGGATCCCCATCTGCGAAGAAAAGTCATTCGGACGTGCCATCCGGCGACGATGTATTGCCCAAGCTTGGATGTGTTAAGGAATTCGTCAAGAGCATCCTCGCTTGCCCAATCGGCGAACATGACGAGCTTGTGAAGCTGCATCCTTTGGGGCGATAGGATTGGCGACCCGAGCATCATGGGTGTGAGGCACTCGGCGCAAATCAGACCGGGAACGGTAGAACCGGTTGGCGGGCGATAGAGCGAGGAGAGCGTCTGGAGCGCGGGCGTTCTTGCCAAACCGAGCGTAAACACTCTCATCTCTATCAGTAGGTACGTGGTCTAAGGAGCTTTGGTCTTGCGAGCACGAACGGAGACGGCCGGCCACTTCGTGGCCTATTGTTGCGGGAGCCATGACTGCTGTTAGCCTTCTTGTTTTGTGGCTACCCACTTGGAGGCCGTCTCATCGTGACGCCCTCAATCCACGGACTAACCTCACCCCGCCACGCGCAGAGCCAGAGCACGCTATCTCTATGACCCCGCAGGCAGAGCCAACGCCGTCGAGCACTATTGGGACGCCTATTCGGGCGGAAGCTACACCTCGACCAAGCTCCTCAAGCAGGATTACGCCTACGACGGCACGACCCGCCTTAGGACGGGCACGACCTGGAAGCATGGGGCCTCTGGCTCCTGGGCCACCGACCGGCTAGCCACCCTTCGGGTGGGCAATCAGAACAATTGTGAGATTCGGGTGGCTGCAGTCGCAGACTGCTGAGATTGAAGTCAGTACTACTTTTGGACAATCTGGTGAACATAGGAGTTAGGAACGACATCCTAGGCAACCGCACTTGGCGGCGGCCACCCTTCGGGTGGGCAATCAGAGGAATTGTAGATTCGGGTGGCTGCCCCGATCATCGGGGATGAGATAGGAAACAAGACTACTCTTGGCCGGTGGCACCCCAAACTCTATGCAACCGGTGATGGGTGCCACCACCGCTTTAGCGGGGTGTCCGGATGAAGCCGCCACAAGTTCTCCCCGAGCTTGGGGCGTTCTGAGCTTGAAAACACGACGTTGCGGTTGACAAGGGGCTCGCCAGACCACCTAGTTCAGATGACCTCACCAGCGAAGGGAGGATCATCGCGAGGCAAACAGTCCCAAAGTCCTCAAAACCCAGAAGTGGCCAAGGATTTCAAGGATTTGGAGGATTCCGGGGGGAGCCCTAAGGACCTACCCATGCCTGCGGGAGCAAGGAGATGTTTCCGTCGGCTTGGGCATAAGCGCCCTTCGCCCTTCGCCCTTCGCCAAGGATTGTATGACGAATTCCATATGCGGAATGCCCTAACACCCTAATGCCCAAATGCCCAAATGCCCCAATGCCCCAATGCCCCAACGCCTCAACGCCCTACCGGCCAAACCCCTCCTGAGAGATCAACCACGCCAGCGAGGCCATTGCGCAAGCCCCAAACTCCAGCTCGCGCGGGTGGACGATTTTGATGTTGTCGTTCCGCGAGTGGTGCATATCGAAATAGCGCGTGCCTTCCGGCTCCAGCCCAAAAAGGACCGTTCCGAGCGCACCCAGCGGCCCGATGTCCCCGCCGCCGCCACCCCGATTGATCCGCTCGATCCCGAACTGGCGCAGGTCCTCCAGCCAGCCGGAAACCCTCTCGTGCTGGCTCTCCGTGACGCCGAACGCTCTCGGCATAAACCCGCCCGCGTCGCTCTCGATGGCGGCGATGTGCTTCTGGGGTGAAGCCTTCGCCATCTCGGCATAGGACGTCGCGCCGCGAAGCCCGTTCTCCTCGTTCATGAACGCGACCACCCGAATCGTGCGCTTCGGTTTGAGCCCGAGCACCTTCAGGATCCTCAAAGCCTCGAGCGATTGAGTGATCCCCGCGCCGTCGTCGTGCGCGCCCTGGCCCAGGTCCCAACTGTCCAGATGCCCGCCCATCACGATCACCTCGTCTGGAAGCTCGGAACCTCGGATTTCACCCATCACGCTCGCTGAGGGCGCATCTTCAAAGGTCTGGCAGAACATCTCCAGCTTCACCCGAACCGGCCCCTTCTTAAGGGCCGCGCTGAGCTTATTGGCGCTCTGGATTCCCAGGGCAGCGGCAGGGATCTTTCGCGGATCGGTGTAATTCATCGCGCCCGTGTGAGGGGCATCGTCATCGGCCAGCGTCATCGAGCGCACCAAGACCGCCACCGCACCCGACTTCACCGCCGCCGAAGCGCCGCTGGTCCGCTGGTCCACCGCGCCGCCATAGCCGGATTGCCCTGCGGGCAGCGTGGGATCAAAGCCCCGGTTGAAGAACACGATCTTGCCCCTCCCCCGCTCGCCGAGCTCCTCGGCTTCCTTCAGCGAGTGCACCTCGATCACATCGGCCTCAAGGCCGCCCCTGGGGGTCGCCACACTCCCACCCAGCGCACAGACCGCGAGCTTGGTCTTGATGCCGGCGGCTTTCATCGTGGCGGACTCGGGCCTGCCGCGAACCCAGTGGGGCACCATGCAGGGGACCCGCTGGATGTTCTCAAGGCCGATGGTCCGCATCTGCTTCTCGACCCAGGCCACGGCTCGCTCCGCTTCAGGGGAGCCGCTGACACGCCCGCCGATCTTGGTGCAGAGTTCATGGAGCATCGCGTAAGCCCCAAGGTCGGTTAGTCCGCGCTGACGAATCTGGATGGGCTCGGGTCTTGGCGCAGACTGAGGGGAAGGCGACCCCTGTGAAACACAAATAGTGCTAGCGGCTATCGGAATAAGGGCCCAGAGCGACATGGGTTCATCTTATTCCAAGCGAGCTTCGACCAGCTACAGCACAAACTCGTTGATCAGGTTCTCCAGCATCTCCTGGCGGCCCGAGCGGCGCGTCGGCTCGCCTTTCTCGAGAACTCTTTCGACGCAAGCCTCATAGCTGACCTTGCCTTCGAAGAGGTCTTTGCCGAAGCCGTCGGCCCAGCCTGCGTAGCGTTGCTTGACGAACCCTTCCAAACGCCCATCCTCGCGGATAGCGTGCGCGATTTCCAGGCCGCGGGCGAAGGCGTCCATACCGCCGATATGCGCATGGAAAAGGTCCACCGGCTCGTGCGATTGCCGCCTCACCTTGGCGTCGAAGTTCAGACCTCCGGTCGTGAACCCGCCCATCGCCATCACTTCAAGCATGATCTGGGTCGTCAGGTACACGTTGGTCGGGAACTGGTCGGTGTCCCAACCCAGCAGTTCGTCGCCGACGTTGGCGTCCACCGAGCCCAAAATGCCCGCCTCCCTGGCCGCGCGCATTTCGTGGACCATCGAATGCCCAGCCAAGGTCGCGTGGTTGGTTTCCAGGTTCAGCTTCAGGTGGTCCATCAGCCCGAACTCACGTAGGAAGTTCAGGCAGGCTTCGGCGTCGGAATCGTACTGGTGCTTGGTAGGCTCCATCGGCTTGGGCTCAATGTAAAACTGGCCTTTGAAGCCGATCTTCGCGGCGTAGTCGACTGCCAGATGCAGGAACCGGGCGAACTGCGCTCTTTCTCGCTGCATCTCGGTGTTCCAGAGCGTGTCGTAGCCCTCACGGCCGCCCCAGAAGGTGTAGCCCTGTCCTCCCAGTGCCTTTGTGGCGTCGAGAGCGTGTTTGACTTGTGCGGCGGCATAGGCAAAGACCTCAGGGTCGGGGTTGGTCGCGGCGCCCGCCTGATAGCGCGGATGGCTGAAGAGGTTCGCCGTGCCCCAGAGCAGCTTGACGCCGGTCTCAGTTTGCTTCTGGGCGGCGTAGTCCACCAGGGCTTTCAGGTTGTCGCAGGACTCGCGAAAGTCCGCGCCCTCAGGAGCAATGTCGCGGTCGTGGAAGCACCAAAACCCTACGCCGAGCTTGACGAAGAACTCAAACGCGGCATCCATCGTCTCGCGAGCGCGAATCATCGGGTCGGCGGCGATGGCCCATGGATGGAGCATCGTGGGTGCTCCGAAGGGGTCCTGGCCCGTGCCTTTGAACGTGTGCCAATAGCAGACCGCGAACCGGAAGTGGTCGCGCATGGCCTTTCCGCCGACCATTTTGTCGGCGTCGTAGTGCTTGAACGCGAGCGGGTTCTTGCTGCTCTTGCCCTCATAGGGCACCTTGGATGGGACTTCCGGGAAGTACGACATGGCGTCTTGAGCATAGCAGAGGAAGGCTTGGGAGGGCGGGGAGAGAGGGATGAGGCGGTGAGTGGGGGAAAGGGTGAGTGGGTGAGAGGGTGAGTGGATGAGTGGGTGAGGCTTGCTGAATGCGGGTTGAGGAATGGATGCTTGGGCGACGGATGACGGGGCTCACCCCAGCCTTTTTAGGGTGGGCGGTCTCCAGTCCGCGCCAACCCGTCCCCGGAATCGCAACCCTTTTTGGGAGGCTGTCTCACCGTTCATTTTCCAAGTTGATCCGAGCGTTGCGGCGGAGGCCCAGTAAGCCCGTTCGCCGAACCGCCGAGCCCCTCGTGAGACCATCCCAATCCTCGTGCGAGATCTGCGCGAGTTCGTTCAGTCCCGGCCACGCGCGCCCAGTCAAGAAGTCTGGCTCCGAAGCCTTTGCGGCCCGCAACGGCTGGGAAGCGCGCGGCTCGTTGAAGGGGCAGACCTCCTGGCAGACGTCGCAGCCAAAGGTCCACGCTCCCATCTTCGCTGCCAGTTCAGGTTCGATGTCACCCTTGTGCTCGATGGTCAAGTAGCTGATGCAGTGGCGGGCGTCCACCTGCCACCTTCTGTTCTCCTGGATGATCGCGCCCGTCGGGCACGCTTCGACACAGCGCATGCAGCTTCCACAGGAGCCCATCGAAGGAAGATCCGGCTCAAAGTGCAGGCTCGTCAGCAGCAGGCCGATGAAGAACCAGCTGCCTCGGCGCGAGTCGATGAGCAGGGTGTTCTTGCCGAACCAGCCCAGTCCCGCCAAGTGGGCGAAATCGCGCTCGAGGATCGGCGCGGAGTCCACGCAGGCTCGCGTTTCCACTCCTGGATGCATGGCCTGTAGCCATCTCTCCAGCTTTCGGAGCTTGGATCGCAGAACCTTGTGGTAGTCGCGGCCTAGGGCGTAGGTGGCGATGCGCGGCTGGCCGGGAACTGGCGGATTGGGCTGGGCATAGTTGAGCGTCACTGCGACTACGGACCTGCAAGACGGAAGCAAGGCGCGAGGATCGGCCCTAAGGTCAGAGCTCTTGGCCAAGTAGCTCATCGTGCCATGTCGCCCATTGGCGAGCCAATCGGCGTAGGCGGTGATGCCAGGCGACGGCGCCGCATCGCAGATGCCGACCGTGGCGAAGCCCAACTCCAGCGCAGAGGCTTTTACTGAAGCGCTGGGCAACACCGAGACCTCAAACTTGCCCATCGGTTGGCTCCAAAGCTCGTGAAACCTGACGCCACTGCTCGAGATCGAGCATGTGGGGCCGAATTCTCGGATCTAGTTCCAATGAAGCAAGCAGGCGCTCGACCTCCGGCTTGCCGTACGTTCCGCCCAGGTTGTTCAGGAGCGTTTTTCTAGGCTGCGCAAACCCGGCACGTACCAACCCAAAGAACCGAGACTCCTGGTTCTCCGAGCCTTGCAAGTGGCGAGGGATCAGTCTCAGTACGATGCTGTCCACTTTGGGCGGTGGATCGAACGCCCCCGGCGGCACGACACAGACCTTGCGAATTGAGAACTGCGCCTGCAGGCACACGCTTAGCGCTCCTCGGTCCGAGCTGCCCGGCTCGGCGAGGATGCGGTCACCGACCTCCTTCTGCATCATCAGCACGGCGCGATCGATCTGGCCGCGAACTTCTGCAAACCTCCCCAGCAGAGGACCCGTGATGTTGTAAGGCATGTTGGAGACGATGGCCCTGGGTGCGGGAAGCCGGTCCAGAAGGCCGCTGAGGTCCGCCTTGAGAGCATCCGCGATCAGCACCTCGGCGAGCGGGGCGGACTCTGACAGCGCGCCGGCCATGCGCGGGTCCAGCTCGACCGCCGCCACCTTGCGCATTTCGTCTGCCAAAGCCTGGGTCAGAACCCCCGGCCCGGGACCCACCTCCAGCACGCCGGCGATTCCATTGAGTTCCGCGAGAATGGCCTGGACGACCTTCGAGGAGCAAAGAAAATGCTGCCCATACCCCTTCCTGGCCCGAAGGTCGTGCTTTGCCAGAAAGACGCGGAGCTGAGATCGTTCGGTGAGATCGAGCAGTGCGATGGAAGATTATGGGCTCCGTAGGTAAACTCCGACTCAATGGACAGCGGGTACCTCGGCCTCTTGATGCTGGTCTTGGTGGCTGGGCTGATCAGCGTGGTGATGATCCTGGCGAGCACCATTCTGGGGCCCAAGAAAGTCACCCCGTACAAGGAATCGCCCTATGAGTGCGGCGTGCAGCCGATCGGGTCGGCTCGCGAACGCTTTCCGATCAAGTTCTATCTGGTGGCAATCCTCTTCGTTCTGTTCGACATCGAAATCGTGTTCCTTTGGGGCTGGATGGCCTATTTCAAGCACGGAAGCCCGGCGTTTCAGGTCTTCAGCTTCATCGAGGTGCTGATCTACATGTCCACTTGGGTTCTCGGATACGTCTACGCTATCCGCGTTGGCGCGCTGGAATGGGATGATACGGTCTCGCTCGCCAAGGGCACGACGCCCGACGCCGAACCTCAGGCTGTTGGAGCGGGCTCATGAGCCAGACCGCAGTGGATCGGCCCGACGTCAAGGCGCTTCAGGCCAAGTTCGGCGGCAAGGTGCTGAAGGTGAAGGAATCCTGTGGGGACACCTTTGTCTGCGTGGCCCGCGAGAGCATTCGCGAGGTGGCCGATTTCCTCAAGAACGACCCGGCGATGCAGTTCACCTATTTCGGCGAGTGTCTTGGGGCGGATTACAGCAAATGGGACCACGAACGCGACCTGTCAGAGCGGTTCGAGGTCATCTATAACTTGTATTCGTTACACCTTGGATTGCGGCTCTTTCTGAAAGTGGGCGTCGACGACGGCCAGAAGGTGCCAAGTTTGGTGCCCGTGTACCTTGGCGCCGAATATCCCGAGCGCGAAGTGTGGGATCTCTATGGCGTGGTATTCGAGGGCAACGAGCAGAAGCAGCGGTTCTTGCTTCCCGACGATTGGGTGGGTTTCCCCTTGCGCAAGGAGTATCCATTGGGAGGCGAGGACGTTCTCTTCGACCAGGGAGACCGTGGACCGGCGATCGAAGACCTGCAGATGCCGCACGCCGGCGAAAGCTGGGAAGGCAAGGCTGGTACTGAAGATGTCGGCGGCAGGTAGGGAATTGCGGGTTCTTTAGTACCTTTTCAGCAGTACTATCTCTTTGCGTTTGCGAATTCCTGTCCTACAATAGCGCCTATTGGTGGGCGGAGGACTATCGCGTAGGGCCTTTCTGGGCCAGGGGTCACTTGTTCTTGCCGGACTCGCGTCCGGGAGGGCCTGGGCTGCGTTCGATGGCGGGAAGCCGCTTGCTACGATCGGGCTCCTGACGGACATTCACCACGCCAACAAGATCGACATGGGGTCGCGGTGCTACCGTGCGTCGCTCTCGAAGGTGAACTTCGCCCTCAGCAAGTTGGTTCCGCTGGCGCCCGACCGACTGGTTCACTTGGGTGACCTGATCGACTCCCACAAGACCGACCTCGCCGAGGAAATGGCCGCACGCACGGTCGCGCAGCGGTTCCTGGAGACGGGAATCCCCTACCACTTCATCATGGGGAACCACTGCCTGAACAGGATGGACAAGGACCGTTATGCCGAAGTCACCAAGTCGGCGGGTACCTACGAGGCCTTCGACATCAATGGGGTCCGGTTCCTGTGCCTGGACGCTTGTCACCGGTCAGATGGCGCCGACTACGCCATGGGGAGATACGACTGGCAAGACAGCTTCATCCCGGAAAAGCAGATCGACTGGATTGGGCGTCAGCTCTCCAGCGCCAAAGGGCCTGTGGTGGTGTTTTCGCACCAGTTGCTCGACGGAATGCCCACGATGAGCGTGCGCAACCATGAGCGGGTCCGCCAGGTCCTCACCAAGTCGGGGAAGGTCGCCGCGGTCTTTCAGGGGCACTTTCATCAGAATCGTCTGCGCACGATCCAAGGCATCCCGTATACGGTCTTGCGCTCTGTGATCGACGGGCCGGAAATCGCGAACTGCGGCTTCTCCCGGCTGTCGGTTTTTGCCGATGGCTCGGTCAAACTGGATGGGTTTGAGGAGCAGGAGACCCTAGCGCTGGGCTCGTTCCGGACGAGAAAGCTGCTCTTGGCCAGAAGCCGCATCGACTAAAGATGGACCGGACGTGTCTTTTGGCAAGATGCCCATGATACGTTGAGAGGCGAAAAGGCCAAGCAAGGGGAACCCCGGATCCATGGGCATGATGCCCGCGGCACTAGCGGCGGGGAGTTGGCTTTCCATCGAGAGCTGCAATGGGAAAGGCCTTGGAGGAACGGTGCTCTCTTCTCGCGATCGCCAGCAGCCGTTCGACGTCCCGCGGCCTGGTAGCTGCCAAGTCCTTCGTTTCACCTGGGTCAGATTCCAGGTCATAGAGCTCTGCCTTGCCGGGATCGCCCTTAAGGCTGGGACGAATCAGCTTCAGATCTCGCGAGATCACCGCCTGCTGTTGAGATCCCTCCGGGTACTCAAAGTACAGAAACTCATGAGTCTTCTTCTGCTGCTCACCTCTGAGCAGCGGAGCAAAGCTGACTCCATCGGCACCGGCAGGCATCCTCGCCCCCGAGAGTTCGGCAAGCGAGGGCATGACGTCGTAGCTTGCCCAAGGGCGACCCTCCACGACTCCCGGCAAGAAACGGCCCTTCCACCTCGCGATGAACGGAACGCGGATTCCGCCCTCATAGAGGTTCGTTTTCATCCCCCGCAACCCGCCAAGCGAGTTGAAAAACGCCCTGTCCACTCCGGCATTGGGGGCAGTGCCATTGTCCGCCTTGAATAGGAACATCGTGTCTCCCGAGAGGCCCAAATCGTCCACGAGCTTCGTTAACTTGCCCACGCACTCGTCCAGATAGCTGATCATCGCCGCATAGGATGCTCTTGGCCTCAGGTTTGGAAGATAGCTGTTCTGGCCAAGATAGGGCTGCGGATCCCATTCACGCGGATAGCGGCCGACCCACTCCTTCGGCGCCTGGAGCGCACCATGGGGCAGTGTGGAAGCATAGTAAAGGAAGAATGGCTTCGCTCTGTTGTCCCTGATGAAGTCTTCTGCTTGCTGGTGTGTGACGGCGGGGGCGTACTGGGGCCCCATGTACTGTTCGAACGCCGCGTCGGCATCCTGCGCCCTTTGGAGCTTTTGGTGGGCGGCAAAATAGCGGTTTTGTTCTAGAAGGTACACGTCGTTATTGCGCCATAGGTGGGTCGGCGTGTAGTTGTGAGCCTGACGCTGGCACAGATACCCGAAGAAGAAGTCGAAGCCATGCTTGAGTGGGTGCCCTTCTGAGCCCGGACCGCCGAGCCCCCATTTACCGACGCAGGCTGTCGCATAACCCCGCCGTCGCAGCATTTCGGCGAGGGTCGCCTCCGATGTCGGAAGGGGCGCCTGGCCCTCGCCCTCATTCAGGCCCCAGCCGCCGACCTCCTTGTTGCCTCGAATCGCCGCATGGCCCGTGTGCTTGCCTGTCAGCAGGCAGCAGCGGGTGGGAGCGCACACGGTGCTGGCCGAGTAGAAACGGGTGAATCGGACCCCCTCGGATGCAAGGCGGTCGATATTGGGGGTCTTAATCTTGGTTTGGCCAAAGCAGCCAAGCTCGCCAAAACCCAGGTCGTCCGCCATCACGAGGATGATGTTAGGGGGACGATTCGCGACGGTAAAGGCCAAGAGCGGCAAGAGCCCAAGAACCATGGAGGGAATTTACCGCAGGCGGCGAGGTCTCAGGCCTCCTTCATGATCTCGGCTGCGAGCCTTCCGCGTCTCAGCAGCTCCGCCATGCGCTCCATCTTTGGCTTCGAGTGCCGAAAGAACGCCATGAATCCGGGGCAGAGGTAGTTGAGCCCCTCTTCGCCGTCCGGTGTGCAGGCAAAGCGGTCCTTTGGGCAGCCTCCGTTGCAGGCAAAACGCACGTCGCACTTCCGGCACATCTGCGGCAAGGTGTCTCGCTTGTCGCGCCCAAACTTCCTTTGAAGCGGCAGTTCCACCAAGTCTGCCATCCGCCGCTCCAAGATGTTCCCGAGTCGGAAGCGCGGCTCTACGAAGTGGTCGCAAGAATAGAGATCGCCGTTGTGCTCCAGCGCCAGAGCCTCGCCGCAAGTCGGGGCGAAGATGCATAGGGAATGTAGGCCGAAATAGGACCCCAGAGTCACATCGAACATCTGGACGAAGACCTTTCCGACGTCTCGCTGCACCCACTCATCAAAGATGTCGCAGAGAAACCGCCCGTAGGCGTCCGGACTGACAGATCGGCTCGTCACCGCTGAGCCCGTCTGCTCGTAGAGCGGACGCTCGCCACCGGGCCGTGTGTGCCAGCCCTGCTCGGCAAGGACGGCGTTCTCGGTGGTGACGCGCTCGACGATCGGGATGAACTGGACGAACTCTGCCCCTAATTCGTCCCTGAAGAAGCGATACACCTCCAGCCCCCGGTCTTGGTTCGCCGCGTGTACCGTGCAGAGCACGTTCACGTCCACCCCGGTTCGCTTCATGTCGTTCCAGGCTTGCAGGACCCTGTCGAACGTGCCCTTCCCTCCCTTGTTTACGCGGTAGGTGTCGTGCACGTCCTTCGGCCCATCTATGCTGAGCCCCACAAGAACCCTGTTTCGCTTGAAGAACTCACACCACGCCTCGTCGATGCGGGTGCCGTTGGTCTGCAGGCTGAAGGAGAGGGTCTGCCCGCTTCGGCGAACCTTCCTCGCAAGCTCGACAGCCCGTTCAAAGAACTCGAGGCCCATCAGGGTGGGCTCGCCGCCCTGAAAAGCGATCTGGACCTCCGGCGCCTCGACCGCCTCGAGGAGTTGCCGGACATAGCTCTCAAGCACCTCGTCGGACATGCGAAAAGGCGAACCCGGATACAGTGCCTCCTTGGAGAGGTAGTAGCAGTAGGTGCAATCGAGGTTGCAGACAGCGCCCGTAGGCTTTGCAAGGAGGTGAAAGCTCCGAGGCTTGCGGGCGGCTTCCGCAGGCACGGCGTACTTGAGCTTGTTCATGGGCGAATGGGGGCGAGGTTCAGTCTTCGACCTTACCGCTGTTGCGACCCCATTTTGGGGCCATCAACGTCTTGGACCAGGCCTCCCACTTGGCCTTCATCGCACGAACGCGCGTGGGCTCGTCGGCCGCCAAGTTGTTCTTCTCAGCGATGTCCTTTGCGAGGTCAAACAGGGCGTCCGTCGTTCCTTGCGCTGTGACCAGCTTCCAGTCACCCTCCCGGAGGGCGTACTGCTGGCCGAAGCGCCAATAGAGCAGATCGTGCGGGGCGCCCTTGTCGCCGCCGGTTAAGAAGGGAAGCAAGTTCACCCCGTCCAGCTTCTCATCAGCGGAAATCGGCTTGCCAGCGGCGCCGAGTACGGTGGGCACGATGTCCAGCGCAATCACCGGTTCCCTAAACTCCTTTCCAGCAGGGAGCTTCTCCTTCCAGCGGACCAGCATTGGGACCCGGATCCCGCCTTCCCAGGTCTGGCCCTTGAACCCCCGTAGCGGCCCGTTGGAGGAGGTCGTTTGTGGGGTGGGTCCGCCGTTGTCCGAGATGAAGATCACCAGTGTGTTCTCGTCGAGGCCGCTCTTCCTGAGCGTAGCCAGGACCTGGCCAACCGCTTCATCCATCGCCATGAGCATGCCGGCGAACGTTCGCCGCTTACCTTCTGGGAACGAGGCCGTTTTCTCGGCGAGCCGCGTGGGCGCCTGAAGAGGTGCATGCACCGCGTTGAAGGGAAGATAGAGGAAAAACGGGTGGCGCTTGTTTGCCTCGATGAATCCGACCGCTTCTCGCCCGAAGGCATACGTCAGGTAGGCGGCCCCTGTGGTCTTCTCTTTTCCTCGCAAGATCGCGCCGCCTTGCCCGCTTCTTCGGTAGTTGTGCGCGCCACCCAGGAAACCGAAGAAGCTGTCAAAACCGCGGTCGGGGGGCGTCAGGCCATCCTTGTAGCCAAGGTGCCACTTGCCCACCATTCCGGTCGCGTACCCCTCTGCCTTCAGCCTCTCTGCCAGGGTCTTCTCCGATTTCGGAAGGCCGAATCCGCTTGAGGCATTCTGCTGCGGGCCGGGGTTGAGCTCGAAGCCGAATCGAGGGCCATACCGGCCGGTCATCAGGCCTGCTCGCGTTGGCGCACACACGGGGCAGCTCACATAGCCGTCGGTTAGCCGCACCCCGTCTTTGGCGAGCGAGTCGATGTTCGGGGTGGGGACCTCCTTGCCGCCGTAGCAGCCCAATTCGCCGTAGCCTAGGTCGTCCGCCACGATCAGCACGATATTGGGCTTGGCGGCCGCTTTCGAATGAGCAGGAGCGGCTGCGCCGGGCTGCGTCGCGCCTCCCACCGTGAGGATGGCGGCCAAAGCGGCGATCTTGAGGCTTCTCATATCCTTCCCCGTTTCAGCATAGACGAAAGCTCGCCTCCCGCGATCACTTTCTGCCGCAGTAGAATGAGCCCGTGATCCTTGGGCTTGCCGCACTCGCCATGACGGTGGCCTCTCGGCCACCCAACTTCGTGGTCATCTACTGCGACGATTTGGGCTACGGGGACCTAAGCTGCTACGGCAACAGAGCCTACATGACCCCCAACCTCGACCGGATGGCGAAGGAAGGGACGCGCTTCACCAGCTTCTATGTCGCCTCACCGGCGTGCAGCCCTTCGCGGGCAGCGCTGATGACGGGCTGCTACCCCGTGCGTGTCAGCGTGCCGGAGGTGCTCGGCCCGGAGTCCAGGACCGGTCTGAACCCCGGGGAAGCGAACATTGCGAGCATCCTCAAGCCGCTCGGATACGCCACGGCGTGCGTGGGCAAGTGGCACCTCGGCGTCAATAACCTCCTTCCCACCCGACAAGGCTTTGACACGTTCTACGGCCTACCCTATTCGCACGACATGTGGCCGCCCAATCGAAACGCCTGGCCTCCGCTGTGGCTCTATCGAAACGACAAGCGGATCGAGGAGGTGAAGACGCTCGACGATACGGCCCAGCTCACCCAAAAGTACACGCGGATCGCCACCGAGTTCATCCGCGCCAACCGAGACCGCCCCTTCTTCCTTTATCTGCCGCACTCCATGCCGCACGTGCCCCTCGCGGCGAGCGAGCGCTTCCTGGGAAAGAGCGGCGCCGGGCTCTATGGCGACGTGGTCCAAGAGATCGACTGGTCGGTTGGAGAGATCCTCAAGACGCTTCGCCAGACCGGCCTGGACAAGGACACGCTCGTCGTTTTCTCCTCAGACAACGGCCCTTGGCGTCCCTATGGCGATCACGCCGGCTCGTCGGGAGGCTTCCGAGAGGGCAAGGGCACGACGTTTGAGGCCGGATTCCGCGTACCCGGGATCTTTCGCTGGCCGGGAAGGGTCCCAGCCGGCGCCGTGTGTGACGAGGTGGCCTCGACCATGGACTTGCTTCCCACCATTGCCGCGCTTGCGGGGGCAAAGTTGCCGGAGGCCAAGATCGACGGGCACGATATCCGGCCGCTTATCTCCGGCGAACCGGGCGCGAGGACCCCTTGGAAGTGGTTCTACTATTATTGGCCCGACCAGTTGCAGGCTGTCCGCAGCGGAGACTGGAAGCTGCATGTGCCACACAGGCATCGCCATCAGACTGAGCCCGCAGGCCGCGACGGCAAATCCGCCGGAGAGGTGACGCAGGAGATCGAACTGTCGCTGTTTGACCTAAAAAAGGACCCGGCAGAGACGACAAACGTCGCCGATCAGCATCCGCAGGTGGTCCAGCGCCTGCTGCGGATGATCGAAATCGGGCGCAAAGAATTGGGAGACGCGATCACGAAGACGAAGGGTGCCGAAGTGCGCCCCCCAGGAAAGGTCGAGGGGTGATCCGGGCCGCCCGTTCGACGCTTTGAATGAGGCCTTCCTCTTCCTCCAGCTCGCGCATCCGGGAGAGGAGCTTTCGGCGCATTTCGGCTTTGACCGTCCCCGAGGCGCCTTCCAGCCACAGGTTCCTTGTCTCGTTCGGGTCCTGGGAGAGATCGAATAGCTCCCACTCTTCCTGTTCGTAGTAATAGATCAGCTTGTGGCGAGCCGTCGTAACCGCGACATACTTCGGCGCCTTATGGTCGCCGTCGTCGCTCTCATAAAAGTGGCCATAAACCGCCGAATCCTTCGATCGAGCGCCGCGGCCGTTGAGCATCGCCTTGAGCGAAGTGCCCTGCATCGTCTTTGGAACCGCGACTCCCGCCAGATCCAGGAGGGTCGGAGCAAGGTCGACGTTGCTCGTCAGGGAGCCCACCGTCATTGCTTTGGACCGCCTCGCCCCTCCAGCGGGGCGAACGACCAGGGGCGTACCCGCTGAGGGCTCGTAGAACCAGCGCTTGTCGTACCATCCATTCTCCCCGAGGAAGAAGCCCTGGTCCGAGGCATAAATGAGGACGGTGTTCTTGAGCAGACCTCGGGAGTTTAGGTAGCCATAGATCTCCCCAACGCTCTCATCTACGGCCGCTACGCACCGCAGGTAGTTCTTCAGGTAGCGCTGGTAGTTGGTGCCCAGGAGATCGCCAGAAGACTCCAACTGCGACCTATACGAGGCGTCCTGTTGGGCCATAGCCTGCTTCCAGAGCGCCCGCTGCGCCTCGTCCATTCTCGGCGGGACGGTGTCCACCAAGAGGTCCGCGGCAGGCCGAATGTGTTGGTCGAGCCGCATCCTAACGGACTTGGCGGCGGTGGCCAGGCCCTCGTATCCGGTTCGAAGAGTCGGCGGTTCAGGAAAGGTCCGGTCGTTGAAGAGGGCCATCTGCTTTGGACCAGGGACCCAGTTCCTATGAGGCGCTTTGTGTCCGACCAAGAGGCAAAACGGCTTACCGTCGGTGGTTTCAAGCCAATCCACCGCCTTCTTGCTAATGATCTCGGTGACATAGCCGTGTTCGGTGACCCTGCCTCTTGGGGTCAGGAAGTCCGGGTTGTAGTAGGCGCCTTGGCCGGGCAGAACCTCCCAGTGGTCAAAGCCCGTGGGATCGGAGGCAAGGTGCCATTTGCCGATGAACGCGGTCTTGTAGCCTGCCGCCTGCAGCAGCTTGGGAAATGTCTCTTGCGAGCCGTCGAAGGTGGAGGCGTTGTCTTTTATTCCGTTCAAATGGCTGTATTTGCCGGTGAGGAGCGTGGCACGGCTTGGCGCGCAAATGGGGTTGGCCGTGTAGTGCCGGTCGAACCGGACGCCTTCTTGGGCGATGCGGTCGATATTCGGCGTCGCGATCAGCCGGGACCCGTAGGCTGAGATCGCCCGTCGCGCATGATCGTCAGAGAAGATCATGACGATGTTGGGCCGGGGAGGGGCCTGGCACACTGCCGCAGCGGCAAGAAGGCTGAGCATGCTCGGACCATACCCTTTGTCGGCTCTGCGAGGCGAAAACTACGGTATGTGAGGTCCGGCGTCTTTAGGAGATTGGGACAACTGCCCGCCGTGGATCTTGTTCGTCCTGAGCAAAGAACCGACTTGAGCTATGTCATGGGCCCATCAGCCGCCAAGTATCGCCAAGACCTGGCGTTCGCGGTAGTCGAAGATGCGTTCGACCTGGCGCCGAACAAAGAGATGCGTTATCAAGGGCTCGATGAGTCCACCGGGAACGGCGAAGCGAAGGCAATCACGAATCACCGTGCCTCCCTCAATCGCCTCAAAGAAGTGCTCGTGTTCCCAGAGCAAGTATGGTCCCGCACGCTGGACGTCCACGAATCGAACTCCTGGTTCCCACGCGGTGATTTCTGTCAGCCATCGGAAAGGGACGCCGATTAGCCGCAGTCGGTACTCGATGAGCGCGCCCGGCTTCATGTCGATGGGTATCGGAGTGAGGATCTCAAAGCGGAGGGAGGCAGGGGTCAGCTTCTCTAGGTTCTCCGCGTTTGAGAAGAACTCGAACACCTCTTCCAGCCTCGCCGGGACGACGATTTCACGGGAGAGGGTCCGAACTCGCATCAGACCCGCCTCGTGTCGTACGCCCAATGCAGGAGCGCCTGTCTTTGGCGTCGTCGGCAGTTGGCCTCTCCGGGCCTGCAGTGTTTTTGGAGCTGGGCGAGGTGCCGTTTCATGGCCCGCCAGCGCTTGATCTGTCGCGCGTCATCGGCGCCGCGCCGGCCCATATAGTAGCGGCAGTACCACTGGAACCAGCCGCGTGGATCCTCCGGATATATCCAGCCCTTGTCCTGCCAGTAGGAGAGCGGCTTGGAAGCGTTGACGCCGAAGCAGTTAAGCGTTGGATCGTGACGCTCCTGGCAGAGCTTGGTGTTCTCGAACCAGTCGGACGGGAACTCCTCTCGGCAGTCGGTCATGTATTTGCCGCCGAAGACGCCAAGCTCGAGCATCTCTCTTGGGGTCAGTTCGGGCCGGAAGTCAGGGTCGAAGTTCTGCCCCTCCGGTTCTTGAAGGACGTAGATATAGCCCTGCTGCATCTTGTCGTTGACGACGACCACTCGCCCGATCATTGGCTCGGGCCCTCAACCGCTTCTTGCCGGCCAGCACATATCGAATGTCCCTCGAACCAAACAACGGCTACTGCCGTAGCAGTTTCGAACTTCTTTCCTATGCGTTTGTCCTTCATTCCTAAAGCGCCCCTCGATTCAGGTTCCAGATCGCCCAATTCAGTGCCGCAGCAAAAGAAACCCAGGCGAGGTATGGAATCAGCATCATTCCCGAAGCGAAGTTCACTCTCCAAAAGCCGATCATCGTCGCAAGAATCGAAACCCAAAGGGCAACGATCGTGATCATCGAGCCAAAGCCCGATTCCCACTTGAAGAATGTCCAACTCCAAAGGGCGTTGAGCCCAAGTTGAAAGAGGAAGAGGCCGAGCAGGGATTTTGTGTTTGCCGACCCGCTTCGATAGATCCGCCAAGCGGCGACGGCCATTAGAACGTACAGCAAGGTCCATACAGGCCCGAACACGCCGGCCGGCGGAGCCCAGGGTCGCAATCAGGCCACTCACGATTCCCATGTTTTTGCCTCAGGCGCTGACCGGCAGGGGGATTTTGGAGCCATGAGCCTTTAGCCAGTCGTGGAAGGACTTCAGCTCCGAGTTGAGTTTGCGAGTGTTCTCCACACTACGAATTGCGCGGAAGTCCTCGGTAAAGTCGCGATAGAACTGAAACATGTTGCCCAGGTCATCGGCGCCAGGAAAGCCGAGCGCGCGATAGGCGTCGGGGGTGATCGGGAAGAAGCGGATCTCCCTATCAAGAGCCTGGGACATCGCGGCCGCCATCTCACGACCAGAAAGGTGATCGCCCGAAATGCCAACCGTTTGGCCGATCATGGCAGAGCCAGTCTTGAATACTCCGTACGCGCACTTGCCGATATCCTCGGATGCAATTCCGGGCAGCTTCGCGTCGTCCATGGGGAACGCGATGGCCAACGAACCATCCGGTCCGGCTTGCGGACCCATCCCGAAGTGGATGAGGTTGTCCCAATAGAACGAGGTGAGAAGAAAGGTCGTGGGCACTCCGAGATCGCGGAAGAACTGGTCCGACTCTCCCTTGGCGTCGAAATGGGGCACCTTGTACTTGCCCATGAGCGTGGGCATCTGATCGCTGTCAAGAGGAACCCAACGTCTCGTGTCTTCAAGCGTCGACCATACGAAGTGCTGCACGCCCGTGGCTTTGGCGGCTTCGGCCATGTTGCTCGCGTGGCGGAGTTCTTTCTCTGGCGAGAAGTGCTCCCAGTAGTTCGTGACGCCGAAGACGCCATACGCGCCTTCGAAAGCCCGATTGAGGCTTTCAACGTCCTCCATATCGGCCGAAACAACCTGGGCGCCAAGAGCAGCGAGTTCCTTGGCTTTCTCAGATTCCACGTTCCGCGTTAGGGCGCGAACTGCGAAACCTCCGTTCGGGTCGGACAGGATCGCTCGAACGAGCCCCCCGCCTTGGGCGCCGGTGGCGCCAACGACTGCGATGATCTTTTTTTCTTTCATTTGGTATTGATCCTTCAACGAGGCTCTTCTGGACTTGCTTGAAGCTCCTCTTTCAGTTACGTCATCTGGCTTGCAGGCGAAACCGCCAGCTACTTGAATTTGGCGGTGGCTGCCAATCGATCGAAGTGCTTGGACCACTCCTTGTCGGCATTTCGGGTGGGTACTTTTACGGAAAGCGCCAACAGTCGGCCGTCCTTGCCGCGCATCAGGACGAAACGCCTGGCGGCGAATCCTTGGTCATCGAGCACTTCGAATGAGGCAGTCTCCAATCCGCTCGCCGTTTTGCCGAGCCGATACGGCGTGGGCTTGCCTTTCGATTCGCGAAGGATGAAGTAGAGAGAAGTCTGATAGAGCTGATCCCAACTCTGGCCTCCGGGAGGAGCCGTCATGACTCCCAACTCTCCTTCGGCTCCCTTGGGATGGGCCTTGCGCTGGCCCCAGGGTGTCTCTTCGGAGACCTCCCACCCGGCGGGAACCTCGATAAGGTAGGACGCCGTCTCGACACGCGAGTAGCCGTCACCGAGATTCAGGGTCTTTGCGTCCTTCGGAAGCTGGGAAAGGGCCACAGCTGCGATGAGGGTGATGATTGTGTTCATGGCATTCCTTGAAGAGGGGAGCCCGGCCGATCGGCCGGGCTGCAGGGTCGGGGTGGGTGTTGCGTAGCGGTTACTTCGGCAGGATGACGGTGTCGATCACGTGGATGACCCCGTTCTTGCACTCGATGTCCGTCTTGACGACTTTGGCGTTGTTGACCTGAACGCCGTGCTTGTTCTTGACCTTGACAGACTGGCCCTGAAGGGTCGGAACTTCCGTGCCGTTCTTCAGCTTGAGAACGTCTGCGGCCATGACCTTGCCCGGGACCACGTGGTACTTCAGGATCGCGACGAGCTTGGCCTTGTTCTCAGGCTTGAGCAGCGACTCCAGTGTGCCCTTGGGCAGCTTCTTGAAAGCCTCTTCGGTCGGGGCGAAGACGGTAAACGGTCCGCTGCCCTTGAGGGCCTCGACAAGTCCGGCGGCCTGCACCGCGGCAACAAGAGTGGGGAATTGCTTGGAGGCGACCGCCGTATCCACGATGTCTGCAGAGGGAGAGGGCTTCAAAGCCATAGACGACAAAGCGGCGACGGCCATACCGGCCAGGGCAATGCTGAGGATGATTTTCTTCATGTTAGTTGTTCCTTTGGATTGGGTCTGACGATGAGGCGTCAGTGGGCGTGAGCGGATGCAGGTGCAGAAGATGCGCCGGTTAGTCGGATCGCTTGCACTACGGCCGAGATTCCGACCAGCACGTACACGATGTTGGCGAGCGCGCTGCCGGCACCAAGCAGGGTGGCGACGAGGTCGAACTTGGCGATGCCGACGAGGCCCCAGTTGAGCCCGCCGACGATGACGAGGATGCGAGAGAGCATGTCGAGCGTTTTCATGTTTTTGTCCTTGTCGCTGCACCCCTCTGGGACCGGGCGACGAGAACATGGTACAGCCATTGTCTATTGTTTGTCAAGAATTTGTCGCAATATTTTCCGCATTTGTGTTGCTCAGACTCAAAACTTGCTTGACAATATTTAGACAAGAGGCCCATAATCTCACTATGAACTCCTACTACTCCATCCGCGCCGTGGCTGAAGAGACAGGCCTGACGGTCCACACCATACGCGCGTGGGAGCGCCGCTACGGGGTGATCGCACCCGTGCGGACAGGCACCAACAGGCGTGTGTACGACGAAGCAGACGTCCGCCGGCTCAAACTCCTGCATCGTGCCGTGGAGTTGGGCCACAGCATCAGCATGATCGCCGTCTTGCCGGCAGAGGACCTCGACCGCTTGACGTCACCTGGAGAGAGACACGACGGAGTCGGGTCTGGAGAGGCGGCTCCAAGCTTTCTGAGTTCTGCGATGCGGGCGCTGCAGAGCCTGGATGCTTCGTCCTTTGAGTCCGTTCTCGTGCGCGCAAGTCTATTGCTTGGCGTCGATGCCTTCCTGGACGATTTCGTGGTGCCCCTGCTACGGGAAGTCGGACAAAAGTGGGCATCGAGCGAGCTCAGCATCGCTCAAGAGCACTTGGCTTCCGCACTGGTCCGCACCCATTTGGAGAGAATGAGGCTTTCGATCCTGCCTTCGCGAGACGCGCCAAAGCTTATTGCCGCAACACCGACGGGTCACCGCCACGAAATCGGAGCCATGCTGGCCGCTATCGTGGCCGCCAGGATGGACTGGGATGTCACCTATTTGGGTCCCGACTTGCCTGCAGTGGAGATTGCAGAAGCGGCCGCGAGAACACGTGCCTCAGCGGTAGCCATCAGCCTCGTGTATCCTCTGCGCGATCCTGATACAGAGAATCAAATTCGCGGGCTTGGCTCTTTGCTGGAGAAGCACACGTTCCTTCTTGTTGGCGGCGAAGCAGCGACAAGCTATGCCCCTACAATAGAGGCGATTGGGGCAAAGATCTGCCCGGATATGGGCGCGCTGCGCGAGTGGCTCAGCCATGCTCGAACGTTCTCTTCAGTGCGGGCGAGTTTATGATTCTGTTGACAGGAGCTTCAGGTTACGTGGGTGGAAGGCTCCTTGCGAGACTTGCCAAGAGCGGCCACAAGGTCCGGTGCCTCGTTCGAGGGCCCAGATCGATGCCATTACCCGACGCGTCGAGCAGCGAAGTGGCTCAGGGCGATGCGCTCGACTTGGAGTCCCTAGAGGCAGCCATGGCGGGCGTCGAAACGGCCTACTATCTGATTCATTCGATGGCGGTTGGACCCGACTTCGAAGAGCGAGACCGCCGATGCGCGTCGAACTTCGCCGAAGCGGCCGCGCATGCAGGCGTTCGGAAAATCGTCTACCTGGGAGGGCTGAGCAACGATGAAGGGGAGCTTTCCAGTCACTTCCGAAGTCGGCTTGAAGTTGGTGAACTCCTACGTTCGACCGGCGTGCCCGTCATTGAGTTTCGCGCCTCGGTGATCATCGGATCGGGAAGTCTCAGCTTCGAACTCATCCGAGCGCTCGTCGAACGGCTTCCCGCAATGGTCGCCCCGCGCTGGGTGCAGATGCCGGCACAGCCGATAGGGATCGAGGATGTTCTGGACTATTTGGTTGAAGCGCTGTCTCTGAACGCATCTGAAAGCCGGGTCTACGAGATCGGGGGCCCTGAAGTGGTCACCTATCAAGAGATGATGTTGGAGTACGCGCGCCAGCGGGGTTTGCGACGCTGGATCATCCCAGTCCCCGTTTTGACCCCTCACCTGTCGAGCCTTTGGCTCGGGCTCGTCACACCGATCTATGCGCGCGTGGGTCGAATGCTTATCGAGAGTATTCGATACGCCTCTGTCGTTCGTCGAACGGAGGCATTGGCTGATTTCTCGGTGCGGCCTCACAGATTCACTGAGGCGGTAGCGCTGGCAATGCGAAACGAGGACAGGGAGTTTGCCGAGTCGCGCTGGTCCGATTCGTTCGGCTCGTCCGGAACCCGACCTACCAACGCAATTCGCCGATATGGCAACCGTCTCGTGGACTCTCGAAGCGTTCACGTGGAGTGCTCAGCCCAAGCGGCTTTTCGCCCCATCCGTGAGATAGGGGGTGCCCGGGGCTGGTATGGTTTCGACTGGCTTTGGAACCTTCGGGCAGCGATCGACCTTGTCCTTGGGGGCGTGGGCAAGCGCAGAGGGCGCAGACATCCCGACCAACTGGTGGTCGGGGACTTCCTGGACTGGTGGCGCGTGGAACGAATCGAGCCGGACAGGCTGCTCCTTCTTGCCGCCGAGATGAAGCTGCCAGGGAGAGCTTGGTTGCAGTTTGAAGTGCAAGAGAGCGACTCGGGCTGCACCATCCGACTGACGGCCATTTTCGATCCCGTGGGGGTCGCCGGTCTCGCGTACTGGTATCTTGTGTACCCGCTGCACCAGGTCATCTTTCGCACGATGCTGGACGGCATTCGACGCCGAGTTCTCGCCTGTCCGGGCCGCAAACCATAGTCATGGCAGCACGGCCGCGAAGCCTCGCTACGCGATTCCGGAATCGTCGGCAACACTCCGACCCCTACAAGGCAGCTGCGGTGGCAAGGATCACCTTATGGAGCTGACGAACCGCATGGGAACCCGATCGTCATTCAAGTTCAGCAGGATGGTGGGTGGCACTGGATTTGAACCAGTGACCCCTTCAGTGTCATGGCAATCTTGGCGGGCTCAAGAAGCCCGGTTAGGGTTCTTGAATCGGGTCAATTTGGGTCATATCGGGTCATCTCGTTTTGGAACCAGCTTAGGAACCCGTATCACCTATGGAGCCTCAGATGGGCCGACGGAGTGGTGCCTGAGAGAACGCAGAAGGGCATCGCAGAGGCTCTTTGTCTCTCCGGTGCGTCTGCCAAAATGCTGACGTCCCTTAGGACTTGGAGAATTGGAAATGCACCTTGCCTTGCTGGCGCTCTATGCCCTGGGGATTTCATCTGCGCCCATGAGGCCATCAGCGAAGCCGCTGAACTTCCTGATCCTCCTGACCGACGATCAGCGGTACGACGCGGCGGGCTACCTGGGGCATCCGTTCCTCAAAACCCCCAACCTCGATCGCCTCGCGACGCAGGGCGTCCGCTTTCCAAACAGCTTCGTGACCACGCCGATCTGCGCCGCCAGTCGGGCCTCGATCCTCACTGGCTGCTTCGAGCGTAGGCACGGGTACACCTTCGGCACACATCCCCTCGGCGCCCAGCTCTGCGAGACCAGCTACCCCTCGTTGATGCGTGGGGTGGGCTACCGCACGGGGCTGATCGGCAAGTTCGGGATCGCGGTGGAGAAAGGGCAAGGGGCCAAGATGTTCGATCTGCTGTCGCCCATCGGCTACCCCTTCCTGCGCGAATTGCCGTCCGGCGAGATCCGGCATATTGACCAGATCGCGACCGATCGCGCCATCGAGTTCCTGCAAAAGCAGCCGGCCCAGCAACCGTTCTGCCTGTCCGTCAGCTTCAACAGCCCCCACGCCGAGGACGGCAGCCTGGAGAACCTTTATCCTTGGCCCAAGACCGTGGACGGTCTGTACGACGACGCGGCTATCCCGACGCCGACACCGGCAGAGGAGAAGCAGTTCCAGGCTGAGCCCGAGTTCCTCCGAAAGAGCATGAACCGCATCCGCTGGTACTGGCAGTTCGACACTCCGAATAAGTACGTCAAGAACGTGCGCGCGTACTACCGCATGATTTCTGGCGTGGACCACGAGATCGGCAGACTCACGGACGAGTTGGAGCGACTCCACTTGGCAGACAACACGATCATCGTGTTTATGTCTGACAATGGCTATCTTCTGGGCGAGCGCGGCTTCTCCGGCAAATGGGTTCATTACGAGGAGTCTCTGCGGGTCCCCCTTCTCATCGTCGACCCGCGCATGCCCGCCAGCCGACGGGGCAAGTCGGCGGAGCAGTTGGCCCTGAACATCGACGTCGCGCCCACTCTGCTGGAACTGGCCGGCCAAAAGGTCCCCAAAGAATGCCAGGGCAGGAGCCTCGCGCCGCTAGTCCGAGGGGAGAGACCAAGATGGCGGCGCGACTTTTTCTGCGAGCACCTCTTCGTGAATCCTTACATCCCGAAGTGGGAAGGCGTGCGAGGCGAGCGATATGTGTACGCGCGCTACTTCGAGCAGAAGCCGCCGTACGAGTTCCTGCACGACCTAAAGACGGACCCAAAAGAGCTGACCAACCTCGCGATCGATCCGAAACAAGCGGGCGTGCTGACTCGCATGCGCCGCCGTTTGGAGGAGCTAAGAAGCGCGGCCGGCGGACTTCAGTCCCAGGACTAGTGCCGTTTGGTGCTTACTCCGGAAGGAACGGGCCGCCCCAAAAGGTGCATTCATCAGTTGCCCCTGGGGTAGATCACTGCCCTGAAATCCGGCAATCGTGCTTGCGCTCTGAAGGGTTGGGTTTCGACAGCAGCGCAAGCCTACGGCACAGCCTTCATCTGGATCGCCCGAAGGTTCATCGGCTTCCAGCCCTCCGCGACCGCGCGGACCACGAGAGTGTTCTTCCCCGCCACCACCGAGAATGTCCCCAGATCCACGGCGTGGTAGGAGTCGTAGGAGCCGGTGTTAGGAGAGGTGAGCCGCGCCGTCTTGCCGCCCAGCGTGACCGTGAACGACGCCGAAGCGGGCGCAGCGATTTCGGTCGTCAGGCTCACCGATCCCGCCTTGTCCGCGGTGAACGTCCACTCGGCGTAGTCCTTCGGGTCGGTCCAGAAGCCAAGGTTGGGCTTGCCACCACGCTCTTCGGACTGAAGCTCCCCGTGCAGCGTCGCCTCATCGGGCGTCAGAGCGAGCGACGCCCCGAGCTTCAAGGTTGACTCCGGCTGTTCGATCATGATCTCGCCCTTCACCATGAGCCTGACCGTGGTCGAAACCGCGTCGGGCGCCCGGAGAGGCACCGCGATCTCGACCCCCTCGGGCGTGTTCCGGGCCGCGAGCTTCTTCTCGCCATCCAAAAGCCAGGCAGAACCCACCTTGCTCCTCAGGCCGGGCACCAGCAGCTTGCCGTTCGTGGGCCAATCGAAAACGTGCAGGTAAAGCGCCGCGCCGTCCTTGCCGAGCACCTTCGTGCAGCGGCCCCAGGGGAGCTTCTTGAACGGGCTCGCCGACGTCGCGTAGATTGCAGAGCCGTTCTTCTTCATCCATGCGCCGACCGCGGCCAGGCGTTCAACCGAGGGAGGCGGGATCTCGCCCAGCGAAGTCGGCCCGACGTTCAGCAGGAAGTTGCCGCCCTCGCTGGCGATGTCCACGAGCATCCGGATCAGGTCCTTGCTCGACTTCCAGTTGTGGTCGGTGCTCTTGTAGCCCCAGGTGTCGTTCATGGTCATGCAGGTTTCCCAGTCGCGCCCGGGGTAACCGGTCGCCGGGACGAACTGCTCGGGAGTCTCGGTGTCGCCGCGATAGCCGCCTCCGAGGCGGTTGTTGTGGATGATCCCGGGCTGGAGCTTGAAGAGGGGAAGGAGGATGTCGGCGCGCTCTTTGGTCATCTCGTAAGGGGTGTCCCACCAGAGCACCGAGATCTTGCCGTACTTGGTGAGGATCTCCTTCACCTGCGGCACGGCGACGTTCTGGATGTACTCGGTCATGTTGCGGTCTTGCTTCGGGTCCCAATGCCCGCCCGCCGCAGAGCCGCCGTTGTTCCAGTCCTGAGCCTGGCTGTAGTAGAAGCCAAGCCGGAGGCCATGCTTCTGGCAGGCCTTGGCGAGTTCGGCAAGCGGGTCGCGCCCGAACGGCGTGGCCTTCACGATGTTCCAGTCTGAGGCCTTGGAGTCGAACATCGCGAAGCCGTCGTGGTGCTTGCTCGTGATCACGATGTACTTCATGCCGGCGTTCTTGGCGATCCGCACCCATCTGTCGGCGTCGTACTTGACCGGGTTGAACTCCTTGGCGTAGGCGCGGTAGCGATCCACCGGGATCCTGCCTTGATGCATGATCCACTCGCCGATGCCGCCGATCGGTTTGCCATCGTAAACCCCTGCGGGCACCGAGTAAACGCCCCAGTGGATGAACATGCCGAAGCGCGCCTCGCGGAACCACTTCATGCGCACATCCCGCTGGGCGGGGGTCTCGTTGGCGTAGGGATCCGGGCTGGCCTGGGGGGTTTGCGACGAAAGCATGGCGAGGGCAATGAGCGGGCTCATGTCGCTACGCTACCAGGATATTGTCCGAATTGCCTGCGGAGACGCACCCCATCAGACCTCACGACACGGGTGTAGCCGCTTCCGTCGCCGAAAGGAAGTAAAACACCGTCATGCTGCTCTTGACCGTTCTCGGCGCCCACATGCTCGCAGGGCTTGCGTTGCCGGCGCAGGTCCCCAAAGGTCCCGTCAAGGTGTTCATCCTCGCAGGACAATCCAACATGGAAGGCCAGGCGGTCGTGGACCTGGCCGGCCCCGACTACAACAACGGCAAGGGCACGCTCGAAACGCTCATGGCCGACCCTGCCAAAGCCGCTATGTTCAAGCACTTGAAAGGCGCCGACGGCCGGTGGACGGTGCGCGACGACGTATGGGTGCGCTACCAGCGCGAGAACCGTCCGCTGCTGGTCGGTCCTTTGGGTGTCGGATTCGCAGTCTACGGCGGCACGCACCACTTCGGGCCGGAGCTTCAGTTCGGCCACGTCGTCGGCAACCACTTCAAGAACCCCGTGCTGCTCGTCAAGACGGCCTGGGGCGGCAAGAGCCTTTACAAGGACTTCCGCCCACCCTCTTCCGGCGGCGAGGTGGGCAAGTACTACACGCTCATGATCGCCCAAGTACGCGAGGCGATCGCCAACCTGGACAAGGACTTCCCCGAACTCAAGGGCCGACGCTGCGAGTTGGCCGGCTTCGTCTGGTATCACGGCTGGAACGACGGCGTGGAGCCAAAGACGGCGGTGCCCGAATACGAGGAGAATCTGGTCAACCTGATCCTGGACGTTCGGCGCGAGTTCAAAACTCCCAAGCTGCCCGTCGTCATCGGGGAACTCACCGGCCCCTGGGTGAAGGCCGAAGGCGGCTGGGACGCGCTGCGAAAGGCGCAGGCCGCGGCGGCGGAAAGGCCCGAACTCGGCGGCAATGTGGTGTTCGTGCCCACGCACGACTTCGTGCGCAAGCCCGAGGACTCGCCCAACCCCACGCACGGCCACCACGAGTTCGGCAACGCCGAGACGTACTTCCTCGTCGGCGACGCGCTGGGAAAGGGGATGCTGGGCCTGTATGGGATGAAGACCCTGGGGCAAAATGCCGTACAGACGTGGACAACTCACTCACCTTCTCGACGACGCTCCTGACCGCTGCAATACTGGCCATGACTTGTCAACCCTCAAGTGCCGCCGGGCAGGGCCTGCCGCACCCTGAACGCGGCTTCGTCAGCACGACGCCCGCCGAGACTTGGGAGCAAGGGCTCCTGAGCGGCAACGGCACGATCGGCGCCAACGTCTTCGGCCGGCCGCTCGACGAGACGATCGTGTTCACGCACAGTCGGATGTTCCTGCCGATGCGGCCTCCCCTTGCCCCGCCGGACACCTCGTCACGGCTCGCTGAAGTCAGAAGCCTCATTAATCGCGGCCTCTACAAACAGGCGACGCGGCTCGCGTTCGACCTCTCGGGCCAGCAGAGCTTCATGTACCCGGACCCGTTCGTTCCTGGGTTCGACATGCGCCTCACGATGCCCGCGAAAGGGTCGGTGCGGGACTACGCGCGGAGCGTCGATTTCCGTACGGCGGAGGCTGCGGTGTATTGGGCCGATGGCCGAGGCGCGTACGAGCGAAGGCTGTTCGTGTCGCGCGCCGACGGGGTCGCCGTGCTGCGCATTACCGGCCCGGGGAAGGGAAGCGTCGACTGCGCTCTGTAACTGACGCCGCGCTCACTCGATCCCAAGCTTGGCGCCAAAACCCTCCAAGCCTCCGAGGAGACGTTCAAGAGCCATGTCTCGAACGTCGTCTGCACGGCGGATTCCGCGCACCTGACGTTTTCCAGCACGTTCACGCGCGCCTATCCGGGGAGCATTCACCGGCTCGAAGCCGTTTGCCGGGTCGTCGCGCCAGGCGGCGAGGCGAGCGTCAAGGGCTCCGTCCTCACGATCAAGGGCGCCGACGAGGTGCTCGTGTTCACGAAGATCGAGCCGATCTACGATCCCGAGAAGCCCCTGATCGAGCCCATGAAGAAGGCGCTGGACCGTCTGGCACCCGATTACGCAGGCCTGCTAAAGAAGCACGCGAAGATCCACGGCGCGATGTTCGACCGGATGCGCCTGGACCTCGGCGGCGGCGCGGAAGCCAAGAAGACCTCGGAAGAGCTTCTGGCCTCCTCGACCAACGAGAACCTCTCCCGCGCGCTGACCGAGAAGGTTTTCGACGCCGGCCGGTACAACATCATCTGCTGCACGGGCGACCTGCCGCCGACTTTGCAGGGCATTTGGGCAGGGACCTACGTGCCGCCTTGGGCGAGCGACTTCACGCACAACGGCAATGTGCCCTCGGCGATCGCAGCGATGCTCCCAGGCAACAATCCCGAACTCATGCTCGCCTATACGTCGTACATCGAGTCCATGGCGCCCTACCTGCGCGTCAACGCCAAGCACATCTTCGGCGCGCGCGGCATGGTGTTGCCGTCAAGGTCCTCGGCGACCGCCTTCAACAACGCGCTCGCGCCGGATTTCGCAGGCGGCATGTGGGTGGCCGGGGCGCCGTGGGCGGCGCACTTCTTCTATGACTACTATTTGTTCACAGGTGATCGGAAGTTCCTGGTGGAGCACGCGCTGCCGTTCATGCAGGAGGTGGCTCTCTTCTTCGAGGACTACCTCTACCTCGGGCCCGATGGGAAGTACGTCTTCAGCCCGACGACCTCGCCGGAGAACTTCGCCAAGAACACGGGTTCGCAGGGCTCCTTCAACGCGACCATGGACGTGGCCGCCGCCAAGGAGCTTCTCACCAACCTCATCGCGGCCTTGCGCGAACTCGGCGTCAACCAGAAGAAGATCCCGGTCTGGCGGGCGATGCTGGGCAAGATGCCGCCCTACATGATCAGCGATCAGGGTGTGGTCAAGGAGTGGCTGACGCCGAAGATCGAGGACAACTTGGACCACCGGCATTCCTCGCACCTTTATCCGCTCTACTACTGGATGCCGGACGAGATTGCCGCGAGCCCCAAACTGCAGGCCGCATTTCGCAAGATCGTCGAGATCAAGCTGGAGAACCACTACAAGAAGGCCGGCTTCATGTCGTTCGGAGTCGTGCAACTCGGCCAGGCTGCAGCGACGCTCGGAGAGGGCGAGCTGGCCTATCAGTCCGTCGTCCGGCTCGTGAACAGCTACTGGCTGAGCAACCTCGCTTCGATGCACAACCCCAAGTCGCTGTTCAACATGGACGTCAGCGGCGGGCTGCCGGCGGTGCTCATCCAGATGCTGGTGAACTCCGCGCCCGGCAAGGTGCAGTTGCTCCCCGCGCTGCCCAGGGAGTGGCCCGCCGGGACGATCGAGGGGGCGCTGTGTCGCGGCCAGATCGAGGTCAAACGCCTGACTTGGAAGCCGGGCCGCGTCACCGTGACGTTGCTGTCGAAGAAGGCTCAGACGGTGGAAATCTCTGTTCCGAGGCGGATAAAGAGAGTTGTGGCGTCCGGTGCCGGAACAAAGGTCTCGTCGGCTGTTGGCACGCGGACGATCCAGACAATCCTTCCCGCAATGAAGACTATTTCGCTGGAAATTGTGTTTGAGTGAGGCTATTCCTGAGCATTCCTGTCAGACGCTACGAAGAATGAATAGGCTCCTGAGCCAATTTCGAACTCGACGGTGTGTCCGTCCGTCATGACATTGCTGACGCCCTGAGCTTTTGCCAGCGGACGGCCACTCTCATGCACGTGGGCCACCGAGTCCGCCAGAAGCGATACTCTGGCCACCGTGTTTGCCGGAATCTCGATCTCGAACGTGATCCCGCTTCCCTCACGGGCCCAGTTGCTCACGACCTTCCCGCGAATGCTGCGGTAGCTTGATTTCACCCACTTCAGCCCTTCCGGCGTGCGCGGGCTGATCGACACGCGGTCGAACCCCCGGCTCTCAGGACCGGGCTGAATCCCGCCAAGCCACTGCATGAACCATTGGCTAACCGATCCGAACATCGGGTGGTTATGCGAGAACGTGTTGTCGCTCAATTCCCAATGTTCCCAAAGCGTGGTTGCGCCGTTTTCGAGCATCCATCCCCAGCTCGGAAAGTCCTTCTTCGAAACGATGGCGTAAGCCAGATCCGCCCTTCCGTTTCGCGATAGGACGTCAAGCATCGCCTTCGTGCCGATGATCCCTGTCGTCAGGTGGCCGGCGTGCGCCTCGATGTCCTTCACCAGGAACGCGAACGCTTGCGGACGGATAACTTCTGGGACAATGCCCGAGTAAAGGGCGACGGACTGGCTCGCCTGCGTCCCCGGCCCGATCTTCCCGGTCTCGGCATTCACGAACTTCGCGACGTACGCGCTCTGGATCTTGCCCGCCAAATCGGCAAAATGAGCCGCGTCCGCCTTTCGCCCCAGGCGATCCGCCATTCGGCGAAGCAGGTTCGCGGTATGGAAGGTCATCGGCGTGACCATGTCAGGCGCGGGCGCTGGGGCCAGCCCCTCGTGGTCGCTCAGGCCATCCGTCACGATGCCGTTCGGATAGCGCTCCTCAACCAGCGCCAGCCACTTCTTCGCCGCATCGTATTGCTCTTCGCTGATAGACGAGTCGCCGTAGTAGCGGAATAGTTGATCAATGAGCAAGGGATGGGCCATCGCCCAAACGACGCCGCAGTACTGGATGCCCACGAACGGCGCCGTGTCGGTGAACATTCCATCCTTGAGGGCGCTGTCCGACCAATCCCGGACGGCCTTCTGATAGAAGCCGGCCATGTCGAAGTTCATGATCATGGCTTCGCTCGTCGCTACGATATCGCCCCCGTAACCAAACTTCTCTCGATGCGGACAGTCGGATTGGACGCTGAACACGTTCGAGAGAAACGTCCGCCGACACATCGCCTGGATCCGGTTGAGCATCGGATCGGAGCACTCGAACGATCCGGCTGTTTCCAGGTCCGAGTTCAGCCGCGAAGCGACCACCGCCTCCAGAGGCAAAGGCTTGGGGACCCCGCTCACCTCGACGTAGCGAAACCCGTGGAACGTGAACCTGGGCTGATAGGTTTCGCGGCCTCCTCGGGCGATGTAGGTGTCGGCTTGCCACGCCACAGGTGGCGCACCCGGACCCCCGACGCTCTCCTGCGAGCCTCGCTTGAGCCCCTTTATCTGGCCGGCCACGCCGGTCATGGGGTTCAAGGTCCCGTCGGCATACAGGAGTTCGCCGTAGCGGAGCTGAACCTGGGTTCCCGCGGGGACATTGAGCTTGAGGCTCACCCAGCCGGCGAAGTTCTCGCCCATATCGTACACATAGATCCCGGGCTTGGGCTCCTTCACGGACACGGCGCTCCAACGCCTGGTCTCACGAATTGGCGGATGGGTGGGAGAGGAGAGCCTGCCCAGCTTCTTGGCGGCGACGCTCGGAGCGCGCCACTTGGCGTCGTCGAATCCGACGTGGCCCCAGAGGGCTGGATCCAGCCGGGCATCCACGACCTCACCAAGGTAGACGTTGTTTCGCCGGATTGCGCCTTCCCCGACCTTCCATGAGGTGTCGGATACGATCGTATCCGAGCCCCCGCCCACATATTCAAGCCGCAATTGCGCGATGAAACGGGGACGTCCCGTCGTCAGTGCGTCTCGCAGGTTGCGGCTCCCCCACATGCGCATCGGCAACGGGTTGAACCACCCGTTGCCCAACGTCACGCCGATGCAGTTCCTTCCTCGAACCAGCATCTTCGTCACGTCGTAGGTGTCATAGAGGACGCGCTCGGAGAACGCGGTCCAGCCGGGGTCTAGGACGTGGTCGCCGACCCGTTTCCCGTTCAGGCTGGCCTCGTAGTATCCCAGCCCGGCGATGGAAAGGCGAGCCCGCCTGATCTTCCTCGACGCCGAAAACTCCTTCCTGAACAGCGGCGCATGATCCTCCTTATAGAAGTCGGCGTCCGATGCTGGGACTGGCTTACCGTCGTCCAACCACAGCGCCTTCCAGTCTCCGGGGCTGAGCAGGCCCATTTCCCAACGCGCCACTGGGCTCCAGGAAGACCATTGTCCGGCGTTATCGCGAACGCGCACCTTCCAGTAGCAAGTCTGTCCGGATTTGAGCGCGAGACCCTGATAGGGGATATTGTTCTGTTGGCTGCTCGATACGTTTCCGCTGTCCCACAGATTCCCGTCATCTTTGACGAGCCGTTCAATAGAGGCTGCCACGAGCACGCGATACGCACTCTGGCGTTGGGTCCGTACCGAGGAAGTCCCGTCAAGGGTCCAACCCAACCTTGGATGTGCAACGTCGACACCCAGGGGATCTTGGCGAAACTCGCAAGTTAGGTTCCTTGCTGACAGAGGATTTCGAGGGGCGTCCATTGCTGCGCACGAGAAGGACCCCAGAAGCGACGCAAGAACCATCGGCAAGGTCATTCTCGAAGTGTAGGCGATTCTTGCATGGCCTGTTGGCCCGCCGCATCGCCAAGCTCGGCCGGCTTCTCGACTCGCAAAGGAATCGAACCAAGAAGGTCGAAACAGAGCCCATGAACCGACGAACGTCGTACTCGCTCCTGGCAGGCCTCTTCCTGATCGTTGCAGCCAATCACTCCTTAGCGGAACACGCGCCTTGGGCAAGACCCGTGCGCGTGTTCATCCTCGCGGGGCAGTCGAACATGGAGGGGCATGGATTCGTGGCCGCCGACGAGAAGCGCAACGGTGGGAAGGGGTCTCTGGAGTTCTTCACCAAGGACCCGGCAACGGCGAAAGCGTTTGCGTCGTTGCTCGACAAGGACGGAGCATGGAAGAAGCGCGACGACGTGCTCATCACTTATCTGGAGCGCAAAGGTCCGTTAACGACAGGCTACGGCGCGAACGAGGAGCGGATCGGCCCCGAACTCGGCTTCGGATGGGTTATGGGGGATGCCTTCAAGGAGCCGGTTCTGCTCATCAAGTGCGCATGGGGTGGAAAGAGCCTGGGCGTGGACTTTCGACCGCCCGGCGCGGGCAAAGTGCCCTGCTCGGTTGGGGAGAAGAACGATGCCGCCATCGCGCAGGACCCAGGCATCGTGGGCAAGTACTACCGCGAGACCGTGTCGCTGGTGAAGGCGGCGCTCGAGAGTATCAAAGAGCTCGTTCCCGGAAGCGACGGAAAATACGTGCTGTCGGGTTTTGGATGGCATCAGGGCTGGAACGACCGCATCAACGAGCAATTCGTCGCCGAATACCAGAGCAACATGGCCCATTTTATCCGCGACATGCGCAAGGATCTCGGCGCTCCCAAGCTGCCTTTCGTCATTGCAGAAACTGGACAGGGCGGTCCCGAAGAGAAGAACGCGCGCGCCTTGGCACTGATGAAGGCCCAAGCCGACGTCGCCGAGGAGCCGGAGTTCAAGGGCAACGTGGTATTCGTCGGTACGCGCGGGTTTTGGCGGCCGGCCGAGCTGTCGCCAAACAACCAGGGCTACCACTGGAACTGCAACGCGGGGACCTATTGGGATATCGGCCAAGCCATGGGCGAAGCGATGAAGCGGCTTCTGCGGGTCAGGTGACGGACCCGATGGTCTGGCATCCGGAACCGCCCTTGGCCGAGGCGGCTACTTCTTGCGAAGCTCCTGCCGGGTCGCAATCGGTACGAACCCCACTTCCAGCCCTTTCGGGGGCTTCACGATCTGCGCGGGATCGAGTTCGGCCAGGCTGCCGAGTTTGGGCGGAGCGAGATAGTCGCGGTTCTTGGGCCAGGCTCGGTGCAGCTTCTCGACGCGCTTTTGCAGTCGTTCGCGCTCGGCGTCCGTAAGGCCGGCATTCAGCAGCGCGGGCTGGTCGGCGAAGCGATACCAATAGTAGGTGACCACGGTGCCATCGCCCAGATAGGCTTTGTAGGGTCCAGCCTCCGGCCCCGGTTTCTTCCAACAGCTAGCCGGATCGTCGGGCGTGTCGTATGGCCTTTGCGGTGGCTCCTCTGGGCGCTTCCACTCAACATTCTGAAGGCCAGTTTCCCCCGGCACGCTGGAAGGCGTCACCGGATCCCATCGAGGTTTGGTCTTCTCGTCGCCCGGCGCCAGCTTGTAGTACTCCGGCAACGTCGCCAAGGAGCTGTGGCCGCGGATCGGCGTGCTTGTGACGCCGGTCCATCGGTAGCCGTGGGTGGCCGCATCCGCGGCGATTGGCGAGGCGAAAGCGTTCCACGCGAGCGGCACTCGGTCTTCCTTTTGGCCGGGAACGGGGACGTGAATTTCCCACGTCGCGTAGCCCTTGCCTGGGAAAGACCGCGCGAACGCGCCCTTCGGGTCTACCGCGCCTCTACTAGGCTTGCCGCCCGCGAACCAGGCAGCGACGGAATCATACAGCGCCGACTTGTTGTATGCGATGGCCTGGTGGACGAGCGCGGAATCCTCCCCGGCGTTTTTCGGGAACGACGTGGGCGCGATGCGGGCGTAGGAGTTTCCCTTGGCGTCCGTCGCTACCTGGCAAGGAATGTATTGCGTCTCCATCTGGATCGCCATGTTGGGATCCATGGGCCGGCTGTCTAGGAGCTTGCCCGCGAGGCGTGGTTCCTTGGCGGCGCAGTGCGACCAGAAGTAGGGCGTGAAAAAGGCGACGGGCCCCTTGAAGTTCTTGGCGCTCAAGAACAGCGTCCAGCAGTTTCCGCCTGTAGGTACATCCTTCCCGTCGGTCGTGGCCTTTGCCTCGCAGAGTGGGAGGTTTAGGTACCCGTAGCCGAAGAGCCCGCCACACTCCCCTTGTTTGAGGTTTAGGCCATCGATGGGGAACAGCAGCCATGGGCTGAGCTGCGCGACGCCGTAGAGCCCTCGAGGCTCCTTCCAGTTTCCTGCGCCGTGGGCCGGCCCGTTGGCGATCTCGGAGAATCGTGGGCCCACACCGCCCATGATGAACTTGGGCGTTTCAGTCGGGAACCGTGTGTCGCGCCACCAGCCAAGACCGCCCTCGACGTCGGAGTAAGCGTCTTTGGGAGCTTCGCCGTCATGCTGGGCGAACATCCACGTGCTCGGCAGGCCGGTCTGAAATTGGTGGCCGGGATAGGCATTCAGCAGGGGCCATACCGCGACGTACATCGAGAAGCCCGCATTGTAGGAGCGGTCCACGCGCTCGCCGGTCTGAATGATCAGATATCCGGCCAGGTATTCCTCGCGCCATGAGCCCAGCTTGCCCGCTAATGCCGTGCACGCAAGCACCGCCACCCATGAGGCAAGTGCCTTCTGAAACGCGTTACGCGAAGAATCTACCAACTTCATGGCTGCGTTCCCAGTCCAGCCTTCTTCATACCTCAGCGACGTGGGGCTGGGGCATGATCTATTCGCCCTTAGGCTGAAACGCGGGCCTATCATCGTGCGGGGCTTACGTTCGGGGGTTGGACCAGAGCTCCAGATGAGACGACCCAGCATCGTTGACGCCTGCAACCAAACCGTCGGGGTCAGCGCCTAATCAGGACGTCTTCTTGGGTTTTGAATCCGTTTAGGAACCAGCTAGGAGCCCGAACCCGATTCAGGTTCAAAAAATGGTGGGCGGTACTGGATTTGAACCAGTGACCCCTACAGTGTCATTGTAGTGCTCTACCACTGAGCTAACCGCCCGACGGGGAGCGAAAATTGTACCCGAGGGTTGGTGACGGGAGTCGGTGAGTGGGAGAGTCGGGGAACGGGAGAATGGGTGAGTCGGTGAGTCGGTGAGTGGGAGAGTGGGAGAGTCGGTGAGAGGCGGGCGGAAGCGACCTGAGCGCCGTTGGGGCCTGAATCAGCAGGCTGTTGATAGGCCCCCCTGTTCTGTGCCGGTGGGCTACTTCTCAGGCGCGTAGCGCCGGGCCACTGCCTGTACGGCCTGAAGAGGTGGCGAGGGGAACGCCTCGCCGCCGCAGTTCACCATCGAGGCCACCACCAATCCCTGGCTTGGAAAGAACGCCAGTTCAGCAAAGAACCTGCCGTTGGAGCCGTTGTGCCCGTGGCGAAGCGCCGTGCCCTGCATCGCGCCAACGCTCCAGCCGCAGGCATAGATCGAATCGCCGGGCCGCTCCGGCACACCCTCGTGGAGGCGCTGGAAGGTCGCGGCCTTGAGGAGCCCGTTCTTGCCCTTCAGGCCGTCCATGTGCGCTTTGGCGTAAGTCGCCAGGTCTTGCATAGAGCACCAGGTGTTGCCGGCAGGCGCGACGATCGTGCCCAGGTTGCCCTCCGATGGCATCGGGACCGTCTTTCCGTTCACCTTCATGTGCCCGGTGGTGCGGGCTCCCGGGAAGCCGCTACTGCCGACCTTGGACCGATTCATGCCAAGAGGCTTGAAGACGTAGATGTCCATCAATTGCTCATAGGGCTGGCCCATGGAGCGTTCTGCGATGTGTCCCAGCAGGGAGTAGCCGGCGTTCGAATAGGCGAAGCTCTCATCCGGCTTGGCGATGGGCTCGCGGCCCAGAATGTTCTTTGTGTATCGCTCGCGGAGCTTGACAGGGTTGGTTTCGTTGCCACAGATCTCGTTCACGCGGACTGCGGTGAAGCCCATATCTTGGGGGATTCCGCCGCGATGGTGCATGATCTGCTCAAGAGTGACCTTGCGATAAGGCTCCTTCATGGGGACGCCCGGCAGCGCCTCTTCTATCGTCATGTCCCACCGGAGTTTGCCAAGGTCGATCAGTTTTCCGATCAGGGTCGCTGTCATGGACTTGGTGATCGAACCGATGTGCCAAAGGTCGTCGGTCTTCACTTCCTCTTTGCCGGTTGCCTTACGAAGCCCCGCGACCGCGATTTCGATCGGGCGATCGGCTCGCCACACCGCCAGTCCAAGGGCTGGAACCCCGGTGTCCTTGCAGATTGCCGCAGCGAGCGAGGAGAGATCGGTCCAGCCTGAGTAGTCCTTGGGTGGGGCGGCGTTTAGTGACTCGGGATCCGCCAACAAGATGCGGGCGATTTTGGGCGGGCTTCCCGCGAGCTCCAGGGTTAGGCCAAGGCGTTCCTTGTTCTTGTCCTCGATCAGTGCGCGAATCGCGTTGGCCTTCTCTTCCACCATCTTGACCAGCTTGAAGGGCGCACCTTGCTGTGTGAGCGGGAAGATCCGATCCACTCTTTGCTGAACCGGAACGGACTCATTAAATTCGCTCCGAACGAATGCCTCGAGTATTGCCTTGTCGCCGGAGTTAAGGGCTTCTACGAATCGTTGGACCAGGCTGCCAGATTGGCTCCCAAGGGCAAAGAGCGTGAGGGCAGAGACCAAAATCGGGCGGAGGGAGAGGATCGAAAAGGCCATGTGTCGGGGTACCTCGGTCTGTCCTTCCTTACGATAGCATGCCCTCGCGCTGATCCCGGAGGTTGGATACCGCGCGGAAAAATGGGACCGTTTGGGCCGTGAAAGGGGATAATGGAGGTGGAGTTGGCCGGGCGACGGCCCCGATCCTTGGCTTGAGCTTGCCAGATAAGCTGCATAGACGTAGCCGCTGGTCTTCAGCCTGCGCAAAATGGCGGGCCAGGCGAAGGATCGGGGAGGAAAGTCCGGACTTCACAGGGCACGGCGCCCGTCGAGGGCCGGCCTTCCGACGACCCTTGGCAATGCGCCGGCACGGAACCGGCGGCTACGGACCTTGCTCCACCCTGGTCGCGAGGAACTTAGCGCCGGCACGGAACCGGCGGCTACGGACCTTGCTCCACCCGGGTTGTGAGGAACTTGGCGCCGGCACGGAACCGGCGGCTACGGGTGGTCGGAACGCCGGCCCAAGGCGGGACGGGGCGACCCGATGGAAAGTGCCACAGAAACAAACCGCCGAAGGGGTGCTGGGTCTTGGGTGTTTGGCGACCGGTTTTCAGGTGGTCAGGTTATCGGAAAACAAAGCTCCGAACACCTGAAAACCTGAATACCCGAGAACCGGACAACCTAATGACCCAAAACCCAGCACCATCTTCGGCAAGGGTGAAATCGCGAGGTAAGAGCTCACGCGCCGTCCGGGTAACCGGCGGTGGGGCAAACCCCGCTGGAAGCAAGGCCGAATAGGGGGGCGTTGAGGCGGCCCGCGGAGCCCCCGGGTCGGCCGCAGAGACAAATCGTCGCACAAAGACAGAATCCGGCTTATAGGCCAACTCCAGGATTTTCGGCGAGAGGCGAAGGGCGAATGGCATTGGGGCATTAGGCATTGGGGCATTAGGGCATTAGGGCATTAGGGCATTAGGGCCATTCTCAACGGGCGAGAAGCGAGAGGCGAGAGGCGAAGGGCATTGGAGCGTTGGGATTGGGCGAGGGGCGAAGGAACCCACCTCGCCCCAAAAGGGGGAGAGGTCGGTGACCATGGCGAACCGGGTGAGGGGCCAGGAACGATGAGCGAAGGGTCAACGGCCCCGTAGGTGTTAGGTGTTAGGTGTTAGGTGTTGCGCGGCCCCACATAACCCTAGTCAAATCGGCCATATTCGTTGCCCTCATCCGCAAGAATCCGCCCATACTGAAGCTGCTGGAGGGATGAACGTTGAAGCTCTTCGCCCTATGCTTGACGACAGCCTTGGTTGGCTGGTCCTGTTTCTTGCTTGAATCGCCTGGCCAGGTGCAGAAGGACCCAAGTCCTGCAAGCTCGGCGCAGCTCGCCGAACTGAATGCCCCGCTGTTTCCCAAGCTCTTTCCGAATCCGACCGGGCAGAACGGGATGGAGGAATACGTCCTTGCCACCGACATGGTGGCGAGAAGCCGCTTTGGGGATTTCCAGAACTGGCTCGGCTACAAGATGTCTCCATCGGGCGCAGAGTTTGCCTCGAAAGAGGAGCTTGATGGGCTCTCGAAGCTCCCGTTTGGCGATCTTCGCAAGACTTCGGTGCTTGAGGCCAGCCGCGTCGCCCTCGCCGGTCTGGATCAAGTGAAGGAGTTGGTCAGGCGCGGAAACGGCAAGCCTGTTCGGGCACTCCCACCTGACAGCGAGCTTCGAAACACCTTTCTGGCTCGAATGAAGCTTCTCGCCAAGTTCTTCGCCTGCGAGGCGAATGCTTACTTCGCCCAGGGCAAATCGAACGCGGGCACCGACAGCCTCATCGTTTGCCTTTCGATGGCGCACCACGTGCCGCAGGATGGTTATGTTGCGAGGCTGGTGTCGCTCGCCATGTCCGGCATCGTGCTTGCCGAGTTTGAAAAGCACCTCGATCAGCTTTCGTCGCCGGACTGCCGATCGCTTACGAAAGCCCTCGCCCAACTTCCGCAGTGGGATGCCCGGATTTTCGAGGCCGTCGAGGCCGAAGCCCACCGGTTCGAGTCTTCGCTGCGTCAGATGGCCGCAAGGCCTAGTGAGGCAGCGCAGTCAGAGATCTACGATGAAGATTGGCGAAAGGCGATCTTGGCCGTTAGCCAAGCCGAGTGGCCCGTCATCGTAGAACGGGCGAAAGCCAAATACGCAGAGAGCCTGAGAACCGGCGTTTCCGTTCTCAAAGGGTCAGAGGAGCTTTGGATATCAGGGTTGGAGGCGCAGGGGATGTCGGCGTCGGGTTACAGCCCTAAGCCTCCGAGATCGAGCGCCGAACTGGCCGATCAGCTTGCGGGGGGTGCCATCGCCATATTGCCCCAGCTCGCGAATGCGGAAGCAAAGACCCGCACGCAGCTGCGGTTGCTGCGGCTTCATGCCCGTATCCTCTCGTTCAAGTGGGACGAAGGGCGGATGCCCAAGGACCTTTCTAAGCTCGACGCGCCTGCCGCGGAATGGCGCGACACCTTTGCCAACGGCACATTCCAATACCTCCCTGACCGGTTCGGGCACTATGAGCTTTTCAGCAAGGGCTTTCCGCCGCATGGACGGATTGATCTGAGGTGGAGAAGGGACCCGAATGTAAAGCCGGACCGGGGTGATGAGCCCATCCCGCCGCGCCCTCGGTAGAACTGCACTTGATTCAACACGTGAATCGTCAGAATTCTGCCTGAATCACCATAATTATGGTATTATCGACAGAAACATGTCGAATATTGGACCTGTGGTCAAGTCTGCGCTCTTTGGTTCCACCAGGAGAACGGGCGCCTTGCTGGCGCTCCAGCTCCTTGAGTCAAGCTACGCGACCGAGCTTGCGTTGGTGCTCAGAGTGCCCTTGTCATCCATGCAGCTAACACTCGACCGACTGGAAATGGACGGCCTGCTCGTCTCTGGGCCGGTGGGAAGAGAACGTGTCTATAGCTGGAACGTCCGCTATCCCCTATTGCGCGAGCTTCGTGCGCTTCTTGCGGCAATGATCTGGAAGGAGCCGGATCTGGAAACGTCTGTGGAGAGACGTCGCCGCAGGCCACGAAAGAGAGGGAAACCTCTTTGAGTTCCGAGCTGCGTGTGACGCCCAAAGACGATCTTGAGGCCGTTGCGTTCAAGGTCTGCACCGCCCTCGATCGGAGAGGAATCACTGCGGTGCTCTGTGGTGGAAGCGCCGCGAGCATCTATGCTCCTGAAGCATACATGTCGTCAGACGTTGACTTCATCGCCAGCTTCTGGGGAAAGGAAGACGTACGAGAGGAAGTTCTCCAGGAGCTCGGATATGTAAGCTCGGGCCGCATCTTTGTTTGCGATGGCCAACTCGTAACCTTGGATTTTCCGAACGACGAACTCCTCATTGGCGACGAGCTTCTCACCGACTTCAAGACGATCGCGCGCGACGGGCTCACACTCAACGTGCTCACCCCGTTTGACTGTGTCCGTGATCGGCTTAGCTGGGACTTCTTCTATCAGCGGCGCGACCCATCCGCCCGACTTGCGGCCGCTGCTGTCGCTCTGGCCGAAGCGGTCGACCTTGAACGCATTCGGGTCTGGGCCGAATCCGTCGGCTCATTGCAGCGCTTCGAGGAGTTTCTTGGCCGCGTCGAGCGCCTGAAGCGCTCGACGCGGCCCTAACACCTACGCCGCCAACTTCAGGAACGGCGTTTCGATGCCTGCCTGGGCGAAGGCCACCTGGCGGCGCGCCTCATCCAGAGTCGTCACGCCCTCGATCACCCGTCGCATCGCGTCCAACTGGAGCGGCTCATAGCCTGCCTTGGCCCCAAGGAACTTGACCGTGTCGAGCGCCTTGTGTTCGGCGATGGCTTCGGCAACGTCGGGCATGATCGGCAGAATCTCCTGTACGGCGATGCGTCCCTTGTAGCCGGTGTGCTGGCACTTTGGGCAGCCTTTGCCGCGCCACTGCTTGTCGGCCTCGAGGCCAAATCCGGAGGCCATGGCGTTCAGAACGAAGGAGTCAGGCGCCTCCTCCTTGCAGTGCGGGCAGATCTTGCGGAGCAGCCTTTGCGCCGTGACGCCGATCAGCGACGTGCTGAGCAGGTAGGGCTCCACACCCATGTCGAGCAGCCTCGGAATGGCGCCGGGCGCATCGTTACAGTGAAGCGTGCTGAGCACCAGATGGCCGGTGAGCGAGGCGCGAATGGCGGTCTCGGCGGTCTCCTTGTCGCGGATTTCTCCGACGAAGATGACGTCCGGATCCTGGCGGAGAATCGAGCGCAGTACCGTGGGGAACGTCAAGCCGATCTTCTCGTTAACCTGCGATTGGCTGATGCCGTCGATGTCGAATTCGACAGGGTCTTCGGCGGTCATGATGTTCGACGTAATGTCCTTGATTTCGTTGAGCGCCGCGTAGAGCGTGGTCGTCTTGCCGGAGCCTGTGGGTCCGGTCACCAGGATCATGCCGTAGGGCCGTTCGATCAGCCCGCGGAACATCGAAAGCTGCAGAGGCGAGAAGCCAAGAGCTTCCATCTTGTGGAGCTGCGACGCACGGTCAAGGAGCCTGAGGACGACCCGCTGGCCGTTGTAGTTGGGCACCACGGAGACGCGCATGTCCACATTCCGGCCGTCGACACCCACGGTCGTGCGCCCGTCTTGCGGCAGGCGGGTCTCGACGATGTCGAGCTCGGACATGATCTTGAGGCGCGCGGTGAGCATCGGCATGACGTCGAGCGGGAAGTCACGAACCTTTCGCAGGTGGCCATCCACACGGAAGCGGACCTCGAGGCGGTTGCCGCGCGGTTCGATGTGGATGTCGCTCGCGCCGAGACGGATCGCCTGAGTGAGGATCTGGTTGACAACCGCGATGACGGGGCGCGTGTCGGCTTCCGTGAGAATCTGCTTTTCACGCTTTTTGGGCTTGTGGTCGCCGTGTTCCTTGATCGCCTGGTCCACGAGAGTATCCATCTGGGACTGCTTGGCGTCGATGATGTTCTCCTCGATGGCCTTGGCGAGCCGCTCAGGGTTGGCGAGGACGGGCACGATGCGCTTCTTGGTGAGGTTTCGCGCAAGGTCGATCGCCTCGACATCCAGCGGGTTGCGCATGGCAAGCGTCAGGAGTTCGCCCTGCTCACGCACGGGGAGCATCTGGTGCGTCTCGCAGACCTCCTTCTTCAGGAGCTGAAGCACGCTCTCGTGGGGCGGCTCCTTAGCGAGGTTCCAGGGGCTGACGCCCATCTGTGCGGCGAGCACGCGAAGGAGCATGTCCTCCGAGATGAAGCCGAGCGAAATGAGAATGCCACCAAGGGCCGCCGAGGTTTCGAGCTGAATTTCGAGTGCGGTGTTGAGCTCGTCTTGCGTGATCAGCTTCTGCGAGACAAGCAGTTCTCCTAAACGTTGCTTTGCGCCATTGACCATATCCGTGTCCTGTTGCCAATTGGGATGGCAACTCCTCCTGCCACGGAAAGGATCGGCGCGGCCCACAGGACCCAACACCGTATTTCATCGGGATTGGGATGCTGGGAATTTGGGGGAAGGCATTGGGGCATTGGGGCGTTGGGCGACGTGGTAGACGCGATGGGCGAAGCGCGATACGCGATGCCGGTCACCCCGAGCCTGAGAACTTGAGCATCCGAAGACCTGGGCCGAGGATCCGTGCGACCTGAACACCTGAGTACCGATCACCGAATGCCCTAAGGCCTTAACGCCCAATGCCTAACGCCCCGCCCCCTACAGCCCCAGACCCCTCGCGAACGACCTCACGCGCTCGCTCGTCTGGAGTTCCGCCTCCGTGAGCCGCCGCTCCAGCGTGAGCCCAGCCAAACTGCGGCAGCGCGAGAGCGCCACATAGGCGTGGCCGTGGCCGAAGGCGCGCCGGTCGAAGTCGACATGAACCTTGTCGAACGTCAGCCCCTGCGCTTTGTGGATCGTCACCGCATAGGCCAGACGCAATGGGATCTGAGTGGCCGACCCTACCAGCTCGCTCCCGATCTTTCGCTCCAGCGCGTTCCAGGTGTAGCTCCTCTTTTCCCATGTGACCGGCTCTGCTTCGACGGTCGTACCCTCATCGAGGCGGACCTGGACATAGCCCTCGCCCAATCCCGCGACTTCGCCAAGCGAGCCGTTGACCCACTCAGTCCCATTGCGCGTAAACATGACGCGAGCTCCAACTTTGAGATTCAGCAATCGCTCGGCAGGGAGTTCTTCTTCGCGGAGCGTCCCGACGATGTCCGCCGAATAGAGTTTCGCCGGGCCGACGATTTCGGAGAGTCGAAGAGAGTTCATCCACGCCGCCCGAGCGCGGGTGGCCGTGAGCCGAAGCACGTCGGGGGGCCCACCGCCATAGACGACCCGCTCATTGAAAAGCGGGAGCGATTCGGAATCCCCCGAACGAAGCAGGTTTAGGGCGTCCATGAACGCGGGGTCAGACGCCTGGCGGTGGATGGTCTCCAATTCGATCGCGAGCATGGGCGCCCTTTGCGCCACTAGGGAGTCGAAGAAGAACTCGCTTCCATATCTGGCATCCAGCATCTCTTGCTCTGCTGGATTGGACACGACCGGCGGCAACTGCCAAAGGTCTCCCACAAACAGGATGCGCTTGCCCGCAAAAGGCTCTCGGCTTTGCTTGGAGTTCTTTCTCAGCGCCTGGTCGATTCCGTCGAGCAGGTCAGCCCGAACCATCGAGATTTCGTCGAGCACGAGCACGTGTGCTTCCTCGATCACTTTTCGAATCGGGTGCCCCGGCCGAAACTGTGGGACTTCGGGGTCGTCGAGTTCGAGCGGCCCAGGTTTGATACGAAAGAAGCTGTGGATGGTCTGGCCGCCCGCATTGATGGCGGCAAGGCCCGTCGGCGCGAGCACGACCACGTTGCAGTCGGTCTCCTCGACAAAGCGCCGCAGAACCGTCGACTTGCCCGTGCCCGCCCTCCCCGTAAGGAAGAGGCATTGCGCCGGCCACATCGGCGCAAGGAGGGTCTGGAGGGCAGCCTCCTGGTCGGGGCTCAGTGCGATCTCATGGGTGGAGGACTGCCGCATAGAACCTCACTCACCGCCAATGGACTCTTCGAACGCTTCGAGCGCAGCGACCCACTCGCGCCACTTTCGCGACCTCAAGACCCGAGGCTGCATCTCGCCGGGCGCCTGGGGCGTGTGAAAGTCGCGATGGGTTTGAAGCCTGAGGCTCTCGAAATGGCCCAGTTGGCCGCCCTGCCCCGTGAGGCGGTCCCAAAGCTCGAACCAGACCAAAAGGTCTCCGATCCTCTGGCTGGGGTAGGCGCGGGAGAGTGCCTGCTTGAAGCGAAACTCCGCTTCCGACAGCTCCAGGATCTCCGCCCGCTCAGGATCCGAAAAGCGATTGATGGTCTGGATCACATGCCCATAGGTGTGATAGAACGGGGTCTCCAGTACGGGGCCATCGAAGCTGCGGTTGACGAGAACATTGGTCGCGTCGTGGTCGGGGTGGCCCTGCTCGAAAGCGCCGCACACCAATCGGTCTGGGCGGATCTCTCGAATCATGGCTCTGAAATGCGTTAGGAGCCGCGTCATCTCCCAGGCCACTTTGCCGTCAGCGGCTCGGTGAAACCGGAGACGCTCACGCGGGATGCCCAGGCGTCGGGCTCCCTCAAGGGCCTCCTCCTCCCTTTCTGGCGTGCTATGGGTCCAGCTCAGCCAGACCTCGACACCGGCATCGGTGAGCCTCTTGATCCAGCAGCAAATGGAGAGCTCATCGTCCGGATGCGTCATAGCGAAGAGCCATCGAAGCTTGGGATCGAGGTCGAACAGCCTCAATTCAGGGCCTCCAAGCACTTTGCCAAGACGGCTTGCGAGTCGATGTTTGAGAGCGCAGATGGGTCGTAGAGGCACCGTTCGATCTGGCCGTACGGGCAGGTGCGCTCCGGGCGAGTGGCCGAGTAGAGCCCGATCGCGGCCCTCCCAAGGGCCGCGGCGAGGTGCGAGCTTCCGGTGTCTCCCCCCACATGGAGCACGCACCCATTCAGGACACCGACGAGATCGCCAAACGAGGTTTTGCCGACGAGGTCGAGGGGTTTGGCCCTTCGGCATGCCTTTGCCACAAGTCGCCCGCCTTCCAGTTCAGCCTCGGACGGCGCACCGATCAGAACGCTGGCGCAGCCCGCCTCGTCGAGCCCGTCGGCAAGCTCGCCGAACCGACCGGCGGGCCAACGCTTGCTCGCCCAGGCCCCACCGGGGTTCAGGACGGCGAACGGCCTACCTTCGAGCGGAGCGAGCAACTCGGATGCCCTCTGAAGGTCGTGCGGGGTTGGCTCAAGCCCAAACTCGGCCCCGTCCGCTTCGCCCCCCGCAGCGCGGGCCACGTCGACGATCTGGTCTACCACGTGCAGGGAAGTCGGGTCGGGCAGGACGCGCTCCGAAATGAGCCAGGAGAACTCGCGCTGCCAATGGAACCCGAGCCTTTTTGGCGCCTTCGCCTTCCAAAGAAGCAGCCCGCTCTTGAGAAGCCCCTGTAGATCGAAGGCCGCGTCAAAACTCCCTTCGATTCTGGGCCAAGTTGAAGGCGAGAGACCTGGCTTGCAGGCGATTACCTGATCCACAAATCGGCACCGCTCGGGAAGCGCCTTGAAGCGCGGGTCCGCCAACCAGACAATCTCGCAGGTCGGAAACGCCCGCTTCAGCGCGCCTGCCGCCGGCAACGTGCAAACCACGTCGCCGAACGCCGACAAGCGGCTGATCAGGAAGCGAGGATTCTCGCCCGGGTCGCTCAAAGCAGCCCCTGCCTGCGCGCGCTGCGCCAGCGATCATGAAACCAGAGCCACTGTTCCGGGTACTTCCGGATGATCTCTTCGAACCGCCTGTGGATCTGCTCCATGATCTCCTCTGGTGTGGGCTTTTCTTCAGCTTCGGAGTAGTCGATCGGCGCGTCCCAGATCATCTCGTACCTGCCCGGCCCGATGCGCGGATAGAAGCACAGCACGATTGGCGCCCCGGTGCGAAGGTGGAGCACCGCCGGGCCAAGCGCCGTGCCCGCGGGCTTGCCGAAGAAGGGGACCATCGCGTCATAGGCGTTCTGATCCGCCAGAAGGCTGACCTGCTTGCCGGCGCGCAGAGCAGTGAGCATCGCCCGAACGGCGTTGCCCCGAGCCAGCACATCCATGCCCGCGTGTTCCCGGAGCTTGCGAATCTGGGCTTCGAGCCCCGCTTCGTCGGCTTCGCGGACGACCGCCGACATCGGGTGGCCCACGGCGCTCAGAAAGTGGACCATCCGCTCCCAATTCCCGAAGTGCATTCCGACGTTGAGCACGCCCTTTCCCTTCGAGAGGCCCGCCGCGAGATGGTCCGGGGCATGGACCGTGGTGCGGGCGATCACTTCCTCCAGGGTCCGAGCCTCGGTCCGCACGAAGTCGAGCGCGACCCTGCCGAAGTGCTGAAACACCCGCTTTGCGAGGGCTTTGCGGTCCGGGAAGCTCATCTCGGGGAACACCAGTTCGAGGTTCTTCATCGCGCAGGTGCGATGCTTTGCCGAGAGCCAGAAGAAGACCATGCCGAGCCGCGCGCCTGTTCGCTCCGCCTGCTCCACCGTCTTGCGCCGAGCCCAAGCTTCCAGCCCCACCATCAGGAAGCTCCCCACCTTCCCCCAGAAACCGCGCTTACGTTTGCGCTTGGCACTCCCGGAGCCTGGCTTCAAGCCAGGATCGGAAGGGGTCGCTGGGTTCGACATGGAGGTCATAGGTGGCGATCCAAAGGTCCCTTTCGCCGATGTCGGGCCTCGACTTCAGCTTCACCCAATCCTTCGCAGTGGTGACGATCGGCAGTTTGGCCTCGAAAGGAGCCAAGAGGTTACCCGCGAGCAGAGGATCGTGGTCCGGAAGGAACAATGCTTGGACGACCGTCATTCCAGATTCTTCGACGCTTGCCCTGAAGTGCGTTGGCTCGCCCAGGGCGCAGAGCAGGGCGACCTTGGAACCGCGCTCCAGGGTGGCTCCAGGCTTGTAGGGATGGGCGAAGCCTGTGATTTCGCCCATCAGGGAAAATCGCCCGGGCAGGACCAGGTCGGCGCGCGAGACCAGCCACGCCGGCTCGCGATAAGGGCCGGCCGGGAGGCAGTGACGGTTGGGGCCGGGGCGGTCGATGACGATTGAGAGGTGCTTTTTGAGAGGCAAGTGCTGGAACCCGTCGTCCATCAGTAGGATTGCGTTGGGATAATGCTGATGGCACAGCCATGCCGCACGAACACGATTCCTTCCGACGACGAACGGGACACCTGGAAGCACCCAGCGAAGCATGGCGGGCTCATCGCCCCACTCCTTGGGGTCGAGTTCGCCTTCCGGGGTAACGCTCGCCCCCTCGGACCTTGGCGAGCCGTAGCCACTTGCCCCGATCACGACGTCATGGCCCATTTCGCGAAGCAACTTGGCGAGGTGGATCACGAGCGGGGACTTTCCCGAGCCGCCCACCTTCAGGTTGCCCACGCAGACAACGGGGCTGTGGGGTTCCTTGGGCCTTTTCAGCCCAATGCGATAAACGCCCTGATAGGCGAGCCACCCCATGCCATAGAGCCACGAGAAGGGGAGCAGCAACAGGCGCGTCAAACGAGCCTTGAGGTTCTTGCCGTACCAGACCTCCCCGGGATGCATGGGGAGATTATGGAGGGAACCCCATCATTCGGGTCTCGGCTACTTCAGCTTGGCGGCGTCGTCGGTCTTCTCCCAGGGGAAGACGCCGTTCCCAAAGTGGCCGTTTCGCGCCGAATCGCGATAGCAAATGGCCCGGCAATCGCGAAGGCTGAGGTGCTTCAGAATGCCGCGTGGCGTCATGTCGAACGCTTCTTGCACGCGCCTGGAAATCTCCTGCGGGTCGATCTTTTCGGTGCCAAAGGTCTCGACGTTCACCGACACGGGCTCAGCCTTGCCGATGGCATAGGCAAGGGCCACCTGGGCCTTGTCGGCGAGCTCCGCCGCAACGATGCACTTCGCCACGTGGCGCGCCATATAGGCCGCGCTGCGGTCCACCTTCGTCGGGTCCTTTCCGCTGAAGGCGCCGCCGCCGTGCGGGCACATGCCGCCGTAGGTGTCCACGATGATCTTGCGCCCGGTCAGGCCGGTGTCTCCGGCAGGGCCGCCCTTGACGAACCGGCCGGTCGGGTTGAAATGGTAGTTGATCGGCCCGTCGACGTAGCCCTTGTACTGCTCCAAAACGGGTTGGACCAAGTACTTCTCGATCCTCTGTCGCACTTCGTCTTGAGGCATATCGTCGTGCTGCTGGGACACGACGATCGTCTCGATCCTCTTGGGCTTGTTGCCTTCGTAGATGACCGAAACCTGGGACTTGGCGTCGGGACGGAACCCGAGTTCGGGGTTGCTCCTTCGCATCGCCACAGACTGCTTCATGATCGCGTGGGCGATCGAGATCGTCAGCGGCATGAGCTCCGGCGTCTCGTTGGTCGCCATGCCGAACATCATGCCCTGGTCGCCGGCGCCGCCCGTGTCAACGCCCATCGCGATGTCGGCCGATTGGGGCTGGATCGCCACCAAAACGCCGCAGTTTTCACCGTCGAAGCCGACCTCGGTGTTCGCGTAGCCGATCGACTTGATGGTTTCGCGGACGATCTCCTGAACGTTCACATAGCCCATGCTCGTGACCTCGCCCGAAACCACGGCCACGCCGTGGGCGAGCATCGTCTCGATGGCCACACGGCAGCGCCGGTCGTCGGGGACGCTGAGATCCAAGTCTTGCTGCAAGAAGCCGTCGAGCAGAGCGTCGGAGATCTGGTCGGCAACCTTGTCGGGATGGCCTTCGCTGACGGATTCGGACGTGTAGATGCGCGGATAATTCATGGCAGGAGAGTTCAGACTCTACCTTTTTTCGGCAGATTCGGGCCGAGCGTTCAGGCTGTCTCCACTCGAAAACTGGTGCTTCCCACCTTCAACACGTCGCCGATTCGTGCCTGAGCGGTGATGATCCGCTGCCCATTCACAAAGGTGCCGTTCGTGCTGCCGAGGTCCTGAACGCTCACTCCGCCGTTGCCGGGCGAAAGGCTTGCGTGACGCCGTGAGGCCGCCGCATCGAACGCCAGGGGAATGCCGGGAGCCTCCCGGCCGACCTCAATAGGGCTCCTGATGTCGAATCGTTGGCCGGCAATCGGGCCGTCCAGCGCCAGTAGGGTGCACCCGCCCGAAAGGGGTTGGGCCGATAGGACCTGGGTGGGCTGGGAGGGCGCCCCGGTGGGAGGGAAGGTGCTTGGCATTGAAGGCTGCGGCATGGGCGATGCGGGCAGTCCAGGGCCCCCCGGATAGGGGGTTGGGATGGGCGCAAAGGCAGCCTGGCCCTGGGGCGCCATGGAAGCCATCTGACCGCGCAGCGACTCGGCGGCACGCTGCGGCGCAGACCCCTGCTTCAGCATGAAGTGAAGCAGATGGGGGCCGATCTGGATCTGGGCGCCATCGAAGAGCGGCGCATGCTGAACCCTCATGCCGTTCAAAAGCGTGCCGATCGGGCTGCCGCCGTCCATCAGGATATATGCGTTGCCCTGGCGCGAAATGCAGGCGTGCATGGGCGCGACGTTCATATCTCCGTGAAGGGGGATATGCGCGGTTTCGCTCCGCCCGATGAAGGTCTGCGGAGCCTCAACCACCCACTCTTTCCCCTCGTTTTTGCCGAGGATGAGCTTGACCCAGGCGGTGCGCGTCACCCGGTCCACAATGCCGATAAAGAGGGAGATGACGCCTCCCAGGATCAGCGCCATCATGGCTCTGCCGCCCAGGCCGACCTCGCCAGATTCGCGGGGGATGCCGGCCACGGTGGTGGTCGCACCAGCTCGAAGGTCGAGCAACGCACCGCCGATTAGCGCCGAAACCGAATCGAAGATCAGACCCCCGATGGCCGCGCCGATCAGTCCGCCGACAGCACCGACCACTAATCGCCTGGCGGTCAGGCCCGACGCCCCGATGGCCCCACCCAATAGCAATCCCATGGGCGCAAAAGCCACGACCCGGGCCAGCACATTGACCCCAAAACTGGACCCTTGATCGAAGACGTTGACGGGAAAGAAGGACGCAAGCAGGGCATTCCCGACACGATATCCCAGCCAGACGCCGAAGAAGCCAAGCAACAGTCCGAGCCCGAGGCCCCGCAGGAGGTGGGTGCGGCTCCCTTGAATCCAGCCGTTCAGCGCCCCGACCGTCGCGCCGATCATGGCCCCCAGCGTGAGAATGAACTTCACTTCGACCGGGCCCCACACCTCGCGCGGCGGGATTCCCGTCGTCGGGTCCACCGGGAGCCGGGCGAACTGCGGCTCGAAGATCAGCCATGCGAGGATTCCGGCTACCGCTCCCAGGATCGCTCGAAACACCACTTGGCCCATCGGTTACCTCTCGAATCGGAACTTCATTGCGCCGAACTGAACTTGATCGCCAGGTTTCAACTCCGTCTCGCTGCTGATCTTGACGCCGTTCACGAACGTTCCGTTCGTGCTGCCAAGGTCCGTCACGATGACTCTACCGGCTTCACACAGCACCTCGGCGTGTTTGCGAGAAAGGGTCTGCTCCTCCGGAAAGCTGAACGGCAGGCCCTCCTCCCGGCCAAGGATGAAGAGCCCCTCGTCGAGCTTCAGCGTCTGGCCTGCAGAACCCACGAGACTCGGTGTGCCGCCTGTGCTTGCCGCAGGGATGGGAGGCGCGTTGCCCAGAGGCGTTGGCGCAGCGTCGTCCAGCAATATCTGTGGGGGCGGCTGTGGCGCGGCCGGCTGCACCGAAACCTGGTTGGCATCCGGCGCGGCCATTGGCTCGGGTATTTCCGCGCCGAGCTTTTTCAAGGTGGCTTTGAGGCGCTGCGGGTCGTTGCGGAACCACTTCACCGCAAAATAGCCCGCCGTGCCCAGGACGGCGAGGGTGATGAGCATCACCGCGAGGTTCAGGCCACGATCGGGGTTGGCGGCCGCAGGCGCGGCGCTCTCGGGGGCTTTCTCCGCGCTTCCCGTTGTGCCCGTCTGATCCGAAACGGTCGTGGTTTCCTCGGGCAAGGCGACGACGAGCACCGGCACGGGCTTGTCACGTTCATGGGCCACCGGGAAAGACACAGCATAGGGTTCCTGCCGGCCCGCCTTCGTCCGATAGGCAACCTTGACCTTGAGGGTGCCAGGATAGAGCTGGAAGAACTCGGCCTCCCCCTTGGATGCGGGGTCGAGGATCCGGTTTGGGAACTTGACGCCTTTGCCGTCCTCCAGTTCGACGCTTGCCGCAGCCACCGGTTTGCCTTTGCTCTCCACGCGTACCACGACCTTCGCGATGAATTGGTAGTCCCTTGCCGTCAGCTTCCACTCCGAGCCTTTTAGGTCCGCAACGTGGATGGCCGCAAGGTTGCCCGTGGACTCGTCGAGCACATGGATGCTGATGCTTTTGCCGCTGACGTTTGTATCCACCTTGGCCGAGGGGTCGTCGGTCTTGGTGATCGCATCCGCATCGGGCCGAACGTACCACTGACTGACCCAAACCTGGTGGCCACCGGGCTTCTCGAAGACGACGTTGACGGGTCCGCTCGGCGGTTTCTGAGCTTGCGCGAGGGCGCCGGCGAGGCAGAGGCAAAGGGCTAGGGCCGTTCGTGTTCGCAACGTGAGGTAATGGTAGCACGGGCCTTGGGCAGCGCATTGGCGACTTCGATCGCGGTGAAGCCGATCGCGCCGACGTCCTGCGCGCAAAGGTCGCCGGCCAGTCCGTGCCAAAACATGCCCGAGCTTGCTGCCTGGTAGGGCGGGACGTCCTGGGAGAGCAGGGTGGCGATGACGCCGCTCAGCACGTCGCCCATGCCGCCAGAGGCCATGCCCGGATTACCTGTTCGATTGACGATCATTGCTTGGCCCGGCTCGCCGACGATGCTGTAGGGGCCCTTGAGCAACACCGTCTTGCCAAACCTCGCCACGGCGGCTTCCACGGTGCGGAAGCGGTCCGCCTGAATCTCAGCGATGCTGCGCTCAAGCATCCGGCTCATTTCGCCGGGGTGAGGCGTCAGAACACAGTCATCCTCCGGCAGCGATACGCCTTGGCTCACCGAGTTCAGGGCGTCGGCGTCGATGACCGAGGGTACGTGCCACTCGGGCCAGATGGCGCGCAGCAGCTCCAAGACAGGCTCGTTATGCGTGAGTCCGGGACCAAAGAGGGCGCCAGTAAACCGGCTCTGACTCTTGATCAGAAGCTCCGCGCCTTGGGGGGACACCGCTCCGCAAGGGGCTTCGGGCAGCAGCATCAGGGTGGCCTCCGGGACTTGAGCCGCGACGGCCCGGCACACCATCTCGACTCCGGCGACGGTCACCAACCCTGCGCCCGAACGAAGCGCCGCCCGCGCTGCCAAGGTCGCCGCGCCCGGCATGTCCCGGCTGCCGGCAACGATCAGCACGGTCCCGTTTTGCCCCTTGTGGCTTCCCCTCAAACGCTCCGGGAGAAAGGCGCAGACCCAGTGGTCGTCAATCAGCCTGGCATCGGTAGCTTCGTGGAGCAGGGCGCCTGGGAAACCGATGTCTGCAACGGTCCAGTAGCCCGAATGCTCCAGGCCCATCCCCTGAAACAGGAACGGCTTGGGCTGGCCGAAGGTGACCGTCCGCATCGCCCAAACGCTCTCGCCAAGCTCCTCCCCGGTGTCGCAATCGATGCCGCTCGGGATATCCACGGCGACGGTCGGCACGCCGCTCCGGTTGATCGCCTGAATGGCCTCGAGGGCGGGCCCCATCGCGATTCCCTTCATGCCCGTACCGAGCACGGCATCCACAAGAAGGTCCTTTGCGCCCAGCGAATCAGCGTGCGCCGTCCAGCGGGGGTCTCCATAGAAGATCGGTTCGATGCTCTGCGCTCTGGCCACGCGCATTTGGTCTTCGGCCTCGGGGGTCAAGTCGCCGGGGCTGGCGGCCACAAGGCACTCCACTTGGTAGCCGTGTTCCTTGGCGTGACGCGCGACCACAAAGCCGTCTCCGCCGTTGTTGCCCTTACCGCAGATCACGCCGATCCTTCCACCCTTCGGCATGATCTCACGGATCGCTTCAAACACGGCGAGGCCAGCGCGCTCCATCAGCACGCGCACCGGTATGTCGTACTGCTCGATCGCGCGCTCATCGAGCCGCTTGCTATGGTCTCTGTCGGCAATCCACATGCGCCCTCATCGCGCCTTGGCAGCAGGGACAAGCCAAGGGCGGATAAGCCTGGAAGGCTGAGTAGAGGATTCTACGGAGGAGCCTGAACCTCAGTTGGCAACAAGCTGGGTTCGATCCACTTCTTCCCTGGGTTCTCGCAGGCGCGTCCCCTCGAATCGGAGGGCGCCGCCGCAACCCGCATGAACGTATCTGCGCTTCGAAGGAAGGCGTCGCTTTCGCACGATCAGGTGCCCGCAGCGCACGCAACGATACGAAACTTCTTGGTGCGCCCGATTGCGGCAGACCGGGTAGTTGTGGGTGCGCTTGGGATCCATTCCCAGGTCGCGCATGGCCTTCTTCCACGCATCGCCGTGCCCTGCGGCGGAGGGGCCGGAGCGTACAATGGCGAGCATGTGCGCGTACTCGTGGACCAAAGTCGTGGAGAGCCTGTCGGCGTCGGTCAGAAGAAGGCGGCTGAGGGAAATACACCGCGAGCGCATATCCGCGCTTCCGGCGGTCACGCGGAGGTTACGCCACACAAGCTGAGGCGAAAAGCCAAGGGGCCACTTGGCAAGCAGCTCTTTCAGAATCTCGCTAGCGAGATTCTCAAGCGAATCCTCGGGTTCGGTCACTTCACGTCCCAGATACGGAATGCCAACGTGTAGAGCGATCGCTTGATCGCCTGCGCGGATTCCATCGCAAGTTCTTCCACTTTCGCCGAATTGCCGCTGGCATCCTCCACGCTGTACCGAAATAAAAAGCTCTTGCGTCCGAGGATTGATCCGTCTGCCGTGGCCTGAACCTCAAAAAGCTCTGGGACAGAGTCAAAAAAGTCGTTCAGCTTGGTCGCGGCGTCGGTGGCTCGCTTGTCGGCGTCCGAGCCCTTGAAGCGGAAGAGCCTCCGCGTTCCGAACATCCCTTCGACGACCCCGGTGGGATCGGGCTTGAGCACAACCCTGAACGACGTGGCAACCTCACTCCGTCGGATCGTGAGCTTGGCCCCGCGAAGATACTGGCCGATGTAGTCGGCGCGCTCTCGCGAGGGCGGGTGGGTGCGATAGATGCCCCAATCGATGTGGTCGAGGGCTCTCTGCTTTTGCGCCAGCCGCTCCATAAACGTCAGCGCGGCGACCGGATTGTAATTCGAGGCCTGCATGTACTGGAAGCCGGCCCAGTCGGCGGCAACTTCAGCCTTGACGCTCCAGCCGCTCTGCATTGCCATGCCGGCAAGCTGGCTCAGGCTCATGATGCCGATGCCCGCATCGCCCCCCTTCAAAATCGCGATCAGCATCGCCGGCAGCGCGTAGGTGTCGAATTTGCTCTGCTCTCTGATCATGGTCGCCAAGTGCCGGAGCGAGGCGTGGGAAATCTCGTGCGCCAAGACCGCGGCGAGCTCGTCGTCGCTCTCCACAAAGCTCATCAAGCCCTCATAGACGAAGATGAACCCCCCAGGAAGAGAGAACGCATTCACGTCCTTGCCCTCGATCAGGCGGAATTTGTAGGGCAGCGGGTTGAGCCTGCCATCACCCCAGGAGCACTTCACCTGGAGGTCGGCGGCGATATCGGCAATCGGTCTTGAGATGCGCTCCAGCCGCTCCATCATCGCCTGGTTCTTGCTGAGCTTGTTCTCCTTCTCGACCGTGGGAATGTACGTCGCTCCGGTCACATAGTCCTCTTCGAGGTCGTTGACCTGCCGTCGGGGAAGGTTGACCCCCGTCCTTTTGCTCCATTCGGCGATCCAGGCACTATAGGTCTTCCTGGCTTCGTCGGCGATCTCGCTTTTGGGCTTGTCGGCGGCCTGTGCGGAGGGGGATTGGAGGTGAAACGCAGCAAAGAGCCTTTCCGCCCCAAAGGCAGATTGGCCAAGCGCTACCGCCGAGAGCGAGGCTCCCAGCCCAAGGACGACGAGACTTTTCCGCATCAACGAGTATCGGACGCTCCTAAAGGCTCTGCGCCATCGCCAATATGGGTCGGACGGTCCCGCACCCTATCCACAACGCACAAAATGCCGAATGGTTCGGTTCCTTTGCAGCGAAACTGGTGGGGCGTGTGGGAAGGAACGTGGACCACGTCGAAAGTGCCAACCTCGTGCCATTCGGTCCCAAGAAGCACCGTGCCGCAGCCCCGGACCACCACGACCAGGTGTTCGTGCTGGTGAATCTCATGTGAAGTGTAACCCTCGGGCTCGACCTCGAAATAGCGCAGTTCGAAGTCGCCATTCACGCCCTCCGAGAGGGTCTGCCGGGTCACGCCGTCGGCGCCGGCCGGATTGGCCTTGTAGGCGCGAACGGGCACGCCTTCCCAACTCCAGTCTTTGAATCGCGTGATCATCTTTCAAATAGAACCATAGCCTTCAGAATCTCTCCGGCCTTCATGGCTAAATACGCCTCTGGCAGCGCTTCAATCGTCACGAAGTCGCTCACCAGGTGGGAAGCCCGTATTCGTCCCCGTCGAATCCAGTTGATGGCCTGCGCCGTGTCGTCTGGACCGCACGAGTAGGAAGGGATCAGGCTGACATCCGAAAAGTATAAGCGATTCAGAGCCAGCCGCGGTTCGTTTTCGGGCGGGAAAGGCGCGAAGAGCACGATCTTGCCGCCGGGGCGAACGATCTCCTCAGCCCGTCGCAGCGCCGCTTCGTTGCCCGGGCAAATGAAGACGACGTCCGCCGGTTTGGAGTCCTCAACGTGTCCCACGCTGAGTCCGAGCGAGGCCGCGTATTCGATGCGCCTGGCGCTCAAGTCATAGCCCTTTGCGGGGTTGTCGAGGCAAAGCAGGTGAGCGACCCCAAAACTGCCCAGGCCGATCACTGCAACCTCGTCCTCCGCTTCGAGCCCGGCTCTCCGGATGGACTTGGCCACGCACCCGACGGGCTCCATGAGGGCGGCGTCCCGTGGATCCAAGTCGTCGACCCGGTGGGCGTCCTCCAGATTCTCCCCTCGGACGAGGAATCGCTCCGCCATACCGCCGGGAATAAGTCGCGTTCGCTTCCAGGTGTCGCAGTGCACATAGCGGCCCCGGCGACAAAATGCGCATTTGAGGCAAGGCGCGTGGTGGTGGGGCGCGATCCTGCACCCGACCGGGAACCGTTCATCGTCGCTCCACAGAACCTTCCCTGCGACCTCGTGGCCGAGCACATGGGGAATCTTGCCCTCCATGTACCAGTCCATGAGTTCACCGGAGCAAAGTCCGCTGGCTTCGGTCTCCACCACCAGCCCCCCTTGCGCCGGTTCCGGTTCGGGCTCGTTGCAGATTGCCACGCGGCCTCCTCCTACATAGCGCGCGAGCTTCATGGCGTGAACACGTACTTGATCCCCTTGCCGTCTGCAAGGTCCTGGAACACCTGGGGCCCTTCTTCCAAGGTGCGGGTCCCACTGAGCAGGGGAGAGAGGTCGAATGCGGTATCGAGCAGGAGCCGGCGAGCGTCCTGCACCGCATCGGTTCCGAAATGGAACGGGCTAAGGACGTCCACCTGGCCGTAATGCAGCGTTTTCGTATCGAACGAGGCCTTTGTTCCGGACGGGCAACCGCCGAAGAGCACCGCCGTGCCCCCGCGGCGAACGAGCCCAATCGAACGCTCCCAGACCTCGACGGTGCCGGTGCACTCGATCACCAGGTCCCAGGTTCGGCCTCCGACATCGTCCCACTTGAGGGTCTCGCTCCCATAGCCTGCGCCGACCTCCAGCCGCGCTTCGTTCCTGCCCAAGAGGCTCACGCTGGCCATGCCGAGCTTCCTAAGTGCGGCTACGAACATCAGACCGACGGCGCCAGGCCCGATCACGAGCACGTCGGAGTGTTCTTTGTGGGCAAAGGACCGTATGCCCTGCATGACGCAAGAAAGCGGTTCCAGCAGGCTCGCAAGCGCAAACGATAGCGTGTCAGGCTTGCGGAATACGTGGAGATTGGCGATCCGGGCAGGAACGAGAAGAAACTCGGCGTAGCTCCCCAGTACCTTGGTTTCCATGATCGACTCGCAGAGGTTTTCCTGGCCCCTTTCGCACCAGCGGCATTGCCTGCACGGCGCCGAGTGCACGCCCATGACGGCCTCGCCGATGAGGAACTGGGCCCCAACGCCCGCTTCTGCAACCACGCCAGAATACTCGTGCCCCAGGACCCCGGGCATCGGGATCTGCGGATGGCCCCGACGGAAGGCCTTGAGGTCCGTCCCGCAAGTGGTCGCAGCTTCGACTCTGATCAGGATCTCGGAGAAGTCCGTTGCCGGGACGGGAACGCTTTGGAGTTCGAGGCGTCCTGGTTCCACGAGCACAAGCGCCCTCATGTGGGACGGCGCTGGTGTAGACGGTTCCGTCGCGGGCGAAGCTGGCGCTTTGCCTTCGGCTTGCCCACCTTTTGCAGCTTGGTTCGAGGAAGCGGGATCCATAAACAGGGGCGAGCCGGGCGTCAGGCAGCCAAGCTCTGGACCCCAGAATACTCTAGGCCGTCCACGGTGTCTGCAGACCTGCGTGGGAGAGCGTCAGACCGTGTCTTGGGGCCGCAAGATGGGACCCTGGGACAGTGGGCAAAACTTCCCTCGCACTTTGTTTCATTGTGCCTAGCGGGGGTCCATCCAGGCGGTACATTCGTCTTATGCCGACTGTGGAGACCTCCGTGTGGGTCAACGCGCCTCTTGAACGGGTGTACGCGATCGCCAAGGACAATGAGTCCTTTCCTGAGTTCATGAAGGACGTCAAATCAATCGTGATCGTCGAGCGTGAGGGTGGACTCATCGTTAGCGATTGGGTGGGCATCATTCCCCAGTTCATGCTGAAGGTCCGCTGGACTCAAGAGGACGTGTGGGACGACGGGGCACATAAGTGCGATTTTAGGCAGATCAAGGGCGATTACGACCGTCTGGACGGAGCATGGGCGTTCAAAGAAGAGAATGGGGGGACCCGCTTTGACAGCGTGGTCAACTACGAGTACAACGTTCCGACCTTGGGCGCGCTGATCAAGCGGGTCATCCACGGGATCGTGGTCAAGAACATGGACAACGTGCTGGGCGCGATCAAAGATCGAGCGGAGAAGGCCTGAGCGGGTGTCGGAAAGCCGTTGGGTTCAGATGGCGTGCCCACCCTTTCGGAAGCCGCCGCATTTTGCATAGGCGGCCGCAATGGCGGGATGCGCGCGGATCAACGCGTTGACCTGTTCGATACTCGGCACATGGCTGGTGGCCCCAAGGTGCCCGCACTTGATCGCTCCCGCCGCCGCCCCAAAGGCCAAGCACTCGCCCACGGGCCATTCTTGAACCAATCCGTAGAGCATTCCCGCGCGGAGCATGTCGCCTGCGCCAGTCGAATCCACCAGCGTTTCGCAAGGAAAGGCGGGGCAATGCACGATTCCGTGCTCCGAATCGCCCGCCAAGAGGCCATATGGGCCGTCGCTGAGAATCCCGAAACAGCCGTGCCGCTCCACCCAGGCGCGGAGCCAAACGAGGTTCGCGCCCGCGTCCCCACGACGCCCCACCCAGTCGGTGCTGCTTTGCCAAAATGCCCCTACCGGAATCGGGTCGTTGGAACGTATAAAGTCCATTAGATATAGGTTCATTCTGGCTGCACGGGCCAGGCTCGCCGCCGTCCTTGCCGCGTCCCCCAGGTTGGGGTCCGCCGTAAACCAGGCGCCCGCTTCATAAGGGGCCGTTTCCGGCTTTGCAAGCTCGCCCATGTCCCTGAACCCGAGCCCAAACATCGTGCGGTCTCCGTCCTGAGACACATACACCTCGCACACGGGTGTCCTCCCCTGCCGGGAGAGCCGCGAGGGGTCCAGCCCTTTGTCTTTGAGCTTCAGCAACAGCAGTTCGCCAAGCTCGCCTTTGCCGATCGGGTTGCCGTCCAGGGCGACAGGCACCCCCCAGGTTTTGAGCGCATTGGCCGTGTTGGCCGCCTCTCCGCCAAGAAAAAGCTGCTCGTCCTCCACTTCTGCGTAGCCGCCCGGAATCGGAAACTGCTGGACGCTTCGCACTCGGTCCAAGCAGACCGTGCCGTACACCAAGACCATCCCCCTAGAGACGCGGCCGCTGCCCCTGCTGAATCGCGGAGGCGAGCCGATGGGTATCTTGAGCCGTGTTTTGGGTTTGGAGCATGGCTGCCTTTGGGTTGTGGGTCGCCTACGGCGTAAGCCTTGTTAGGCGGCAGGCCCGAGCTAGGCCCCATCCTGCCCCCAGGGCCTTTGAAGGACCCCTTTGGCTAGTGTCGAGCATCGGCGCGCTTGCCCTGGGCTTCTTAGGACTACAAGGCGTCAACGGCCTAAGCGGAGGCGAAATCACCCCATTGGGCTGGCTGGTGATCGCTGTGGCCGGGCTGGCCTTTGTCCATTGCCAGACCACCGGGGTCTCGAAAATGCTCGCTTCCGCCTCAATCGGGGTAACGTCGCGAAAGGGTTCTTCGTCCAGTCAGAGGGACACCGAAAACGCGTCACAATCGAGCCAAGTGCCATGAAGAACGCTCTCACCTTTCTCGTCGTCGGTCTGCTCTCGCTGAACCTCTGCGCCACGCAGCAGCTTAGCAAAGACAAGATGAACAAGAGCCGCGAAGTGCTGATGAAGGCGCGATCGCTGGACCACCTTACCCACTTGCTGCCATTGGCGATGACCAAGGAGCAGCTCAACAAGCTGCTGTTGGTGGTCGACAAAGCCAGGCAAAAAGAGGACGCTATCACGCTGAACGAGCATCTGGAGTTGGTCAAAATCGAGCCGCTCATCGACGGCGAGGTAAAGCGAGGCACAAAGAACGGCGCCGTGCCCTCCAAAGAGGTTCTGAGCCAGTGCGCCAGGCTGTTCTCGGCCTTCACCATTCGCCGGACCCTTGCCGCCGAGGAGAACACGACGGACATTTTCAATGCGATGAAGTCCATCCTCAACGAGGGCCAGATGAAGGTGGCGGCAAACACCCTGGACCCCAAGGCATTCGACCCTAACGCCAAGCCGGACAGCATGTCGCAAGACGAGAAGGTCAAGCTCTTTATCAAGGCCGTGATCTTGGACTGGTCGAGCTACGACATCATGGTCAAATTGGCGTCGCGATAGCGTTCGTTACAGGCCCTTATCCAGGCTCAGGAAGTACCGATAGCGGTCGGCGTTGGCCTTGTACCACTCGACGATGTCGGGGATGTCCTTCGTCAGCGAGCGTTCCGGCTTCCACCCGAGGCCCCGGATCTTGTCGCTGCAGATCGAATAGCGGCGATCGTTGAACGGGCGGTCTTCGACGAACAGCACCGAGCTGTTGATGTCCTTGCCGAGCGCCTGGCACAGGAGGGTGGTAACCTCCATGTTCGTATATTCGTCCTCTGAGCCGATGTTGTAGATTTCTCCGGGTTTGCCCTGGTGGATCAACAGCTCGACGGCCCTCGCGAAGTCCTGTGCGGCGAGGAAGTGCCGACGGTTCGATCCGTCGCCGTGAATCGGGACCTTCCGGCCCATGTGCATGTAAAGGGTGAACTTGGGGATCAGCTTTTCTGGGAACTGGCGGATGCCGTAGATGTTGTTCGCGCGGACCAGGGTAATCGGCATCTTGTAACAGTTGAGATACCCTCGAATGATCATCTCCGCGCCGGCTTTCGAAGCTGAATACGGGTTGGTCGGGTTCAGGATCGCGGACTCCGTGACCTCACCCTCCAAGACCTCGCCATAGACTTCGTCGGTGCTTACGTGAATCACTTGGGGCACCTTGTGCAGGCGGCAGGCTTCCATCACGACGTGCGTGCCAAAGACGTTCGACATCGTGAACGGAAGGGAGTTTCCAAACGAGTTGTCCACGTGGCTTTCGGCGGCGGCATGAATGACCAGGTCGGCGTCGGCCAGGAAACGGGAAACGAACGCGTAGTCGCAGATGTCGCCGACCGCCAACCGTACTCGGTTGCTTTCCATCAGATGCGACACGTTGCGGAAGTCCGCCGCATAGGTCATCTTGTCAAGAATCGAGAGCGTCGCTTGGGGAAACGCTTGGAACAGGTGGTCCGCGATGTGCGAGCCGATGAAGCCGGCCCCGCCGGTCAGTACGATATTAGGCATCTCTCAGTCTTCTTCCCAGTTCGAGGCAGTAGGCCTTCAGGTCTTCCCTGGTCTGTTTCAGGCCGAAGTCCGACTCCAGGCGGCTCACGTCGAGCACGAATTCGTCAGCGACCCTGGGGTTCGTGATCCGCAACTCGCCAGAGCCAAAGCCCTCGATGATCCAGAGCGCGATCTCGCCGGCCATCAAAGGAACCCCAGAACCCACATTGTAGGTTCCCACGATCCGCCCAGATAGGCAGCGATCCAGTACTTCGCCAAAGAAATCATCGGTCACGAAGTCCCGCCTCACCAGCGGGCTCATGTCATAGGAAACGAAACCGCGCTCTTTGAGGCTTCCCAGAACCATTCCCATGAACGACCGGCGGCCCTCGCCGAACTCGTAGCCCATGAGATTGGCCACGCGGAGGATGGCCAGGTTTTCAAGCCCCAACAGCCCTCGAAGGGCCTTCTCCGTGATGGACTTGTTGACGCCGTAGGCATCGACGCCACCCGTCGGGTCGGACTCTTTGGCGCCCCATTGCGAAGACCCGGCGTAGGCTTTTCGGCTGCTGAGCATTACGTAGTGGATCCCGGTTCCGGCGGCCCTTTCGGCGAGCCGAAGGTCTATGTCGTGATCCGGGCTATAGGCCTCCCTGCGGTAGACGGGATCGAGGGCAAAATTCACCAGGTGCTCGACGCCATCCAACAGGCCTGCCTGGCCAATGTCGGCGTGGGAAACCACCCTCTTCCCCTCAGTGCCGAAGCGCGTCAGGAAGCTCCTCGCCATGAAGCTGTTGCCTCCGACGATCAGTGTGGCGCCTTGGGAACTCATAGGATGTTTCGGGGCGATCGAGCCTCGCCGGGTGGATTCAAGGGCCATTATGTCCTATGGGCTGTTGGGTGGGCCGGTCCATTCCGGGTGGCAGAACGAATGCGCGAACGCCGGCGTAATCAGGGGAAGTCTAGGAGAGAGCCCCATTTATGTCCATCCGTCCCGTCAAGAAGATCGTCCATGCCCAGCCCACGCTTGAGGGTGCCGGCGTGCATCTGCGAAGGGCCTTTGGCTTCGGCAACACCCACGATTTCGACCCCTTTCTGCTCTTCGACGACTTCCGTGGGGATGACCCGAAAGACTACGTTGCCGGATTCCCTTGGCACCCGCACAGGGGCATTGAGACCATCACCTACGTTTTGGCGGGCTCGGTGGACCATGGCGACAGCATGGGGAACCGGGGAACGATCGGTGCGGGCGACATCCAGTGGATGACCGCCGGAAGGGGCATCATTCACCAGGAAATGCCGCACGGCGACGAGCTTGGCCGCATGCACGGATTCCAGCTTTGGGCCAACTTGCCCTCCTCGCTCAAGATGTCCGCGCCGCATTACCAGGAGATCAAGTCGAGCCAGATCCCGGAGGCTGTGGATGACGATGGGACCATCGCGCGGGTCATCTGCGGGGAATTCTGGGGCAAGAGGGGCCCGGTGGACGGCATCGCCGCCGAGCCGACCTACCTGGACATTTTCGTTCCGGCCGGAAAGCGCAAGACGATCCCGATGGATACGCGTCGCAACGCTTTCGCCTACGTCTTTGCCGGCGATGGGCGCTTTGCGGACGCGTCGGACCCGCAGCCGGTAACAACCGACGACATGGGGCAGGAGGCTCTCCTGAAGGAAGCGGACAATCGGTCTTTGGTGCTCTTTTCCAGCGGCGACGAGATCACGCTGGAAGCCGGAGAGGAAGGCATTCGGTTCCTGCTGGTCTCGGGCAAGCCGCTCGAAGAACCGGTGGCCTGGCGCGGGCCGATCGTGATGAACACCCAGGACGAGCTCAGGAAAGCCTGGGAGGACCTGCAGAATGGGACGTTCCTGAATCCCTGAGCTGGTTCACTTCAGTTGGGTCTCACCGGGCGCCGAGTCGAAGAAGATGCGAAACCCATCCGGATCGAAGATGGTGGCGGATCCACTGCCATCCGGATTGCACTGAGGTTGCTTCTCGAAGCGAGGGCCCCGAGATGAGAGCGCGGCGACGATTTCTGCGATGTGCCCGCCCCGGAAGTTCAGGGTGACGCTTCCGCTATCGAGAAACTGGGCCCCGAATAGGCTGATGCGCGATTCCGCAAGCACCATCACCGCCCAGCCCTCTTCGTCTTCGCCTTCGACTCGGCGAAAGCCAAGGCCCTCGTAGAAAGCCCGCGATACGGCAACGTTCCGAACCCCCAAACACACATCGAGCCAGCCAAGGTTCATCGTTACTCGGACGAATCGGCGCCTTTCCGGGCTGCACCCCTCGCGTGTTCTTGGCGACTCGCGAACTGATACCATAATATTCTAACATTCGAATATACTAAGCTCCGTGCAACGTTCGACCGCCACCTTCGACCTCCAGCAGCAGCTGCGCAGATTCAAAGCGGAGGTCTTCCAGGCCTTGGCCCATCCGACGCGCATTCACGTTGTCGAGGCGTTGGCGGTGGGGACGCGCTCGGTGTCGGATCTGGCCCATGAAGTTGGCGTCGAACAGGCCAACCTTTCGCAGCATCTTGCCGTGCTCAGGTCCAAAGGGATCGTCGTTTCTCGCAAGGAGGGGAACCAAGTTCATTACAGCCTGCGCGACCCGCTGCTGGCCGAAGTCTTGGCGAGCATGAAACAGGTATTCCAGAACCACTTGGAAGAATCGCTTGAGATGCTGCGCACGATGGAGAGCGAGGCCTAGATGGGGCGGAAACCCTTCGACATCCCGAACGACTCGCTGCTGCCGCGCTCCTATGAGTGCTTAAGCGAATATCGGACGAAGACCTTCATTCAAGACCTCATCGCAGGCGTGACGGTCGGCCTGGTCGCTCTTCCACTGGCCCTGGCCTTTGCGATCTCCTCGGGAATGCCGCCGCAAGCAGGAATCACCTGCGCCGTCGTGGCCGGCTTTCTGATTTCCCTGCTCGGCGGCTCCAAGGTCCAGATTGGCGGGCCCACTGGCGCGTTCGTGGTCGTCGTCTCTGGCATCATCGCGAAACACGGGATCGACGGCCTCTACATGTGCACGATGATGGCGGGCGTCGTCCTGGTGCTCCTGGCGGTCACGCGTCTTGGGACAGCCGTCAAATTCATCCCGCGTCCGGTCGTCATTGGGTTCACCAACGGCATAGCGGTCTTGATCGCGAGCACCCAGATCAAGGACTTCCTGGGTCTGCAGATCGACAAGGTTCCAGGTGAATTCCTGGGCCGAATGGGCGCCATCGCTGGGAGCCTCGGGTCCTACTCGCCGCAGGCGCTCACGATCGGCCTGGCCACGCTGCTCGTCGTCATCGGCTTTACGCGCTTTGCCGGGCGGGTTCCGGGGTCGGTGGTTTCTCTCGTGGTGCTTACCGGCCTCGTGTGGTGGCTTCAGCTCCCGATCGAGACCGTGGGGGGGCGTTTCGGCGTTTTGCCCTCGGGCCTGCCTACGCTGCGCTTGCCCACGTTTCGGCCCGACCTCATCCTGCCGCTCCTCTCGCCCACCATCACGGTGGCCATGCTGGGCGCCATCGAGTCCCTACTGTCGGCGGTCGTCGCAGACCAAATGGCGGGCGACAAGCACCGTCCCAACGCGGAGCTTCTGGCACAGGGAATCGCCAACATCGCCTCCCCGCTGGTTGGGGGGCTCCCGGCAACAGGCGCCATCGCGCGAACCGCCACAAACGTTCGGTCTGGGGCAAAGACGCCCGTGGCCGGAATGATCCATGCCGCCACGTTGGCGCTCGTGCTCCTAACGGCGTCCCGCCTGGCAGAGCACATCCCCTTGTGCGTGCTCGCCGCAATCTTGCTCACCGTCGCCTGGAACATGGGCGAGTGGCGCGAAATCCCCGAGGTCCTGAGGCAGAGCAAGGCCGACGTGGCGGTTTGGGCGCTGACCTTCCTGCTCACCGTGTTTGCGGACTTGACCGTCGCGGTCGAGGTCGGTATGATGCTCGCCGCACTCCTCTTCATTCAGCGCGTGACGACCACGACGTCGGTATCGAGGGTCACCCCCGAGTACATCGAAGCCGGCTTCGCGCACAGCTTGCAGACCAACGAGCTTCCGGATGGCGTGGCCGTATATCGGATCCACGGCCCGTTCCTTTTTGGCTCAAGCGACAAGCTCTCCCTGATCGAGGAGGAGTTGGAATCGCTTCCCAAGGTGGTGATGCTGCGGATCCGCAACATGACTGCCTTGGACGCCACCGGGCTGCATGCCTTCGAGCACTTGGCCGACCGGCTTCATGAGACGGGAAGAGAATTGATCCTTTGCGGCGCCAGGGCGCAGCCCCTGAGGCTGATGAACCGGACGGAGTTTCACCGGCATGTGGGTGAAGAGAACATCCAGCCGAACCTGAGCGCGGCGATCGAGAGGGCGAAGGCGATCTTGGGCTGAGCGCCGACGAGCTTTCCGCCGCTACGCAAACAACTCAAGCGCCGGTCCGGAGGTCAGACCTTCAGCCAGCGCATCCAGCGCTTCGACATAGGTCACCTCTTTCGACTCTGGGGACATGCGCGAGGGGATCGGGGTCGCGAAAGCCGGATTGTCGTTGATCTCCCAGATTTGGATACGATCCCCGTTGAACCCATAGTCGATCCGGCCGTATTCGATGTGGGCTAGCTCGAAATAGGGCATCAAGAGCTCTCGGTGAGGGTTGTCCCGGTAATAGGCGGAGTTCTCGGCCTGGGTCGCTTCGTTGCGAATCCGATCCTGAGCTTTTAGGCTCCAATATTCGCCGATGAGCACGTGCTGCCCAAAGATGCGGCCGCCAATTCTGTAGGCGCCGTACTTGCGATAGAGGCCGTCTGGGCTCCTCACTTCCTGATACTCGACGATCAGGGCCAACTCCTCGGGCACACCGGCGGCCTTCATGTGCTGCAGCACTTTGGCCAGGGCGTCCGGGCTGGAAATTAGGCTGGACTTGGGCCCGGAGTGGTCGTTTTCGATCCGCACAAAGACCGGATATCGGACCTTACGCCGGTTCTCCCAAACTCGGTACACGTTGAAGTCGTTGGTTTCCTGCCGCCACAGGGCGCGCAGCAGCTCAAACCGAGTGAGTTGCTTATGCGGGTTGTTGAGGAGGCGATGCGTTTGGGGCGAGGTGGACAGCTGGTCCCAGAGTTGGCAGGCGAGCGTGCGCTCAGCCTCCAGCATCCGCTCGCGATCGCAGAAGATGTAGACGCCGGGTGGGGCCACGGCACGGGAAGCCAATTGGCAGTAGGTCAGCTCCGTCAGGTGACGCGACCACTTGCGTCCGTAGCGATTCAGGAAGTTGAGGGTATGTCCCGCGCCTTCATCGAGGGTGATGAACACGACCATGCGCTTGCCACAGGTTACTCGGACCCTTCTGTGCCGCGCGTGGCGAAGCGGGACGCGAGGGTTGCTGAGGCGAAGTTGCCGGTGACGTTGCACACGGTCTTGAAGATGTCGGTGATCGAATCCGTCGCGTCGAGCAGCAGAATGCCTTCGGCGGGGAGTCCGGCGGCCATATAGGCGCCAAGGGTGACCTTGCTCCCGGCGCTCGGAACCCCAGGTGTGGCGAGGCTGAGGAGAAACACCGTCAGCACGAAGGTCAGCACGCCCAGAGGGCTCAGTGTGACACCGAACATCGCAGCGCAAAAGAGCAGCTTGGAAACGGCGGAAATGGGTCGGTTGACCTTGAGCAGGGCCGCGGCCATCGGCAGCACGATCTCATGCGCAGGGTCTGGAAGCCCCAGGGCGCGCGCGCCCTGGAAGAGCGCCGGCAAGGACGCCAGCGAGGAGCGCGTGCCGATGGCTACCGCTTGCGCCGGGGCTACGGACCTGCTGAAGAGGCTCCAAGGCACCCGCCCGAAAACCGATGCAAGGATCCCCAACAAAAAGGTGAAGAGGGTGAGCGCGACGCACGTGTAGACCATGAAATGCAGCACGCTCGCGCCGAACTCGAGGCCCAGTTTCGACGCAAAGGCGAGCGAGAGGCAGAACACGCCGATCGGCAGGGCCTTGACCACCCAGCCGACGAACACCAGCACGACGTCGCGGATTCCCTCCGCAAGCTGAAGGATGGGCTTGCGCTTTTCTTCGGCGATCTGGCGCATGGCCAGACCGAACATCAGCGCCAGAACAACCACCGGGAGCATGTCACCGGAGGCCATTGCAGCGAGGCCGTGCGATGGGATGAGCCCGGCGAGCCAGTCGCCAAAGCCAGTGCCCACGGCGCCTGAAGCAACCGAACTGACTTCCAGGACTGTCGTTTCCGGCTTGGGCCCTAGGGCCGAAACATAGGGAACACCGACCGCCAGCGCGAAGATGGCTGCCACTACCAGGAGCCCCAAAAAGACAAGCGCAGAGGCCACGGTCCATCGCTTCCCGTTTTCGCTGAGGGGAAGGCCCGCCACGCCGCAAACGATCAAGGTGAGCACAAGAGGCAAGACGGCCACTTTGAGCGCATTCACCCACAGGTCGCCGATCGGTTGGATCACGGGGACGACATTGGCGGCAAGCTCGGGGCGGCCGTGGCAGAATCCTCCCAGACCAAAGCCCAAAGCCAAGGCAGCCGGACCGACGGCCGGCGCCCAATTGCGTGATCCCTCCCCCTTGTTGCCCAACGCTGGAAGGTTTACCCGCCTTGCCGCTTCACCATCTCATTGACCCAGAAGGGAACATAAGGCGAGACGCAGCCCTTGGGGGTCGGATAGTCCTTGAAGGCGCCGATCTTCTCGCCGATGGCGAGGACCCGTTGGCGGTGTTCCGGGTACTTGATGCCGATTTCACCCAGGCAGAAGTTCATCGTCCAGGCTGCCAGTTTTGGCGCGCTCCCCATTTCTCGTTCGATTCGGTCGAGCAGGGCCGTGAGGTCGAGGCCTTCGGGGGCCTTGAGGACGCGCTCGGTGGTCAGGCTCCAGCCGGCGCGCTGCGCCATCATGTCGCCGTCCGCCATCCACTTCTGGCGCAGGGCTTCTTTGTCCGGGTGCTGCCGGATGACGTTGGTCATGAGCCAATCGGCGAGGTGCGACATCAGGGCGGTCTGGGAGGGGTGGACTTCGCGGACCATGCGGTCGACGTCCTCCGCCGAGAGCTGCTTGGGCTTCACCACCAGGGTGGATAGCATGCGGGCTTCCCAGTTGCCTGTGCTCCAGAGCTCGAGGCCGAGCTCGTGGTTGGTCTTGATCTTGTTGGCGATGGCGCGAAGGTCGCCGGCTTTCACACCAAACTGGTTGTCGTTTGCGCCGTTTTTGGCGTTGATCGCGCGGATCTTTTCGCTGCCGAGCGCCTCAAGCTCCGCCATCACCTGGTCTTTGGTCATGGGCGGTAGGATACCGGGGCCTCGGGGAACCAGACTTCTTTTGGAACCAACCGTGCTCAGTTCGGCCAAGATCGCTCACACGAGAGTTGGAAGCCATCTCATAAACCTGCAAGACGTGTGTTGGAGGGACTGAGGGACAAAGGAACGAAGGCACGCGGAACTGTAGCCGCAGGTCTTTAGCCTGCGTCCGGGCATTCTTGAGATAGCTTGGGGCTGGCTCGAATCCCTGGATTCCTCGAAATCCTTGGCCACTTCTGGATTTTGAGGACTTTGGGACTGTGGATCTGCCTGTGTCGGTGACGACGTCTCGTTCATTGGTTGGCGTGGGCGAATGAAGTCAACCACTTTCTCGATCTGAGGTTACGCGCTCTACGCGAAGCTGCTAGAGACAACCCACAAAGTGGGTAGTCACACAACAAGAGGGCTAACGGCAGTCAGGGCTCAGACAAGAAGAGGCCACGCAGTGGCCAGCCGGCCACATCCTCATGGATATCACGGAAGCGCTGCACGAACCGAAGAGAAGAAGGGCTCAAGTCGAACAGGATTGCCTAGAGCTTCCTTCCACTCACATAGCTGTCTGGTGCTCAAAACGGCATAAATCGCCTCTGTTGCTTTCCAGTAAGCACCTTCCACACCAATCTCGTACTCCGTAACCTGTTTCCCATGCACCACTCTGTTCAGTCGCGGCATAGAGTCTGATTGCTTCCGTAGATCGCTAAGGGCGAACCTGTAGGTAGATCGCAGGTCATCTATGCGAGCTATCTGAGAGTGCGATAGGTGCAGTGCCTTATGCAGCTCTGGCACTCCAAGTGCTTCCATTGGAAACTGCTGAGCAGTAACTCTCGCCAACTCATATGCAGCGAGCCCACTGGCTCCACTTGCACTCGATTTCATGCTAGTGAGAAGCTCCAACTGGTCAGTTGAGAAGCGATACTCCTTCAATAGATCGCGATCATTAGCAATGCGCGACATCCTGTGTTGCATAATTGGGGACAAGGTCGTGACAGTGCACAGCTTCGAGAACACTCTAGACCCGGCAAGGGCCACGATCGCACTTGAGGACTGAACACCGCTACTGGAATCGACAGAATTGCCTCCGAAAGCGATCCACAGACCTCCACCAGTCAGCATGAATATAACAAAGACAAGCCACCGGTGCTGGCGTGCAAGGCCGATTGGAAGTCTAGACATCTTGGGTGCACCTGCCGTTTATGCAATGCGAATACAACATAACCCTTCCCGGGTGCCCACGCATTGCGTGGTCTCCATCGTTCACCCCTGACCTTCGTGTGACCTCTTGTTGTGTGGCTACCCCGATCATCGGGGTTGTATCCCCAGCATGACGTTGAGAGGATGGCCACGCATCCATTGTACGCCGGACCAGCGTCATTCGGGCTCCCAATATTGCTCCCAGACCCCAGATTCGCAGTTCGGCGGCTCGACTGGGCAGCCTCTTGTAGCAAGAATAGGTGAGTTGGTGGGCATGGCCTGGAGCATTGATGGCCACCCTCTTGCCTGGCTGCATTTTGGGGATTGTAGGTCTGCTCAGACCTTCAACGCAAGGCCTTGAGATTCAACCCACAAAGTGGGTAGCCACACAACAAGAGGGCTAATGGAAGTTTGGACTCACACAAAAAGGGGCCACGCAGTGGCTGGCCGACCTTCAACGCAAGGCCTTGAGATTCAACCCACAAAGTGGGTAGCCACACAACAAAGGGGCTAACGGCAGTCAGGGCTCACACAAGAAGAGGCCACGCAGTGGCTGGCCCGATCAGCCGCTCGAAGGGTGGCAGGCCGGGTTCAGATTGCTGACCCTCGCCGTCGGGGACCCAGAAGAAGCGCGGTCTGCGACCCCTCCAGGGTCGGAAGGTACGAGGCGGCCCCCGGCGCCCGGTGTCTTCGACAGCCGGCTAGCGTTCTTGGACCCTTTCAGGGTCCGTTGAGAGATGCATCATCTGAGCCCATTAGTTCCAGTCGTTGAACCTGGGTCACCCAGGCGAGACGCCTGGGCCACGCGTGCCTCACCAGTCCCCATTAGGGTTCGTTCGCTGACTGGGACCCGGTTCCAGGCCGGTTTTCGGCTTTCGCTGAGTTGGGCCGGCCCATGGGGCAACTGAATCTACACCTGGAATGAGGGTTCAGATGTCGGGCTCTGTTGCTCCTGGACAGCCTCTGCCCGCAGCCCCACCAGCTCAGCGTAGGCTCTTGCGATTGAGATGTAGAGGATGGGCCAGCTCCAGAAGGCGCCAACCCAACATAGAAAGACCCCGAGTAACGAGACCAACGACGCCCAGAAGTGAAAAGCCACGGCCCTTGGATACTGGCTGCCCAGCAGCCTAACGGACTCTTGCGTGGCGTCGCGCAGCGAAAGCCCCCGATCCGTCATCAGCGGCAGGGTGAGCATGAAGAGCCCTGATGCGAGGCTCTCAAAGGGCATCGCGAGCCAGGAATCCCATCGCGACCCAGCCAGCGACCAAAGTGCGACCGAGAGCAGCCACCAACCGATTGCTGCTCCAATAGCCGGCGGAACGAGCTTTGGGAAGAGCCTAAGGTGTGCGAACAGGTCCTCCGCGCGTATTGATTGGCCCCGAAACTGCTTGAGCGCCATTCCGATCAGCCCGGCAGATAGGCACCAACTGAAAGCAAAGAGAAGCGCGGAGTGGGGCAGTTGGTACGGTAGCAGGCGCAGAAGCTCCTGCCATGTGAGGGGCTGTTTCCAGTCGCTTCGGCTGAGTACCAGACCCTTGAACCAGCTCCAAGTGAAAAGCTCCCCGACGCCGAACAGCAGCAACAGCACCGTAGCGCACAGCCAAGGCCAAATCGCACGGTTCAGCCACTTCCACGATTCCCAAACCCAGCCCAGGCGCAGCGTCTTCATGTGGATGAGGTCTTGACGGCTATTTGGTCGTGGCCGCCTTCATCTCTCTTGCCACACGCTCCGCTTCTCGCATGACGCGCAGGACGTTCAGGCCCAGAATCTTGCCGATCTCTTCGTCCTTGTAGCCCCTTCGGATGAGCTCGGCGGTGAGGTCTGGGTATTGCGAGACGTCATTCAGGCCGTCCACGCCGCCCCCGCCGTCGAAGTCCGACCCGATGCCGATGGAGTCGATCCCAGCGACCTTTCGGATGTGGTCAATGTGGTCGGCGACCTGTTTGAGGGTTGCTTTGGGGCGGGGGTGGGACTTCTCCCAATCGGCCATCTTGGCTTCGATCTGGCTGACTCCGACGGCCTGACGATCCAGGCCCTGCCGGTAAGCGGTGCGCGTTTTGTTCCAGTCGGCGATCGCCTGCGACGTGTACGGGCCGAAGATGACCACCATACACACGCCGCCGTTCTTCTTGAGCCTTCGAAGCACGTCGTCGGGCACGTTTCGGGGATGGTCACAGACCGCTCGAGAGCCGGAGTGAGAGAAGATCACGGGCGCTTTGGCGACGTCGAGCACGTCGTGCATGGTCTCGGCGCTCACGTGAGACAGGTCCACGAGCATGCCAAGGCGGTTCATTTCGAGCACGACCTTGCGTCCGAAGTCGTTCAGCCCGTGGCTCTTCGGCTCGTCGGTGGCGCTATCGGCCCAGGGGGTGTTCAGGCTGTGGGTGAGCGTCATGTACCTGGCGCCCAGCCGGTACATGTCTCCCAGCGTCTTCAGAGAGTTGTTGATGCTGTGGCCGCCCTCCATGCCCACCATTGAGGCGACCTTGCCGGATCGAAAGATCCGCTCCACGTCGTCAGCGGTCCAGGCGATTTCGAAGGTGTCCGGGTAACGCTTGGCCAGTTTGTAGACGATGCCGATCTGCTCCTTCGTGGTTTTGACGGCTTCATCCGCCCCCAGCGAAACGGGCACGTAGACCGACCAAAACTGCCCACCCAAGCCGCCGGCGCGGAGCCGGGGGATGTCGGTCTGGCCGCCCTCCCGGAACTTGCGGATGTCGACTTGGTCGAAGATGTTGCCGCCGCCGCGCCTGAACGACCAGGGTAGATCGTTGTGGCCGTCGATGAGCGGATATCGCTTGTGCAGCTCAAGCGCATGCGCCCGGGCGACGTCTTGCGGTGCGGTTGGCTGGAGCAGTGAAACAGCAAGCAGGAGCGAGAGCATAGGGATAGGATAGCGGAAATTGGGGTTCTTTGCGATCATTTCGCAGGCGGGGGTGTTGGGGTTGTCAGGTGCTCAGGTGCTCAGGTGCTCAGGTGTTATGGTGTTATGGTGTTGGGTGTTGGGTGGCCAGGTGCTTTGGTGCTAAGGTGTTGGGGTTGGCAGGTGTTCAGGTGCTTCGGATGGGGGCGAAGGGCGAAGGGCGAAGAGCGAAGTCCGGAAGGAGGCTTCCTGCACCCCATTGAGCGGCTTTCGCCCGCTATGCTGCCGTCTCAGGCATCTCGATTTTTGCGCCCTGCTCCCTGAAGAGTCTCACGATCTCCGCGCACCAGGCCCGTGCCAGGGCCTCGCCAGCCTCCTTTTCCGATCGGCCCTCCTGGAAGTCCTCAAATCTCAGGGGCTTTGCGAAAGCGACGATCGTCCGCCCCCAGCCGATCCAGGGGCGTCCTTTGGGCATCTTCTTGTGATTGCCAATGATGGCGACAGGAAGCACCGGCGCTCCAGATCGCTTGGCGATCATGGCGATGCCCCTGCTCACGGGAAGAAGCTGCTTGCCATCACCCCGCGTCCCCTCGGGGAAGACCAACACCGCGCGCCCCTCGCCGAGCAACCTGTAGGTCAGGCGCAAGGCCTCGGTGTCTGCGGTGCCGCGGTGCACCGGGAACGCGCCCAGCGAACGGATGAGTTGGCCCAGGACCGGAACCTTGAAGAGCTGCGCCTTGGCCATGAAGGTGATCTGCCGCCCCACGCAGACGGCGGCGGCTTCGGGATCGAGGTTGCTCGAATGATTGGGGGCGACGATCAGCGGGCCGGTGAAGGGGACGTTCTCCTGCCCGACGACGCGAATGCCGCCGGTGAGTTTGAACAGCACGGTGCGCGCCAGCCAGATGATGAAGCCGTACCAGGGCTTATAGCGCCGCGCCATGGGAGAGATTATGGGGGATGGGGGGCGGTGGGGGGTGGTGGGTGGTGTTCAGGTATTCAGGTTTTCAGGTTGTCAGGTCTTCGGGTTGTCAGGTCTTCGGGTGTTCAGGTTTTCGGGTTGTAAGGTTTTCGGGTTGTCAGGTTTTCAGGTTTTCAGGTTGTCAGGTCTTCGGGTGTTCAGGTTTTCGGGTTGTCAGGTTGTCAGGTGGTGGGTGAAAGCATTGCCCATCGCTCTTCGCGCATCGCTCATCATGCTTCGCCCATCGCCTGTCGGGCGTCGCGGCCCCTGAACGCTCAGCTCAATCCTTCAGCCTTGAGCCGCGATCCCCGCGAATCGGGACAATAGGGGGATGGGTCCGAGCCGCCTGGAAACCCTCAAATCGCTCAAGAACGCGAATGTGGACGTGGCGCTCGCGACCGCCTTCGGCACGCTGGTTTCCGGGACGTTTCTGGTCGGCTACGTCAAGCATTTGGGCGGTTCTGACGCCTGGGTCAACCTGCTCGTCGCCCTTCCCAGCCTGTTCGGCGTGCTTCAGATTCCGGGCGCCATTGTCGGGAGGAGCTTTTCCAGCTACAAGCGCTTCGTGTTTCCGGGTGGGCTCCTATGGCGCTTGCTGCATTGGCCCTTGATCCTGCTGCCGCTGGTCACGCTTGGCGCAAGTCTGAAGCTGACACTCGTCGCCGTGTGCGTTTCGGCGGCGGCGGCCTGCTCGCTCTTTGTGAACCCGATCTACAACGACTGGCTTGCAGAATTGGTCCCGGCGTCCTCGCGCGGCTGGTATTTCGGCCGGCGGCAGATCATCGCCACGGCCGTCGGGGCGACGGTCGGCGTCATCGGCGGCGTGGTCCTCGACTTCTTCAAGGACACCGGCTCGGCTGACGTCGGGTTCTCCACCATCTTCGGCTTCGGCGCGTTGTGCGGAGCCGGGAGCCTCGTGTTCTTCCTTCGTATGCACGATCTGCCGCGGGCCAACCCGGTCAAGCAGTCGATCCGCGAGGGCCTGTCGGCGATGCTGAACCCCGTCCGAGACAGGGACTTCCGCAAGGTCCTTGCGTTCCTGACGGTGTTCGTAGTGGGCCAGACGATTGCCGGCAACCTCTTCAGCGCGTTCGCCATCGAGAGCCTGAACATGTCGTTCAAGATCCTGACGGTAGCGGGCGCGATGCAGGCGGTCGGGATCGTCGCATTCACGCGGTTCTGGGGCTACCTGGCCGACAAATATGGAAATCGCCCGGTGCTCTTCCTGCTGGCGTTCGGGATCACGCTCACACCCGTCATGTGGATGTTCTGCCATCCCGGCCAGGACACGGTGAATGCCGCAATCTTGATCCCAGGGCACATCTTTTCCGGCCTGATGTGGGGAGGCGCCACCCTCTGCCAGCTCAACATCCTGCTCGCGACGGCCAAGCCCGAGGACCGAGCGAATTACATCGGCGTCGGCTTGGCGGTTCAGGCTCTGGTGGGCGGCCTCTCACCCTTGGTCGGCGGCGAACTTATGGCGCTGTACCGCACTTTTTGGGCGCCCGACGTCGCTTACAAGGTGCTCTTTGGGACGGCGATGCTGGCCCGGTTCCTGGCGGTGTTCCCGCTGCTGTCGGTGCGCGAGGAGGGTTCGGTGCGGCTCCGTGAGGCCCTGAAGCACATCCGCAAGGTCACGCCGAAGGGTTATGGGGCGCTCAGGAGCCTTGCCAAGAGCGAGACGCCCGGCCACCGCGAGGAAGCCATCCACCGTGCAGCGTCCCAGGGGCTTTCTTTGGCGCTTGAAGAGATCATTGCCGCGCTGCATGATCCTTCACCCAGGGTCAGGCGGCAGGCTGCCGAGGCGCTCGCCAAGCTGCAAGACCCCGGGGCAGTGCCTGCCCTGGTCCACATGTTGGAGGACCACCCGGACCTGGTGGATGAGGAGACCTTTGAAGCTCTGGGCGAGCTTCAGGACGAGGAGGCGGTGCAGCCGCTGGTCCGCTATCTGGAGAGCCCCCGGGCTCTCACGCGCCGCGCAGCGGCCAAAGCGCTCGGCAAGATCGGGTCACCTAGCGCTACGGAGCCGCTGATGCGGGCTGCGGCGCTGGACGCCGATCCGGACCTGCGCCGCTCGGCGCTCCAGGCCCTGCGCCTCCTCGGAGCACGGCAGGCGGTGCAGATCTTCCTGGATGCGCTGATGGACCCCTATCCGAGCAACCGGATCGCGGCGGCCGAGGCCGTCGCCGAGCTCGAGTTGATCGAAGCTCGGGAAGCGCTAAGGACTTCGCTGCGACAGTTCTCCGATGAGGGTGAAAGCGAGGTTGCCTACGCGCTGGGGGCCGTGGGTGAAATCACGGACCTGGGCACGATCCTGGAGCACGCGGGACACTGCAAATCCATCATCACCCGTCGGCGGTGCCTGCTGGGCGCGGGTCGGTTGCTGGGGGTCGAGATGGAGCTGTACCGGCTTTTCTTGCTGGAGGGCTTCGCACGGGATACGGCCCTGATTGAGGCCCTCAAGCCCCTGACCAAGACCGTCAAGCGGGCTCGGGTTGCTCTTGATCGGTTCTCCTCCGGCGATGAGCCCGGGGCACTGAAGGCGATGGAGAAGCATCTGCCCAGAGAACTGGCCCAGGCCTTTGAGGCGTATCCTGTCGCTGAGGGGTTTATGGTCGCGGCGCTCTACGCCGTCAGCAGGGCCGAATAGGGGTTGTTCCTAAGCCGACGAGGTCGCCCTTGCACGGCATACGGTTTGTGCGAACCACACTCCAAGACGTTGCCCCATCGCTAGGCTCAGGGCAGGCTCCATCGCCGTGAGATAGGCGTTCCTGGCCCGCACCCCCTCACCCCGTTCGCTCTGCCCACAGCCTCCCCGCAACGGGAGGAGGTAACCCAACTTCGGCGGCAAGAGGGCAGGCTCCTCGCTTCAACCGGTCGGCCCCTGGAGCCTCAGGGTCCTGCAGGAAACGGAGTGGCCATCGAATCCAACCGAATCCAGAGGCAGACGTGCTGGCCGGGCCCGGAGCAGCATTTGTTGATGGTCCGGGCCCAGCGAGAGAGGCAGGCACCTAGCCCTTCGGGCCGACTTGAAGTCCCATCAGGTCGATGCTCAACGAGAACGGCTTGGCTTGTCTGGACGGCGTGTGGGCTCTGAAGAGCACTCTGACTTCCTTTGAGCTCTTGACGAACCGGCCCGGGTTCGTCGACACCGTCACCGTTCCCGTGCTGGCGCCCACTCCATAGAGCGGGAAGGTGCCCACGTGCTCATAGGCGTTCTTCGACCAGTTGAAGAGCCAGACCATCCCGGTCGTGGCCATGGTGGCGCGGCTGGTGCATGTGACCTTGAGCGACTTGACTCCGGTTGCGGTTTCGTCGATCGCGTAGGTCGCCTCGGCGCCTGCCGCGTAGCCTACGCCCTTCATCGTCGCGGAGATGATCGAAAAGTAAAGGCTGTCGACCTTGCGGATGTCGGTGACGCCGCCAAGTGACGAGAGGCCGACGTACTTGGTGACGGTCAGCGCGTCGTAGTCCTTCGGGGGCAGCACGTTGGCGATGCTCCATGAGTGAATCGTTGTCTGCCAATTGCCGCCGGTCCCGCTGACCATATCCACGCCCCAGAACGTGGTGTCGTCGGCAGGGTCGACCTGCGTGGAATAGTAGTCACCCCAACGGTTCACGCCCGGCGAGCCGTAGTTTGCGTTGGTGCTGGTTTCCACCATGACCGGCGCGCCCATCGTGCCTGGAGGATCGCCGGCCTGTCGGGCGGTCACCATGCCGTCGGCGGTGATGCTCGTGCTGCTGCGCGCGAAGATCATGCCGATATCGCCGAGCTGGTTGATGTTCATCGCCGGGAAGTGGTAGTCCTCGCCGCCCAAACCCTTGACATCGCCACTCTGATCGAGCGTGGGCGACCCGGCGCCCGGCCAATTGTTGGTGTTGAAGGCATACCACCGGCAGATGCTCCGGTCGTCGCCGGGGGAGACCTGTGTGTGATGCGCCGTGACGAGCTTTCCGTTGCGCCAGGCCACGTTGTAGAGGCGGGAATCGATGTTGTCGAGGAAGCGTCCGTTGGTGCTCAGCGATGGCCTCTGACGCGGAGTGAAGCCGGGCACCGCCACGGACTGGAACGTGATCGCCGGCGAACTGGTCAGGGAAGTCATGCCGTAGAGGCGGATGGAACTCGTAGACTCCGCGGCGGCGGCATAGATCTTGTCCGTGACGGCGTCCGCCATCTGGGCGCATTGGCCGGACCCCGCGTTCTCGTCCCGCAAAACGGTAACCGTCGGCGCGCCACCGGTGAGCATCGGCGCCTTGGTCATCACCACGAACTCGACCCCGGCAAAGCCACTGCTGCCCGACATGGCGAACATGTTGCCGCACACGACGAGGGCGTCCTTGTTGACTCCCAGGCTCGGATAGTCCATCCAGTAGGTGTTTGAGCCGACCGTGAGCGCCGCCTCGATGCGGTATTTGAACCAGTTGCCGTTCGGGTCGCCATCGTCGGAAACCGCGATCAGCAGTTTGGAGATGGTGGGGTCTTGGAGTTCAAGCGCAAGCACAATGAAGCGCCCCGACGACTTGTCGTAATAGCACTTTGGGTCGAAGACGAAGTCCGTCGCGCCCACGGAGCCGAAGAAGCCGCCTGCGCCATCCATGATTTGCTGGAAAGTTTTCTGGCCGGTCGATTTGTTGAAAAACGCCACACTGGAGTTCACGGTCTCAACGATGTGGTTCAAACCTACGGCGAGGTTGGGGTCTGGCGGGACCCAGCCGGTCGCGCCTATGCCTGGGAACCGTGCGGCACGGGTGTTGTCGACGCGCTGGTAAGCCTGGTTCTCACCGTGAGGTGCCGTGGCCTCCTCAGAGTTGTTGCCGAGCGCAAGTGGCGGTAGGGGGTTCTCTGGACGCTCGATCACGTGGCGGATGCCATCGACAATCTGCGGTTTGAAGCGCGTTGTCGAATCCTTCACGCCCTTGGCGGCTTTGAACGTCTTGACAACAGGCAAGACGCCGCTCTGCTGCCTCCCTTGGCCCAAATTGGAGATGACGACCCCGGCAATCCCTGCGACGAGGACAAGAGTAATGGCTAGCTTCTTCATGAACGACCCTGAATACCTTCAACTGATCCCGCAGATGGCAATGAGCAACCCGTTGCCCGCGGAGATGGGCTGAGAATACCAGTTCACCCGTTCAAAGCATCCAGACAGCAATACGCGCCCGCGGAAGCCTTTTTCCGCGGGCGCGTTTGCTGGGACTGCTTACTGGACGAGGATCTTTCTTGTCAGTTCGGCGCGGTCGATGCTGAAGACGAACGACTGGCCCAGCCGCTGCGGCACAACGGCGCGCAGGGAGACCTTGCACACGCCGTTGGCGTCCACCCACTTCGAAAGGGGCTTCGGCAGTTCGATGCTCGTCGTGATCGACGTTGAATTGACACCCATCGGGAACGACTTCATCCAGACGTACCTGCTCTTGGTTCGATCCCACAGATAGATCATGCCCGTCGATACGGAGCCGCCTTTGGCGTTGATGTTCAGGGTCATGCCCTTCACTTCATCGCTCAGAGGCTCGCCATCGAACGTCACGTTGACGGTCGCCGCATAGCCGACTCCTCTCTGGAACACGGTGGCGACGCGATACAGGTAGTCATCCACCGTAGGCAGCGTCGCGAGATCGCCGGAGAGGTACGTCCCCTGCGCCACGGCGATAGCAGTCGATGGGATTGGCTCTGTCACATAGATCGGCGCTGCCAGGACGGCCTTGTAAGCGTTGATCCTGCCGTGAGCCACCCAGTTCCCCACAAAGTCCGTGTTGTCCTCTAGGAGGGCACGGATCTGGGTGTTCGTGAAGGAAGGGGCGACCGACCAGATCAGGCCGACCACACCCGCGCAGACCGGCGAGGCCATCGAAGTGCCATCCCAGGCCTCGTAGCCGCCGCCCACCGTGGTGCTGAGGATCGCCACACCCGGAGACGCCACGTCCACCCAGTCGCCGTAGGTCGTAAAGTCGGACTGTCGGTCAAACTGGTCCGAAGCCGCCACGGCGATGCAGACCGGATAGGCTGCGGGGTAGTGCTTGTCGGTCACCGGGTCGTTACCAGCCGCCGCTACGAGCACGGAGCCCTTGGCCCAAGCGTAGTTGCAGGCATCTTCAATTGCTTGCGATGGGAACCAGCCACCAAAGCTCATATTGATGACGTGGGCGCCTTGATCGGCGGCCCATTTGATGGAGTTGATAATGGCGTCCTCGGTAAAGCCTCCAAACTCGCTAGCCTTGACCGGGAGAACCATACAATTGAATCCGGGCCCCGCGACTCCCATTGAGTTGTTGGTTGAGGCGGCGGCGTCGCCACTGACGTGCGTCCCATGCCCCTGGTTGTCCTCAACCGTATCGTCGTTGTTTGCGAAGTCATGTCCCGGCAACACTTTGCCCATCAGGTCAGGGTGGTTGATGTCGCAGCCCGTGTCGATGACGGCGATCTTGACGGTATTGAGCCCCTGCGTAATGTCCCAGGCCAGCTCGGTCTGGATTCGCTTGTGGGCGTACTGCTGGGCAAACAGCGAGTCGTTTGGCGTGAAGTCGGCATAGTAGACGGCATTGGGTTCGGCATACTTGACGATTTTCTGGCTGGCGTAGGTCTTGATGGCCTGGTTCACGCCTAAGGCGGTGGGCAGCTGCAATGCGACGATGTCCAGCCCTTCGACGCTGCGAACGACCTTGGCGCCGGTCTTGGCGTTGAGAACCAGTTGAGCTATCTGGGTGTTTGGCTTGAACCGGACCACAATCTGGCCTGGCACGAAGTCACCACTTTGCGAGAGGGCGGTGGCAGCCACAGCCGCCGACAAGAGAACAAATAAAGCCCGTTTCATGACCAATGGCCTCCGAACAGCGCGACATCGCACGCGAGCACGCTTTAGGCTACTTTAGCACCAATTGAAGCCGGGAATACTTCCCAATTGTGTAAAGGAACTGGAATCCAGCGCTTCTTGATCGTTCCAGCCAGCAACCGGCAAAGTTGCGGAACCATGGGCAGAGTACCGACGTTCTATAATGATGACGACTGGGGGCGAACGGGCTCGACAGAGCCGGTTCGACCGACGGTTGCGAGCCGAGGACCCGCTGGCCTCGTAAAAAGCGGGAAAAAAGCAACTGCGAACACAAACTTCGCTTACGCGGCGTAATACGACCGCGCGTCCTAACCCTGCGAGCCGGTAGGGGGGCTAAGGGCGTCGCTAAATCCGGATAAGGGCCCAGCTTCTGTTCGTAGCGAAGGCCTCGAAAAAGAACCGAACTGAGCGTCGATCAGCCGACCCCGGGAGAGATCGCCGCCGAGAAAAAGTACAGGGGAGACGCTCGTGGTAGCTATCGGGGCGACGGTTTTGGAAGGGGGTTCAACTCCCCCCGCCTCCACCAGATTTCGGGGCGCTCTGGGAAGGCTCAGGGCGCCCTAAAGCTAGCCAAGCCCTTGTACAACGACACCCAACGGAGATCGCCTTCTGCGACCCTCCGGTCTAGCGTATGCCTCGCGACCCCACCGGCGAATGTTGAGAAACGGAGGCTTTGCGCTCTACAGTTGCTGAACCGAAATCGCCCAGTCGGGCCGCCTGGGCTACACCTTTCTCAACGGGCCCTGCCGGGGTCAGCAGAGGGTATCCAGGGGTTGAGCGGAAGTCTCCTGATCCCCACCGGTCGGAACGACACCGATGGATCCGGGGGCACCCATCGCCTGCACCCCGGAGGCGTGCCAGGTGTTGAGAAGCGCGATTCAGCCGCGTCCTCCCCTGCGCTCCGTCGCAGCCGACGCGTCAAGGACGGCCTAAGCGTGTTCGCTCAGGAGCCGCTCGAGTTGGCTCACCGAGCAGATCGTGATGATCTGGCGCTGGGTCGTTACGAGCCCGTCCTTTTGCCACTTGCTCATCACGCGGATCGTCGTCTCCACCGTCGTGCCCGCCATCTCGCCAACTTCCTGCCTGGTTAAGGGGACCTTCAGCCGAGCCTTGTCGCCCTTGTGAAGCCCGTAGTTGTCGGCGAGGATCAAAAGGACGGCCGCGATGCGCTCTTCAACCGTGCCGCTCGAAAGCCGGGACATCATCTGGTGGGCTTGCCTGAGCCGGGGGCCAATCGTGTGCACGATTTGGTCCTTAAAGGGAGAGCTGGCGTGATAGATCGGCATGAGCACGCGCGTGGGAATCTTCAGGTACCAGCAACTCGTGACCGCAACGGCGTTGAGCGGAAACGGCCGGCCCTCGATGGCGATCAAGAGGCCGAACGCCTGGCCCGGACCCAGGAGGTCCACTGCCACCTCCTGCCCGTGCGGTGTCGTGCGCGTGAGCTTGACGAAGCCCGAAGCGACGATTCCTGAGAATTCGGAAGGCGACCCCGCGAGCCAGATCGACTCGCCACGGTTGGCATAGGCCATGAAGCAGCCTTGCTCCAGCGAATCGCGCTCCACTTGAGACAGGGCGTTCAGGATGGTGCAGGACTCAATCGCTACCCGAACGCTCGGGCGATCGTCTCTCAATCTACCATCGGCCATTAGGTGTTCAGCTTGCACGACTGAGCCTCCTCGAATCAAGCATGACTTTCGCGACATAGCCTCCCCAAAGGAGGAGGCCGGTGAGTTCGATGAAGCCCGTGAAGCCCATCGGCAGGAACATGCTTCCGGAATAATCGGTGCCGATCTCCAGCGCGACGCGCAGTGCGTTCCCTATGTTCAGCAGCCAAAAGGACGCCCAGAGCTGGCGCTCCTGTTCTGCCGGCATGTCGTTCATGCGCGCCACCACGTGCATTCCAACACCGAGGATCATCTGGCTGATAAACCCGACGGTTACCGCGTGACGGATCGCGCCGGTATAGGCGTGCGAGAATGGCTGGCCGATCTGGGCGAGATGCAGCGGCTCAACGGCCATAAGCAGCCCACCGATCAGCAGCCAGGTGAATGCCCCTCGCACGAACTTGTGGGAAGGCGCCGCAAACTGGAGACGCCGAAACATCTGGGTCGAGGCGATCAGGAAGACCGCGCCCGCGGCGAGCAGCAACCCTCCTGATCGGTAGACCAGCAGGCTATCCGGCCGAAGGTCTTGGCGAAACGCCAGGACCCAACCCGCCATCCGGGCCAGCAGACCGGCCTGCCACAAACCGAATCCCAGCAGGCCCTGTCTTGGATTAGCGCCTTCAGCGCCAAAGCAAGAGCTCATCTTGACGCAGGCCACACCAAAGATCATCATGGTGACGAAGCCTAGGAATTGAGCCTCTCGATAGGGCGGGAACCACTCGGCGATGAACAGGACCCGCTCCTGCGGGCTGCCTCCGTGGGTCTCTGCGAAGAAGTAAGGCTCTGCGAGGGCGATGACGACTAGCCAGAACATGGAGGCAAACACAAGCGCCGTCTGCCAGGTCATCGGGCCGCTTCGATGCCGGGTGACGGCGATATTGCCCATGAAGAGGAACACTGAGATTGTCTGCAGGATGCAGGAGGCCACACCAATGGGGACCCAGATTCCTGGATCGGCATTGCTGAGGGGCTCAGCGGCGAACCGGACACCGATCCCAACCGCCATCAGGACGAGCGAGATGGCCGCAAGCCGCTCGAAGAGGGCATTCTTGGCCACGGTCGGGGCGTGCTGCTGCAGCGCGAAACCCATGACGAAGAAGCCCACCCACCCATAAACTTGCGAGTTAGCGTGGGCGAGGACGTAGGGTGTCCACGCGCTGGCGGTGTAGCTTCCGTTCAGGGCGATGCCCAGCAGCGCGACCGCCCCAAGCAGGCATCCGGCTGTCAGAACGGAGATCACCCCTGCCAGGAAAAACGGCCGATAGATCTCGACGCTGGCGCGCGCCAGCCCTTCCGCTAGGGCAGAGCGGTTGGGCATGACGCGCAGGGATTGAAGGGACTGCGATCTCATTGGCAGCTCAGCAGGGCTTTTCGGCGCCCTTGCGTCCATAGTAGTAGGCGTTGATCGCCAGATTGAACAGGTAGAAGGCGGCCACGCCATAGAAGAACGAAGCGGTCCAGCTCCCTTTGATCGAGGCCCCGATCAGCACCGAGAAGATGAACGGGCCGTAGGCGGCGATTGCCGACGTCCAGCCAATCACGCCGCCGGCTTGGCGCGCCTCAAAGATCATCGGCATCTGCTTAAAGGTCGAGGCGTTGCCGACCCCGGAGAAGAAGAAGATGCCGAGCATCAGCCACAGGAAGGGGCCGAACTCCTCCAGGCTCGTCGGGTGAACGTATTTGCTTACCGCAAGAGCGCAGAGCAGCATTCCGATGCCAGACACCTGGGTGACCCTCGCACCGCCGAGTTTGTCGCTGATCGGCCCGAAAAGCACACGGGACGCAGCACCCACCAGCGGGCCAAGGAAGGCGTACTTTAGGGGGTCGGGCCCATCCGGAAACTTGGCGTAGAGTTCTTTGATCATCAGCGGGAACGCCGCCGAAAAGCCGGAGAACGAGCCGAAGGTCATGATGTACAGCGAGGTCATCAGCCAGGTGTGCTTGTTCTTGAAGATGTCGGTCTGCTGGGCCAACGATGCCTTGGCGGTCGGGACGCTCTTGAGGCCGAACCAGGCGATGAGTGCGGCGACCACGATGAAAGGCGCCCAGATAAGCGCGCCGGTCTGCAGATAGATTTGGGTGGTCTTGCCCGCCTTGGTGAAGTTCTGGGGCGCGCCCACGACGCTTGCGAACATCGAGAGCCCGATGACCCACGGAATGAGGAACTGCGCCACGCTGACCCCGAAGTTGCCCACGCCCGCCTGGATGCCGAGTGCCGTGCCCTGCAATCGCTTCGGGAAGAAGAGGCTGGTGCTCGGCATGAACGAGGAGAAGTTGCCGCCGCCAAGGCCCGCCAGGAACGCCAGCATTAGCAGGGTGCTGTAGGGTGTGTTCGGGTTCTGCACGGCCATGGACCAGCCGATGCAGGGTAAGAGCAGCAGGATGGTGGAGAACGCGATGGTGTGGCGCGTGCCCACAATCGGAATGAGGAAGGTGTGGATGATGCGAAGCGTGCCGCCTGCGAGCCCAGGCATTGCGGTGAGCCAGAAGAGCTGGCCGGCATCCAGCTTGAAGCCGATGCCCTGAAGGCGAACCGCCATCACACTGACCATGAACCAGGTCGAGAACGACAGGATCAGACAGAACGTCGTGATCCACATCGTGCGCCAGGCAATGCGAAAGCCCTGCGCCTCCATAAACGCGTCGTCGTCGCGATTCCAGGATGGGAGCCAAGTGGCGGAGGGGCGTCGTTCGGTTGCCATAAGTGCGTGACCTCTTAGGTTCATTGTCAAGCCGTGGGCCAGATGGGGCTATGACAACCGTCATACGGAGCAGGATTGGTCGCCCGAAGTCAAGCGGGGCGGTCCAATTGGCAAACCGCTCCGCTTGAGTCGTGCGTGGAGCCTGCTGCGGTCAGGATGTCGGCTCACCTTCAGGCCTGTCGAGCGGGCCCGCCGGGTTCATGTTCCGCGTCATCTTGAGGATGACAAGGTGCATCCAGACCAGGCAAACGACCGAGATCAGGCCCAAGAATATCCAGCAAGTGGTCCAGAGGCCGGTCCACTTCAGCATGTAACCAAAGAGGATCGGACAGATGAACCCGCCCAGACCTCCGATGACGCCCACGATGCCGCCCACAACCCCGACGTCATGAGGGAAGTAGTCCGGAATGTGCCGGTACACGGCAGCCTTGCCAATGCCCATCATGATTCCCGCCAGGAAAACGAACGCCGTGAAGATCCAAACGTTGGCCTGGAAGTAGGCCTCCGTCACGCCGCTGGCGAGCAGGGTGCGCTTTTTGACCTTGTCCCCGACTTTCGCGGCGGGCTTATGCCAGTTGGTGAAGGTCGGGAACACGAGGTTGCCCTCATCGACGTCCAGGTGAACCATCGTTTGGGGCGTCAGCTTGTATTCCTGTTTCCCGGATTTTCCTTCGACGACGATCAGGTCGTTCGAGACGCTGGCGACGGTGCCGGCCCGGTCGGCAAGGATCCCTTCGCCGGGAGCCGTCACGCGCATCCTTGGAGCAACCAACAGAAAGAAGAACAGGGCACAGGTGCTGAGCACCCAATACATCGTGGTTCGCGCGCCGAAGCGGTCGGAAATCCACCCGCCCAGCGAACGGATGATGCCGGAGGGCAGGCTGAAAACCGAGGCCATCAGACCGGCGGTCGCCAGGCTCATGCCATAGACGTTGAGGTAGTACGGGATGAGCCATTGGCTGAGCGCGACGAACGCCCCGAAGACCAGGAAATAGTAAAGGCCAAACCGCCAAACACGAACGTCTTTGAGCGGCTCGAGCATGGACACCCAAGACTTCTGCGCCGCGGCTTCGTCCTTGCGATGAACGGTGAATAGCGCGAAGAGCACGACCATCGCAGCCATCGCCGCGGCATAGATCTGAGGCAGCTGCCGCCAGTTGTCCGGGTTTGCGCCGTTGTTCGTGAGCGACTTGAGAATGAGCGGAGCGCCCAGGCTGGTGACGCCAGAACCGGCGTTTCCCATGCCGAAGATGCCCAGCGCTGTGCCTTGGCTCTTCTTGGGGAACCAGATCGAGGAATAGGCGATCCCGACGGCAAACGACGTGCCTGAAATGCCGAAGGCGAGGCCACCCCAAAAGAGCCCGACGAAGCTGTTGGCGTAGCTGACCATGAACACGGAGATGGCCGAGAAGATCATCACGCCGATGTAGACCGGCTTGCCGCCAAACCGTTCGCAGAGCATCCCGACGGGCAGCCGGATCAGCGAGCCGGACAGGACGGGGATGCCGAGCAGCCACCCGATCTGGGCCTTGTCGAGCGGGATGAGGCCGTTGTCAGCGATGAAGGTGATGAGGACGCCGTAAAGGGTCCAGACGGCGAAACAGACGGTGAAGGCGAGCGTGTTCATGAAGAGCACGCGGTTCGCGGTCGCTCGTGCGCTCATGCCCACTATGCTGGCGGTCCTCCGGAGCTGGCGACATGACGGACGTCATACAGCGCATGTCGCTGTTGCAGGGCCTATCATGAAGAGGATAGGCTGCCCGATAAAGAGAGAGCGCTGGGACATTGTCCCGGCGCTCTCGGCGTTTCTGGAGTTGAGAATGCTCGGCTACATCTTCTTCGAAAGCATCAAGAAGAACCAGGTCTGGCTGTCGGCGGAGCCGCCGTTCTTCGCCTTGATGAACTTGCCAGGGTTGAAGCTGCCGATACCGAAGTTTAGCGTCGTCGTGGCGTCGTGCCGGTAGGCAAACTCCAGATCAAGTTCCGTCCCGACTTCCTTGCCGCTGGCGCCCGTCGCGTCTTTGTACACCCCAGACGGGCCCTTGTTGGGGGCTCCGCCTGCGCCGTACCAGGCGTCCTTTGCGTCCATCAGCCGAAAGAGGTGGGCGTGAAGGTGGAGATCGGTCTTGGCGTTCAGTGATTGCTGCCATCCGGCGGCAAACTCCACCATGTTCTTCCAGCCCTGCATATCCATGCTGCCGTAGAACTTGTGGTTGGTGGGATAAAGGTTGTCGAATGTCTCGCTCTTGGTGGCGCTGTGCCCGCCGCTCGCGGCGTTGAGCTCCACATAGGCGCGTTGGGTCTTCGACTTGCGGAACGTGACTGCGCCGTGCGCCGCCCAGGCCGAGTGGTCCTTGCCTGTGACCTTGCCGCCCTGTGCCGCAATGTCGTAATCGAAGTCTGTGTTGCCGAAGGTCAGCTTGTTGGAGTGGTCAATGGTCCAGATGTGGGTCTTGCCGGTCGCGCTCTCGTCGTTCTTGTAGACGGCGAGCGTCTGGCCTAGGTCGGACTTGTAGGTAAGGCCAACGATCTCGGCGTTCTCCGGCTTTGGCACGGCCACGCCCACCTTCATTGCGAACGCATCGAAAGCTCCTTGCTGAAACCGGAACCCGTCATAGGAACGGGGCACGTTCACCCACTCGAGCGAGCCGATCAGTCGCTCGCTGCCAATGTTGATCTTCTGGCGGCCGGCGGTGAAAGAGCCATTGGGAACGGCGATCTTCAGGTACGCCTGATTGACGTCTTGATTCTCTGTTGAGAATTTCTTGGCGGGGGTTCTTGCGGCGTCGTACGAGAACTGATACTGCAGCACGAACGTGCCGTTCTTGCCGAATTTGGTCTCAAGAGTGGGTCTGAACCTCGAGTAGAGGTCGGAGCGGTTGTCCGCGGCAGAGGTTAGGAAGTCTTTGTTCAGTCGGCGCTCATAGCGCTCCCTGATTTCAAGGGTGAATTTGGTGTCGACGGCTTGGGCATCAGACATGAAGAGCATCGGTCTTTCCTTTGGGGCGCAGAACCCCCTGAAACCGATGTTGACGCTGGCGATCCGGCGCGACTATGACGGCGGACATATCGCACAAGAGCGCTTGGTTCGACCGTGCCGGGTTCTTTGTTCGACACCCGTTCTATGACGGCTGTCATAGCAGCGCATCAATCTCGACCCCAAAGTATTCGATAGCGGACGCCCGAGTAACGGGCGCTGCGCCAGGAAGGATTTCGACCGATGGCAACACGCTACAAAGTCCCGGGAAGATTCCAACAGACCGAACCGCCGAAAGGCGAGGCCAAGGTTGTGCGCACCACCGACAGCCCCAATTGCACCGGCGCGTGCGGATGGCTAGCGACCGTGGTCGATGATGTGATCGTTGATCTCAAGCCGGCCGCCGACTATCCGTGCGCGGAATACAACCCGCGCGGCTGCTTGCGCGGCATGTCGATGACGCACCTGATCTATGGACCGGACCGCATCAAGTCGCCCCTTATCCGCCAAGGGGAGCGCGGAGCCGGGCAATGGAAAGAGGCCACTTGGGACGAGGCGCTCGACCACATCGCCGGGCACATGAAGCGGATCATCAAGGACCACGGCGCCGACCACATGCTGCTCTTCAACCAGGTGGTGGGCACGGGCTACGTGCAGAAGGGGGCGCAGGTCCGCATGGCCGCGCTGCTCGGGATGTCGTTCGCCACGGCGTACGACTTCAACGGCGACATCAGCATGGGCTTCACGCACACGGTCGGCATCGACTGCGTGGAGTGCGAGACCAAGAGCTGGGGCTACGCCAAGACGGCGATCCTCTGGTCGAGCAACGTCTTCCAGACCCGCATTCCCGACGCGAAATTCCTGACCCAATATGCCAAGCAGCGCAACGGCTGCAAGATCTACTGCATCGACCCGCGTTGCAGCCAGACGGCCAAGGGCGCGGATGTCTGGGTGCCCATCACGCCTGGGACGGACGGCGCGCTCGCGCTCTCGATGTGCCAGGTGATCATCAACGAAGACCTGGTGGATTGGGACTTCCTCAAGACCTTTACAGACACTGCGACCCTTGTGCGCGAGGACAACGGCCAGCGGCTCCGAGCCTCCGACGTGGGGATGGGAACCGACGCGGAGTTCGTCGTCTGGGATGAGGGCGCGGACGGCCTCTACAAGCTGCCGATGGACTCTCTGGCGCTCCCGAAGGAACTTAGGCCGAGCTTCCGCGGAACTCGGGAAGTTGAGATCAGGGACCGAGGGCCTGAGGGACAAGCGGACGCCTCGGACCTCGGACCTCGGACCTCGGACCTTCCGACGAAGCGCGTCCGCGTTACGCCCGTCTTCCAACTCCTCGAGGACGTCATCTCCGGTGACGAGTACCGTCCGGAAAACGTCGAGAAGCTCACCGACATCCCAGCGCAGACCATCAAAGACCTTGCCCGCGAGTACGCGACCAACCGGCCAAGCTCGATCATCATCGGCATGGGGCTCAACCACCGGCTCCACGGCGACCTGACGATCCGGGCGATCCTATTGCTCTCCGCTCTCGCCGGCGCGCACGGCAAGCCAGGCGAATCGGTTTCCATCTACTCTGGGCAGCACCACTTCCGCCTCGACGTGAGCCCGTTCTGGTTCCCGGGCGGCGTTCGGCCGAAGCCCCTGCCCATGCACTACTTCGTGATGGGCAAGGCCACCGAGACCATCAATCCCAAGATCAAGTATCCGAAGGATGGGGTCAAGGCGCTGTTCGTTTCTCACGGCAACCCTTTGGTCACGGAGTTCTCCGAGCCGCTCAAGAGGTCGATCGACAACCTCGACCTCTTCGTGTGCCTGGACTTCTCGATGAGCCCGACGTGTGAATATGCCGACGTCGTGCTCCCTTGCCCGACGTTCTGGGAGAAGACCGAACTGGTCGGTACTTCCTGCCACCCGTACCTTCAGATTCAAAACGAGGTGGTCAAGCCGCAATACAACTCGCGAACCGAGTTCTGGATCGTGCGCGAACTGGTCCGCCGTGTGGACCCTACCTTGCTCAAGCACTTCGACCTCGACGAGTGGGGAGCCATCGACATCATGCTCAAGGGTGGTGGCAAAGAGGTCGAGGACATCACCATCGACCAGCTCAAGGCGGGCCCGGTCCGGTTGAAAGTGCACGACCCCGAGGTGGGCTGCGATGAGCAGTTCCACGATCTGAAACTCTTCCCGCCCCGGGCTTATCCCTTCCCTGAGGGCGCACAACGCGAGTTCCTGAAGACTGGGCGGATGGAGTTTTACAAGGAAGAAGAGGTCTTCCACAAGCTGGGAGAGACGGTGCCGATCTTCAAGGCGGCGTTCTCACATCTTCCAGAGACGGACCAGAAATTGCCGCTGAGCATCGTGACCCCACACAGCAAATGGCGGGTCCACTCGACCCACAGCAACAATCCGTTGTTGCTGAACATGAACAGAGGCCCGGTGGTAGAGATCCACCCGGTCGACGCGGCCATGCGCGGGATCGAGGATGGCGATGAAGTCGAGATCTTCAACGACAATGGCGCTTATCGGCTTTGGGCGCTGGTAACGGAGACGATCAAGCCTGGAGTGCTTTGCACCGACCACGGTTGGTGGGACCGGTACCTCTCCGAGGGCAAGTACCACGGCCCGCACACGCACCAAAAGGTCAAACCAACTCACGAGAATTACTACCTGCCCGCGGTGTATGCGCCCGGGCAGCACTGGAAGGACACCCGTGTGGACGTTCGCAAGGTTGAAAACGGCAAGCCGGAAGGCACCAGAAGGCCTGGTGTTCAGGTATTCGGGTCTTCAGGTGTTCAGGCAGGACGACCTGAAAACCTGAAAACCGGAGAACCTGGCAACCTGAACTCTCCGCAACCCAATCCAGCAGGAGGCACCCGCTAATGGCAAGGCTCGCGATGCTCATCGACCTCACGCGCTGCATTGGTTGCGATGCCTGCACGGTGGCCTGCAAGCAGGAAAACGGCACCCCGATGGACGTGTTCTTCGCAAGGGTGCTCAACATCGAGGCTGGCAAGTATCCCGACGCCAAGCGCGTGTATCTGCCAATGCTCTGCTACCACTGCGAGAATCCTGCTTGCTTGAAAGCTTGTCCCAACAAGGCGATCTTCATGCGCCCTGACGGTGTGGTGCTCATCGACCAGGACCGCTGCCGCGGCACCGGCGCCTGCGTCTCGGCGTGCCCCTACGGAAACATCGTGCTGAAGGCGGAGGACGCCTGGTATTTGAACGAAGACGAAGCCTACGAGCGCGACTTCGTCAAGCCACGACTCAACCAGAACGTTGCGCGCAAATGCACCTATTGCGTGCAGCGCGTGGACGTCGGCCTCGATCCGGCTTGCGTCGTGGCGTGCCCCACCAAGGCGCGTATCTTCGGCGACATGGACAATCCCGAGAGCGAAATCTCAACCTACATCGAGGAGCAGGTGGTTGAAACAAAAAGGTCACCGTTCCAGCTCCTGCCCGAAGCCGGTACCAATCCGGCAGGTCGGTATTTGGGCACGATGGCGAAACAGGCAAGTTCGACATTTGGGCAACGTGCCGGCGTCGAGCGAGCCGAGCCGCTGGATTCCCCGGCAGGAAAGCCCACCACGCCGAAAGCGAAGTCGGGAAGCATGGGAGTCCATTGGCTGGCAACTCTGCTTGCACTGCTGATGCTTTTCGGGATGGCGGCCCTTGGTCGGGGTCAGGGGACCTCTGAGAGCCCTGTACCTGAGAACCTGAAAACCCGTCCCACGACCGATCATTTCGCGACCTCGAACTGCATGGGCTGCCACGGAATGAGCGCGATGGGCGGCTTAGGCCCGCCGATCGCCCAGACCAAGGTCACGCTGGAGAAGTTCGAAGAAGTCGTGCGAAAGGGTAAGGGCATGATGCCCGCCACCAAGGAGGCCGATCTCTCCGCCCAACAGCTTCGCGAGATCTTTGAAGAGGTCAAGGCCAAGCCCTGGGATGAGACGCAGATCCCGATCGCGTACAAGGTCGGAAGTTTGCTCAGCACCAGGAACGTCGGGATCATCTTCTCGCTCGTTACGCTGTTTGCGCTGATCTTCGGCGTGAAGATCTGGATCTACTGGATCAGGCTCTCGGCGCCCAAGCAGCTCTGGCCCGCGATGAAGAAGTTCGGACTCGGCAAGAGTTTCGGGGTCCTGCTCCAGTCGCTGATCGTGGACGGGTTCTGCGTCGCCTCGCTCTACCGAAAGGACAAGTTTCGGTGGTTCATGCACGGCCTGATCCTCTATGGCTTCTGCGCCTTGATGCTCGGAGACGTGCTGATGCAGATCTTCAACCCTCTGCGCTCTGAACTGCCGTTCACCGATCCCCTGAAGCTTCTCCCGGTGCTGGGTGGTGCGGCGGCGATGACCGGCGTGATGTACGTGATGGTCCGCTACCGCAAGGACCAGTACATCGACAACGGCATGACTCAGGGCAGGGACTTTCTGTTCGTCACGCTGCTCTTCCACGCGCTGGTCGCAGGATTTCTGACGCTTGTGATGAAACGTGCCGGCCTGACCGGATGGGTCATGCCGATCTACCTCTATCACCTGGCGATCGTGCTCGTGCTCCTCGCCACCGCGCCGTTCACCCGTTTCGCCCACGTTTGGATCGTGCCGACCATGGTGGCCCTCACCAAGCTGGCCGACGCCATCGTCGAATCGGGCGTGGAGATCGGCTTCCGTCGCGAGCCCTCGCCGGGACGCCACCACAAATCGCAGCGCATCGCGGAGCAGTTGATGAGGGAGCTGGAACCGGGCTTTGACGGCCCCGTCAAGCTTCGCTATTACCCCTGAGCACGCCCATCACACCCAAGACAAGACCATGAGCAACGAACAACCTGTATCCAACTCCCTGATCGATTCGATCAACGATCAGCCAGGCCCGCCCCGGCGCAAGCTGTTGGGCTGGCTGGTGGCCGGCATCAACCTGATCGTCGGAGGCGTCGTCCTCGGGCCGGTCCTGGGCTTCCTGGGATCGCCTCTGGGAAGAAAGACCAAAGGCATGTGGGTGCCCGTGCTGGGCCTTTCGGAGATTCAAGACGGGCAGACCCGCGAGGCCTCCTTCACGATGCAGATCAAGGACGGCTACGCGCTGGTCGACCGCAAGTACACCGTGTTCCTTCACAGGTCGGGAGAGGAGGTCATCGCCTTCGACCCCGCGTGCACCCACCTTGGCTGCAGGATCAACTGGGTTGGCGAAAAGGACCGCTACTTCTGCCCTTGCCACGGCGGCGTGTTCGGCAAGGACGGCAGCGTCGTGTCTGGACCGCCTCCCAAACCCCTCGAACAGCATCCCGTCAAGGTCGAGAACGGCCAGATCTTCGTGCAAAAGAACGTGTAACCATGGCTGAAATTCTAACCCCCGAACGTCCAGTCGAGAAGACTCCGCTCAAGCCCGAAGAGGAACTGCTCGTCGATCGCCCCAAGCTGAGCGACTGGCTTGAGCTCAGGCTTGGTTGGTGGGGCTTCGTGCGAAAGAATCTCGACGAGCCGATGCCCCCAGGCGTCGGCTGGTGGCAGACGCTGGGCAACCTCCTGATGACCTTGCTGATGTTCCAGTTCATCACGGGTTTTGCGCTGGCGATGTTCTACACGCCGAGCGCGCACGATGCCTATGCGAGCGTCAAGCACATCACGGAGGAAGTAGCCCTTGGGTCGTTCGTGCGCGGACTTCACGTTTGGGGTTCGACCATTATCGTGATCTTCACTGTGCTGCACATCCTGCGCGTGTTCTTCTGGGGCTCCTACAAGAAGCCGCGCGAGCTCACCTGGCTGGTCGGCGTGGTGATCTTCAACGTCATCCTGGGCTTTTCGTTCACGGGCTATCTGCTGCCGTGGGACCAGAAGGCGTACTGGGCGACGGTCGTTGGAACGCGCATCGCAGCAACCATCCCGGTCGTCGGCCACGACCTGCTGGTTCTCATTCGCGGTGGAGAAGAGGTCGGGGCGCTCACGCTTACTCGGTTCTTTGCGCTCCACGTGATGCTGCTTCCGGCGGCACTGATGGGCTTCATGGCGCTGCACCTCTTCCTCGTGCGCAAGCACCATATCGCTGGGCCCGTGCTCCCGCAGAAAGGTAAGCCGGTTCCGTTTTATCCTGTCCAGCTCTTCAAGGACGCGGTGGTTGTCCTTGGCGGCATGGGGTTGGTGGTCTATCTGGCCCTTGCTTTCCCGCCGGCGCTAGAGGCCATCGCGGACCCGAGCGGCACGGACTTCGCGCCGAGGCCCGAGTGGTACTTCCTTGGGCTCTATGAGCTTCTCAAGATCATGCCGGCAGGCTGGGAGGTCGTGGCGACGATGATCGTTCCCGGCCTGGTGAGCATGGGAATGCTCTTCCTGCCCTGGCTCGACCGCTCGCCATCCCGCCACCCGGCACGCAGGCAATGGGTGATCGTCACGGGGTGCGCCGTGGTCTTGCTCATCGGCATCATGACGCTCAAGGGGATTCTTGAGACTCCACCCCCCGGCGCGCACGGACACAAGGCGGCGGCGCTCAAGGGCTCTGCGCCGTCGGCGGAGGCCGTCCGACAGGCGGCGGAACCTCCGGCGACGGCTCCCTGAAGGTGGCGACGATTCGGGCGGTTCGTTTGGAGGCTCGACAGTCTCCAGAGGGGTGCCAGATGCTCGCCGCTGCGTTTCAATACTCTGCCCATGGCTGCCTCAGGACCTGCGCGCGACCATAATGTCGGGGTGGCGGCCGTACATGGAGAGCGAGCAGGTGTTTCCCTATCGAGACGTGGTTCCACGCTGATCGAGCTCCTCGTCGTGATCGCGATCATCGCCATCCTCGCCGCGATCCTGGTCCCGGTCTTCTCCCAGGCAAAGGCCGCCGCGAAAAAGGCAGCCTGTCTCAGCAACCTCAAGCAAGTGGGCACGGCGTTCGAGCTCTATCTCGCTGACTACGACGATCGCCTGCCAGATCGGCGGGACCTGAAGCTCTCCCTTCCCGGCGGCTATCGGCCTTGGACCACTTGGCCTCCTTCCGACCCCAGGGCGGGTTGGACCGCAGTGGTGCTGGAGCCCTACGTGCGGAGTCTCGGCATATTCCAATGCCCGGCGATCGCGGAGGCGGGGCTCGGTACGGCGGTTCAGGTTCGGCAAGCCGTGTCAGCCGCCGCCAATGCTCCCGCCGCCAACTACTGGCTATGGCGGTTCGACCGGCCCGACGATCCGGTGCCCCTGGATAACCTCTGGGGCAAATCGGTGGACCAGGCGCTCAGCGACCTGCAGGCTGCCCAGAACGCACAGGTCGGCAACCCCCAGGGTGTCGCCGAGATCGAGATGGCCGTCGATCCTTACTTCCCGGGCACAATCCCTACCGTGCCGCCGGCATGGAAGGGCAAATCAATGCACTTCGGCGGGCGCAATCGTTTGTTTCTGGATTGGCACGTGAAGTTCTTGAGGGACAGAAGGACGGGATGAGGAGGCGGAGGGACGGAGGAACAAAGGGACAGAGGGACGGTGGGACGAGGCGCCGTCGTGAGACTCCCCCTCCTCCGATCGCCCCTTCGTCGCCACAAGAGGAGGGGCGTTCGACCATTCCCTATCCCTTTGTCCCATCATCTCCTTATCCCTTTATCGCCTCATTTCTCAGGCGGGGGGTTGCCGCCGCCGCGCTGGCCCGGCTGAGCGGGGAAACCGCCGGGGCCGCCCGGGGGCATCATTCCGCCGCCGAGGTTGGCTTCATTCAGGATCTTCAGGTCAGTCTTCGACACCTTGAGCAGCCGGTTGCCGGCGAGCACATAAAGGAAGTTGTTGTCCTCGACCATCGCCGCGCCGCCGCCGGGGCCCAACATCATCCCTGGAAACTGGCCCTGGCCGCGCTGGAACCCGCCCGGCCCGGCGCCAGGCCCCTGCCCTGGAGGCAGCCCTTGGCCACCCGGGGGTGGGAATCCCTGGCCTTGGCCCTGAAAGCCCTGGGCCGCCTGCGCGCCCTGATCCTGGGCTCGCGCCACCAAGGTGAACGGAAGCGCAAGGGCGAAAAGCGCCGCTGCGCCAAGTGCGAGAGACATCAGTCGTTTGCTCATGTTGCGTTACCTCCAGCCGCGGGTTTCCGCGAGTCGGTACCTCAAGTGACGCATAGACTCATGAAAAGTTTGTGAAAGAGGTCAGTGGCGAATGGCGAGAGGCGAGAGGCGAGATCAGTAGCCCCTCCACGGGGTCGCTTTGCTCCCCGCACTCTCCCATAGGAAGCTGCGTCAATGTGTCCGGGGAAAGCAGATCAAGCGCCTCCGCCTCCTCCAAGGCGGAGGCCTTGAACCTGGACAATCGCTCTTGAAGCCTCCACCTCGGAAGAGGTGGAGGCATCTCCTAACACAATGACTCAGCATTGAAGGTCGAGAGGCCGTTCAGCCCGGTCACCCTAAATCATCCTCTTGCATCCTCGCTCTCCCTCACGCATCCCCTCACTCCCCTCACTCCCCTCACCTCATCATCACTTCACGTCCCCTCTCCCCTTGCGCCATACTCCAGCCATGCCGACGGGCCTTCGCAGCGCATTGCAGGGGATCATCGATTACGCCGGGCTCTTTCCTCCGGCCAAACTGCCGATGGACGCAGCCGTGGCTTCCTATCAGCGCCACAAGTCGGGGCCGGAGGCCTGGATCGTGTCTCGGTTCGTCTGCCCAGTCCACCGGCTTGCCGAACTCGGCAATGCCCTCAAGGGCTCTGCGGCCGCGCCGGTTCCATTGACGGTCGTCGGTTCGGCGGGCGGCTCGGGAACCGTCCGAGCTTTGATGGCGGCCGATGCCAAGGCGATGATGGCCTTCGATGAGAGCTTTGGCGACTGGGGAGAGATCGAATCCTACGAGCTCAAACTGTCGAGCGCGGAGATTCAGGCAGGCGCCCTTTCCGACCTGCAGGCGTTCGAGGCCATCGAGGTTTATGTCGAGTTGGGATGGACCGACGACTTTCCCGAGAGCCTGGCGCGGCTGGCCGGCGAGGACTGGCTGCGGGCCAAGGCTCGGACGGGTGGAACGGACTCCAGCGCCTTTCCGAGTTCGAAAGTATTGTCAGAGTTTCTGAAGCACTGCGTGGACCTGGACCTCGAGTTCAAACTTACGGCCGGTCTGCACCACGCGTTTCGCCACTGGGACGAGGCGCTTTCGATCTCGCACCACGGCTTTCTGAACGTGCTCGCGGCCTGCGCCTTGCACGAGGCCAACGATCTGTCCCACGGCGAGATTGCCGTGGTGCTCGACGAGGGGACCTTTGGGGCTCTGAAGTGCGGCCCAGAGGGTTTCGCCTTCGAAGATCTGAGGGCTTCGTGGGACGATGTCCGCCGTGCGCGCGAACTGTTCACGTCGTTTGGCTCATGCTCGGTCGAAGAGCCCCTTGAGTCTCTGAAGCAACTCGAAGCCGGGGAGGGAACGCCCGCATGAAATTCGTGATTCCTGAAGACAAGAAGAGCTGGGTCCCGGTGCCAGAGGGTTCGGGTTTCCCGATCCAGAACTTGCCCTTTGGCAAGTTCATCGACCCCGCCACCGGACTGGACGAACTGGGGGTTCGCATCGGCGATCTGGTGCTGAGCTTGCGGCCCCTTGCGGAAGCGGGCTTGATCGAAGATCTGGACCTCGACATGGTGTTCGACGTCGCGGGGCTGGCCGAGGCCGTGGGCGGTTCGCTCGCGCCGATCCGTAGGCGCGTGTACGAGCTTTTGGAGGAGGGGTCGGCAGAACTCCAAGGCAATGCGGGTCTGCGGCGGGCCTGTTTCCTACCCGCAGATGGGCTGGAAATGGTCCTGCCGACGTTTGTCCGAGGCTTTGTGGACTTCTATTCCGGGATCCACCACGCCTCGAACGTAGGGAGGATGTTCCGCCCGGACCAGCCGCCGCTGCTCCCGAACTATCGGCACCTTCCGGTGGCCTACAATGGGCGGGCGTCGAGCGTCATCGTGTCGGGTGAGCCGATCCTGCGCCCGAACGGCCAGACCAAGGATGCTTCGAGCGAATCTCCCACCTTTGGGCCAACTAAAGAGCTGGATTTCGAGCTCGAGATGGGTTTCCTGGTTGGCAAGGGCAACGATTTGGGTTCGCCGATCCCGATCGAGCACGCCGAGGACCACGTGCTCGGGCTGGTGCTGGTCAACGATTGGTCGGCTCGGGACGTTCAGCGCTGGGAATATCAGCCTCTGGGGCCCTTCCTGGCCAAAAGCTTTGCAACGAGCATCAGCCCCTGGGTGGTGACCCTCGACGCGCTCGAGCCGTTCCGGATTGCAGGGATGCCCCAGAACCCGGAGGTTCTTCCCCACCTGCGCCAGTCCGGAAGCGGCCACTTCGATATCCAGCTGGAAGTCACCTTACAGTCCAAAAAGATGGCTCAGCCTCAGGTGATATGCCGCTCCAATACGAGCAACCTCTACTGGACCATCGCCCAGCAGATCGCCCACATGGCCAGCAACGGCGCAAACCTCGAGCCGGGGGACCTCTGCGCCAGCGGCACGATCAGTGGCCCCGGGGAGGATTCGTACGGCTCGATGCTGGAGCTATCCTGGCGAGGGCAGAGGCCGATCCAGCTCTCTGAAACGGGAGAGACGCGAACGTTCCTCGAAGACGGCGACACGGTCGCGATGACGGCATTTGCGCGGAAGGGCGGGCTGCGCATCGAGTTTGGCGAGGTTCGCGGTACAGTAGGACCAGCGGCCAAGCACTAGGCCTTAAAATCAAAGAGTCCTGGCGCTTGCGCCGCATAAGGACCGGCGAACCCCTTTCCCCTGGCCGGCCCAGAGGTGTGCCATGAAAGTACTGCTGGCAACGGATGATTCGGACTACGCGCAACTGGCCGAAGCTGCGCTCAGGCTCACTCCACGGCTAAGGGCCGCCGACGTGTCTGTGGCGAGCGTCGTGCCGAGCGCCCACGTTGCCGTGGCTTCGGTCGCACCCCTTGGCATGGCCGTCAGCGGTGAGCAGGCACGTGAGATCGTCGAAATCGGCCTGCACCATGCCCAGAGCTTCGTCGAGGCGGCCGTCGGACGCCTGCGCGCCCATGGCCACAAGGCCGAGGGCGTCGTGCTGGAGGGCAACATCGGCGATAGGCTGCTTGAGCATGCGGAGTCCGAACGCGTCGACCTGATCCTCGTCGGCAGCCGGGGCCTTGGCGCCATCAAGAGCTTCGTGCTGGGAAGCGTGGCCAGAAAGCTCCTCAACCAAGCGACATGCTCCGTCCTAGTGTCTCATCCTTATGCAGGACACAGCGTCGGCGACTCCTTGAAGCAGCTTCAGCAACTTGAGAAGGCTCGGGTCGTGTTGGGCGCAGACGGCTCTGCGGGCGCCGAAGCCGCCGAAAATTGGCTGGCTCAAGAAGGGCCTGGATCGTTCGACATGGTCTGCAGCGCCTGTGCCGAACCGCTAAACGTGGTGCCTGCCGGGGTGGACCCCGCGGCGTTCCTGCCCTATTACGAATACGACCGGGACCGGGCCCTTTCGGTCGTGCAGCATTCCCAGGAGCGGATGGCCGGGTTGGGTGTCGAGATGTGCACGCATACAGACATCGGCAGGCCGGCAGAGGTGCTGATCGAAACCGCCAAGACCAAGTCTGCCGACCTGCTGGTCGTCGGCGCGACGCGGCACGGGGTGTTGGAGCGGTTCCTGATCGGGAGCGTCAGCTACGAGGTAGCGGTCCAAGCGCCGTGCTCGGTGCTCGTGGTCAGGCCCTGAATCACGGGATCGGCCCATCGCCAACAGGCTCCGGAGCCGATCTCAGAATCGGGCATTACCCGCCGCCTTTGACAGTCTTGAAGCCCGCTTCAAGGGTCTTGAGTTCTGCTGGGCTGATTCTAGGAACGGCCTTCTTGACCATATCGAGGAAGTAGGCGATCTCAAACGGCTCCGCGGGGCAGCCCACGTTTCCACCCTTGTCGGTAGCTGTGGCAGGGCGCTTCGAGGTGACGATCGTCTTTTGGCTCGAAGGGTTGGCGAAGTAGAAGTAGGGGATTCCTTGGCCTTCGCCACCGTTCGCCTTCATCAGTTCGTCGCCACCGGCGTTCTCCAGGTTCTTCTTGTCTGGTCCCTCCATGACGGTCAGCCAGGTGACCACGAAGTACTTATCAAAGATCGGCTTGATTTCGGGCCGCTTCATCACGGAATCCATCTTGTGGCACCAGCCGCACCAGGAGGCGTGGAACGCCACCATTGCGACCTTCTTTTCCATCTTTGCCTTTGCGAAGGCATCGGCGACAACCAAAGAGGCGGCGGGCGCGTCCTCGGTGCGGGCGCTGAGGGGCAGCGCTGCCGCGAGCAGCAGCAATGGGGTCAAGAGCCTGTGTGTAAGGGACATGGAATCCTCCTCATCTCAGGATACGTTGCGATTCTATCCCACGGTTTCGCATTTGAAGCCCGTGGGCAAGCGAAAACCCGAGCCTCGCATCTGGGGTCCCGGCCCAGGGACTTCTCGCAAAGTCGCAATAGCGCAAAGGAACGCATAAGGGGAGGCTTTGGCCGCCGGCCATAGCCCAAGTTGGGGCCACGTCAAGGGCGCGCCCCATCAGTCCATCCAGCGCAGCCGAAGTCTGCGGCACGTGAAGTTCCTGCTTCGTGACGGCGCGGGCGCGAGTTCCACTGGAGATTCCATTTGAGCTTGCTTCTGGCGCCATGGGCTTCGGCAAGGACTGAGGGATTTTGCGAATCGAGCGAACCGCGTGAACGCTTTGGCTCCTGCAAAACACGAACTCTTGAAGCGCGCTTTCGTCCGTGCCATTTGGGGGCTCACCACCTCCGGCCATCCGGCCTAGGGACCCTGAAACGGAGAGAGCGCCGAGGAGTCCGACCATGCGAAACAAGAACCGCGCGGGCCTTTCCCAGGCCGCGTTCTTAGGAGGGATTTCAACGATGATTGCCATTTCACTGCTCGCCGCAGGACTTATAGGGACCGTCAATGCCCCGGCGAACTATGCCTTACCCGTTGTGAGCGTGGTCCCCGAATCGAGACAGGTCCAGGAGATCAAACAGACCGGCCTGGACAGGCACATCGATCCCGGCGCCCTGCAGATTTGGGACCCGAAGGGCCCCGGAGCGTTCTGCCCGCTGAAGGGCACCGAAGTCGTCGCGGACGTCGCCGGATTCGGCGCTCGCGTGACCGTTCGCCAGACGTTCACCAACCCATCGAAGTCGCCAATCGAGGCGATCTACACCTTCCCGCTTCCGGCCGACGCGGCCGTGGACCGCATGCGCTTTGCGGTCGGCAACCGCATCATCGAGGGCCAGATCAAGCGGCGCGAGGAGGCCCGACGTATTTATGAGGCCGCCAAGAACGCGGGCCAAGCCGCCGCTCTGCTCGATCAGGAGCGCCCCAACATCTTCACCCAGTCGGTCGCCAACGTGATGCCGGGCCAGGACGTGCAGGTCGAGATCAGCTACGTCCAGCTCGTCAGCTTCAAGGACGATTGGTTTGAGTTCAATTTCCCGATGGTCGTGGGCCCTCGATTCATGGGTAACGCCCCCGACCCGAACAGGATCGGCACGCCGATCGTGAAGGAGGGCATGCGCACCGGCGCGGGAATCAGCGTGAAGGTCAACCTGGACGCGGGCGGTCCGATCCAGGAAGTGCAGTCGGTTCTGCACCAGATCCAGTCCGACAACGTTGGCAAGGGACGCATGGCGATCCAGCTCGCGAAGAAGGACGAGATCCCCAACAAGGACTTCATCCTGCGCTACAGGCTCGCTGGCAACTCAGTCCGCGACGCATTCTTCACCCATGCCGACGCTCAGAAGGGCGGGTTCTTTACGTTGGCGCTGCTCCCGCCTCAGCGCATTGAGAGCTCCGACATCTCTCCCAAGGAGATGATCTTCGTGATGGACCAGAGCGGCAGCCAGAGCGGCTTTCCTATCGAGAAATCCAAGGAGATGATGCGCCGGATGCTGCAGATCATGCGGCCCAACGACACATTCAACGTGATGTGCTTCCGCAACGTGTGCAACGCTCTCTGGGCGAAGCCACTGCCGAACTCCCAGGAGAACCGAGCGGCAGCCCTGCAGTTCATCAACGCACTTCAGGCCAACGGCGGCACACAGCTCAGGCTGGCAATCGACAAGGCCATGGAGACCCCGGCCGATCCCAAGCGGGTCCGGATCATCGTGTTCAATACCGACGGTTATGTCGGCGACGAGTTCAACATCCTGGACACCATCCAGAAGAACGTCGGCACCGCGCGCATTTTCACGTTCGGCATCGGCAACAGCGTCAACCGGTTCCTCATCGATTCGATGAGCGCCGCAGGGCGCGGTGAG
>JACRPN010000005.1:40510-277818 GCA_016223145.1 Armatimonadota bacterium | reverse complement strand
GAGTCGCAGGTGGTGACCTTGGCCTCCGAGGCCGACAAGGCCGTCGAGGCGTTTGCCGAGCGGCTGAACAACCCGGTGCTCACCGACATCCAGGTCAAAATCGACGGCGTTCCTGTGGCCGATGTGCTGCCCCGCGCCATCCCCGACGTCTTTTCGCAAACTCCTGTCGTGGTCAAGGGCCGCTACACGGGCGCTGGCCGCGGCGTCGTCCACATCACGGGCAAGCTCGGCGGCAAGCCCTGGTCGCGCGACATCGTGGCGAACTTCCCAAGCCAGGATCAGCATGGCTCGGCGGTAGCTTCGCTGTGGGCGCGCGAGAAGGTGGATGACCTGATGCGCTCGGATTGGCTGGCTCAGACCCGGCACCTTTATGCCCAAACGAACCCACAGGAATCGAAGCCCGAACCCGTGGCCGAACAGATCATCGCGCTGGCGCTCAAGTACGGGATCATGACGCAGTACACGTCGTTCGTCGCGGTGGAAAATCGCGTGATCAACGTCGGCGGCAAACAGGTCACGGTGCATGTGCCGGTCGAGATGGCCGATGGCGTGAGCTATGAAGGCATCTTTGGCGGCGAGAAGGGCAAGGAGATGCTCGGACGTAGCGCCGGAGCTGCGTATCAGTCGGGTATGGCGCGAGGCGGCCTTGGAGGCGGTGGTGGCGGCGGCTTTGGCGGCGCGGCTGCCGGTCCGCCCGCGACCGCGTCGCTGGGCATAAAGGCTGGAAAGAACGTCAACTACGGCGTTGCGGACAAAGCCGAGCTTGCTGATTCCTACCGGTACCTCAACCCCGCTTCGTTCAAGCAGGGCTTTGACAAGATGACGGACCAGCAGGTGGCCTCTTTGAGCGGTATGGACAAGGCTCAGGAAGAGACGCTCACCAAGGAATTGCCCCCGGCTCAGCGGGCTCGGTACTTTAGGCTGACCCGGGTCGACAAGTCGCTCTGGAGGGCGGCGGGCAAGGTTCAGGTGCAAATCTGGACCAAGGGCTCACCGGCAGACCTCTCCACAAAGCTCAAGGCGATGGGCATGACGATCCACCTCACCGATGCTTCCCTGAAGGCGGTGTTCGTCACCGTCGACGCCAAGGACCTGGCGTCGATCGCCCAAATGGACGGGGTCGTGAAGGTTCTGCCGCTCAAGGGCTGAGGGACAACACTCCAAACCAGAGCCCGCCGACCCGGTGACCGGGTCGGCGGGCTCCTTTTTTGGGGTCGCAAGGGTCAGGGTGCAATCTGCAGCCACTCGTTCCACGACGTATCTGCGGCAAACCGCATCAGCGCATAGTCCACTGCCGTCGTGCCCAAATTGAACGTGGTCGAGGACGAAAAGTCGATCGACACCCCGTGGCTGTTCGGCGAGTTGCTGTTGTGCCCCTCCCAGACCAGCGCGTCGTTGATCGCCGTTTTCACATTGCCCGCCGCCGTCTGGATCGAGGTCACTGAGACCTGGGAGATCAGCAGATCGCAAACGTGCACGAGGTCGCGATACACCCGGTTCGATGTCGGGCTGTAACTCTGGGCGCTGGTGCGGACGTTGACGATCGCCGAACCGATGGTGCCCACGTTCGCGATCAGCTCATCCGCCAGGGCATCCACGGCCGTGCCCAAGGCTGGCAGCTTGCTGGTGTCGATCACGCTCTGCGTGATCTTGCGGCTCGCATACCCCGGCACAGCCAGCATGCCGTCCACGAACGCCTTCGTAAGGTTCCTGGTGGTGTCCGTGTCCTGGTCCCTGAACTTCTTGAAGATCAGATCGTAGGGATAGCCCTCACCGGGGGGACTCTCCTCGCCGCCCACCACATACAGCGCCTTGTCCTGAATCTCATAGGCGACTTCGAGCATCTGCATCAGGCTCGCATCCCACGCCACGATATCGAAGGTGTTGTTGCCGAGCGCCTGTGCGAGCTGCCAGATCTGGATCGAGTTTCCGGTCTCATCGTCGTAGCTCACAGCCCGGGATGGCTCCTGGATGCCGCGCCGCCAGCCGTTGCCGTGGTTCCAGATGACCAGGCAATAGCGGTCCGCGGGGTAATAGGTCTTGCCCCAGGCGATGAAGTCCGTTAGTGTCTGGGCCTGCCCCATGTCGACGCTGGTCCCCATGTCCTGGATGAGTTCGCTGGCGATCTGGCTGGTGTTGTCGGCTCTAACCAGGTAACGCCGCGTGCCATCGAACGATGACCCGCTGAACAGGCTCTTGGACTGTTTCCACTGAACCACGAACCGCACCTGCGGATTGGTGGCCACCTGCTCCATCTGGTTTACGTTGAGGTCGCTGAAGGAATAGAGGTCGTTGGCCGCATTTAGGTAGACCAACACCGTCCAGCGGGTTCTCTTGGAATCAAAAGGCTCGACGGTGAACACCGAGCTCCCCTGGATGTTGTCGGGCGTGTAGGTTGCCCGAGCGGTCCCGGAGCCCTCGGCGACGCCCAGAGCTAGACCCGTTTCGCTGATGGTGGCGCTGCTTCCGAGCACCGACCATTCGAAGCTGCCCGGCTCGACGAACACGGCTTTTGCGGCAACGCCGTAGCCTGTCGCGTAGAACTGCTTGCTGTGCTGAACCTGGAAAGCCGTGTTCTGGGGGGTCACAAAAACGCTGGCAACGTTGATGCCGACCTGAGACTTGAAGCTTCCACCGGTAACGAGCGCGTCGATCTCGCCGGTCTTCGTGCCTTGATTGTCCCGCTGGGAGTAGAGGTCTACGTGAACGTGGTAGGGGCCCGAACCGGAAAGGGCCAAACGAACGGTCTGAATGCCTTCGGTGTCCTGGTTGACGATCAGCGAGTCTGTCCGCCGGCCTTGGGAATCAAAGACCTCGATGGACTGCGAGAGGCCCGTGACTCCGCGCCCTCGGTTGGTCCAATCGGTCTCATAGACCAGGGATTTTGCCGTCCCCCCTCCCCCTCCACAGGCGGCAATCGACAGGGCCACCAAAGCGGCAAGGACAGACTTAAGCAGGGAAGACGGCATTCTCAACGACACAACCTCTCAGATCATAGACGCGGATTTCTGGTATCAGTTCTGGCTCTTTCAGGTGAACCGAAGGCTCATTCTTGCCGATAATGAACCTGAATTGCCGGAAGAACGCATTGAATGGGGGCTCCGCGACGCTCTTGCCGCCGCCGGAGTTCCGACTGTTGCCGCGAATCCCAGGGGCTCATGCTCCGGCTTTCCGTTCGTCTTGACCTTGGCCGATGGCTCCGAGGTGGTCCTCGATCTGGCTGAGCCCTGGCTGCTGGATCGAGGCGACCCTGAGTCGCTCGGAATCGCCTTTCTGGACTCCGACGGCAAGGCCGTTAAGCTCTGGGGCCTTGCCAAGAGGGTTCGCTTCCTAGGCCTCTCCAGAAACGGCCGAGCGGCAGAATGGGCACAGCTCCTGCGGGCCAGCGCGGAGGGTGAACCGAGTTCAGCCCTAATCGATCGCTATAGGCTGCACACAGTCCCGCTCCGCTCCGAAAGCTGCCAAGGCACGCTTGTACTGATCACCAACGCCACTGAGGAAAAGCAGGCAAAGGACCGCGGCGAACTGCTCTTGCGCGAGTCGGCCACTTTTCGGCGGCTCGGCCGAATCCTCACCACCAATTCGCCCGCAAAGGACCTCTGCGTGGCGGCGCTGCACGAGCTCGGATCCACTTGGGAACTTGGCGCGGTGCTCCTCTGGACCCTGGACTCCGAGCAGGAGGGGCTCAGGCTCACCGCGAGCAGCGGCGTGAATCGGCAAGGAACGGCGCTCATCGAGCGGCTCAGCCTGAAGGCATCCCCCACCTGCTTGGCAGAGCTTGCCGCCCAGAGCTTGACGTCGGGCCACTTCGTGGGGGTGCAGGAGAGCCTGATGGCCCAGGACCTCGAAGCCAAGTTCTGCTATCTCAAGCCCGGCGGGGTGAGCGTGTTCCCGCTCGTGGCCGGCGGGCAGCTCTTGGGGGTGCTGGAACTCATCGGGAGGGAAGGCGATCGGCTGTTTGAGGGGGCGCAGTCCTTCTTCCAGACCGTTGCTGAGCATCTGGCGCTCGCGCTCTACGGGGCGAACCTCTTTGAGAGCTTTGAAAGGCTCGCCAGCCACGACCCGCTCACGGGAATCTCCAACCATCGGTCGCTGCAAGACTTTTTAAGGTCGCGGCTCTCCGAGGCCGAGCGCTCCAGTCAGGAACTTGGAGTGATCATGATCGACGTGGACTTCTTCCGAAGCTTCAACGAGGAAGAGGGCCACGACACCGGGGACTCCGTCCTGAAACGGGTTGCCGAGACCATCCGCGACACGGTCCGGCCCTACGACCTGGCGGCGCGGTACGGCGGCGAGGAGTTCGCTGCGGTGCTCTGCAATGCGGGAAGGGATACGACGCTCATGATCGCCGAACGCATCCGAAAGCGCGTGTCGAACATCTCCATTCAGTCGAAGACCGGCCGCGCGCGAAGGGTCACCGTGAGCCTGGGGTGTGCCGTGTTTCCCGGGTCGGGCCACGACGGCGCAGGGCTTCTGCGGTCGGCCGATGAGGCGCTTTTCGAGGCCAAGCGAAAGGGGCGCGACCGGGTTGTTTTTAGAGAGACCCAGGCAGGCGGCGATGAAGAAGGGAATTGGGACGAGTCGGCCTTCTGGCGGTTCCTGAGCAAGCGGCAGCGCAAGACCGCTGCAGACCGGCTTTCGGGCCTGGAGCGACAGCTCATCGCGCTGAGCCGGACGTTGGGCCTGTCGCGAACCCAGTGGCAGGTGCTGAGGGCGGCCACCGTCGTCTGGGATGCATTCACCGACGCGAGAGAAGACAGCGCTCGGCTCAGGGCCTTTGAGGCTGCGGAGGAACTCCGGCTGGTGCTGCCCACGCTTTTTGGCGCGTTGGAACGCTTTGACGGCGAAGGCCCGGGGAAACAAAGGGGCGACTCGATCCCGCTGCTCGGGAGGGTGCTCGCAGTGCTGCTGGCCCTCTACAGCGAGGGCGGAGCAAGCCTCTATGCCGACGAGGGCAGGTTTGACCCCGAAATCGTCGCCCTGGTCTCCGATCTCGAACTTGCGGCTTGACGGAGCCCGCCAAGATGTGCCAATATTTCGATTCGCGCCAGACGATGCGCGTGCGGCATTTTGAGTTAGGCTAACCTCTATCGGCCCTTGGAAGCCGTTAATCGTCGAAGGATTGGATTTTTCATGTATGCGATCGTAAAGACCGGTGGCAAGCAGTACCGCGCCGAAAAGGGCGGCAAGATGATCGTGGAGAAGCTCGATGGCGAAGTGGGCGCCAAGGTCGACCTGACCGACGTGCTGATGGTCGCCGACGGCGCGAAAGTCTCCGTGGGCTCGCCCTATGTGAAGGGCGCAAAGGTCAAGGCGGAGATCGTTCGCCAGGGCAAGGGTCCCAAGATCAACGCTTTCAACTACAAGGCGAAGAAGAACGAGCGCAAGCGATGGGGACACCGCCAGCCGGAAACCGTGCTGACGGTCACGGAGATCATCCCAGGGAGCTAAGCCATGGCACACAAAAAGGGACAAGGTTCAACTCGAAACGGCCGCGACTCCACGTCGCAGCGCCTCGGCGTCAAGAAGTACGGCGGCGAGATCGTCAAGCCCGGCAGCATCATCGTCCGGCAGCGCGGAACGCAGTTTCATCCCGGCGTGAACGTGGGGATTGGCAACGACCACACGATTTACTCGGTCATCGATGGCCACGTGAAGTTCGAAGGGCCGAAGGCTAAACGCCGAATCAGCGTATATCCGGCCGAAGCGTAATCCGAACCGATTTCTCGATGCGACGTATAAGTCTTGCGGGACTTATATGTCGCATTCTTATTTGTGGGATCCCCGGAGCTTCGCGACGGCGACAAGTCCCGCTATTTGGGAAAGGGCGTGCTCCAGGCCGTCCAGAACGTCAACGACGTGCTCGCGAGCGAGCTTATCGATCTGGATGCCACCGACCAGCAGTCGATCGACAATCTGCTGTTGGCGATGGACGGCACCGACAACAAGGCCAAGCTGGGGGCCAATGCTCTGCTCGGAGTGTCGCTCGCCGTCGCCAAAGCAGCGGCCGCCACCTGCGGATTGCCGCTCTTCCGGTATGTGGGCGGCGTGACCGCGAACACGCTTCCCGTGCCGCTGATGAACATCCTAAACGGCGGCAAGCACGCCGATTCCAACGTCGACTTTCAGGAGTTCATGGTTGCACCCGTCGGCGCCTCAAACTTCTCTGAGGCGCTGAGGAAGGGCGCTGAGGTGTTTCACTCCCTCAAGAAGGTACTCCACGGCAAGGGGCTTGCGACCGGCTATGGCGATGAAGGCGGCTTCGCGCCGAACCTTGAGAGCCAGGATCAGGCGTTCGACCTCATCGTCGAGGCGATCCAAAAGGCCGGATACACACCGGGTGGCGACATTTGGCTCGCGCTCGACCCCGCCTCGACCGAGTTCTTCGACGGCAAGCACTACGTCTACAAGACTGGCGCCGAGCGGCAGCGCACGCCCTCCCAGCAGGTGGCCTACTTGGCTCAGCTCGTCGAGAAGTATCCGATTCTCTCGATCGAGGACGGCCTCGCCGAGGAGGATTGGGCCGGGTGGAAGGAAGCCACGGAGACGCTTGGCGACCGCGTGCAGCTTGTCGGAGACGACCTTTTTGTGACCAACGTCCAGCGTCTGAAGCGGGGCATCGAGGCCGGGGTGGCGAACTCGATCCTCATCAAGGTCAACCAGATTGGGACGCTGACGGAAACGCTCAACGCCATCGATATGGCGAACCGCGCCGGCTACACGTCGGTGATGAGCCACCGCTCGGGCGAGACCGAGGACGTGACGATCGCCGATCTTGCGGTGGCCACCAACTGCGGCCAGATCAAGACCGGCGCGCCGAACCGAACCGACCGCGTAGCCAAGTACAACCAGCTCCTTCGAATTGAAGAGGCGCTGGGGGCTCAGGCACGCTACGGCGGGCTCTCGGCTTTTGGAAAGGTGGGTGCAAAGGCTCAGTTGGTTCGATCGGGGGCGTAGGCGGAAACTGCCATTCCGATTCCCCCGAGGAATCTATCTGGAGCGGATGTCGGATGGGGAGCCGTCCACCATTCACTAGGTGGAGCTCCCTTAGCCTCCGCCGCCTTTTCGGATGATGGCCGGGAACGCCTGCGCGTGGACCTTGAGGTCGTCGGCGATGTCCACCTGCAGCAGCTGTCCTTCTTTGGAAACATAGAAGGTGTAGCGATCATTAGGTCCGGCGCCGTCGATTTCGATCATCCGACCTTCAAACTTGTTGCCGGCGATTTCCCCGCTGAACTTGCCTGTAACGATCGCTTTATACTTGACGATGCCTGCCGTGGCGGCTTCAAGGCAACTGAAATTGACCCATGTTCGGTCCTTGTCGGCGTTGGCCATCAGGTCGAGAATCGGGTTGCGGAACGCTCTGAGCCCTTCAGAGGGGTAGAGGGTCGACTTGCGGCTCTTGCCACCTTCGGTGATGGTCATCTCGATGCCATCCGCCTTGAAGACGGCGTCGGTAATGATCTGCTTGAATAGATCGTTATGCTGCATGTAGATGCGCAGCGGCGTGCCGTCGTCGGCCACCCACATGTCGTAGCGCCTCGTGGTTGGGGGGGGCAAGAGGTTGCGCCCGATGGGTTTGGGGGAGTATTTGGCGGTGCTGGAGTAGAGCGTACAGGGCTTCCCGCCATAAGATGAGGCCGTCTTTTTGACCTCCATGTAGCCGATCTTCTCCTCAAAGGTATTGAGCGGGTTGTTCTTCTCAGGGACCGTTCTGAAGACCCCATAGCTGATGTTCGGGCTCCCAAACATCCAGAGCTCTTGGGCCTTGACGCTCATTGGAGCCAGCAAAAGGCAAGTGAAGAAGGCAATCCTCACGCTTCCCATGATGTTTGGTCGTTCCTACGTTGGGAATCGTTACGGGAGTTTCTCTCGGCAATCGTTCTACCTCGTGGCCGGCTCGGGGTTGAAGTGAGGCTCCTCCATCTCTTTGTCCAAGCCCTTCATCCCCTGCCCCACCAGATTGCACAGGCTCACCCAATCGAGCGGCATAAAGAAGCGCCCCTTACAGACCTTGCCGTCGTAGATGCCGCTTCCGACCATCCCGGAGGTGCCCGAGCCAAACAGGCTCAGGACGTCGTCGGCCTTTACGGGGCCGCCCGACATGGTCTCCTTCACCAGCGGCCGGACCGCATCGATGATCCGCTTGGTGTCCACCATGAACACCGACTGCGAGCCCTCGATGATGCGGTCGCGCATTTTTAGAAACGACTCCGATTGCCCCAGGCTCCCGTGTTCGAACTTGCCGGCAACCATCTGCATCATGATTGCCCTCGACGTGCAAACCACCACCTTATCGGCAAACTCGCCAATCAAGATGGACTTGTCGGCATAACTCTTCGCGGGGTCTTTGCCTTTGGCGTCCGCCATGCCCTCCATCCCTGAGCTATCCGAGGGGAAAGGACGGGACTGAATCATCGGTGGCCCAGAATCCGGACCGGCCGGCATATCGGAACCTACCGCGGCGCCCGAACTCATCGCAGGCGGAAACCCGAACCCGCTATTAAGGCCCCGCACCATCTCGTCACGGCTCTTGGGGTCGATTTCCCAAATCGTCACGTCGCCGACCTGGCTCGAGCTGAACGTCATCGGCTTGTTGCTCTTTTGGCTTTCTCGCTCGGCAAGAGCGCGCAACCTGGCAGCAAGGGCCGCAGGGGTCGCGCCGTTGGCGGTTGTGGCGACCAGCACCAGGTCCAGATCGGCGCCTTCGCCGGTTTTGCCAGGGTACACGGCGATGACCTGATCGCCTTTGAGTCCCGGAACAATATCGTCTCGGACGCTCAATCCGCTTGTCTTCTCGAAGGATTTCACGCCTTCTTCGAAGGTCTTTGCGAGGTCTTTGCCCTGCGACTTCGCGGATTCGGCAGCGAGTTCCCAATAGCCGCTGGTCTGCGAAACGCCCATCAACCCGTAGGCGCCATCAGGCAAGGCGTCCAGCACCTTCAGGTCGAATGGAGCGGAGTTTGCCAGGGCCGAGAGGCCGCCCATCGCCTTGGGGTCAAAGGGGCACTGGTAGTCCACCGCGATTCCGTCGGGCTCGATCGTCACCCCGTAGGCCATCCAATCCGCGCCTTTGATCGAGCTCATCGGCGCCGCGAACATCTCGGCATTGCTGGCCATCTTGGAGATCTCTTTCGGCGAGACGAAGACCATCACGTTTGCGTCTTTCGGGAGCGCCTGACGGGCTTCCAAAAATGCCGGCAGCGACGCTACGGAGGAGCCCTTGTCGGCGTGGACCGCTTGGACTCTCTGAATCGCCTGCTTTGAGTTGCCGGCAACCAGGTAGTCCTCCATCACGGCGGCATAGGTGTTGGCAGGGCTCTTGAGGGCAAAGATCCCGTCGCCGTCGGGCTTGACGTGCTTTCCCAGCACGGCCTGAACCGAAGCCGGGTCTTCGACGGCAAACAGCGAAACGGTCGCGGCCTCAGCATCTTTGTCGGGCCAAATCGCGATGGCGTAGTTGCGCCGAAAGAACGGCCTGAGCTCCGCGCCCAAGGGGTCCTTGTCCATGAACCGCTTGAGCATTCCGTCCAGCTTGAGGTCCAGACCGTTGTCGTGGATCGCTTTCTGTATCTTGTCGAAGGTCTCTAGCTGGCGATCGCTGGGGGTCAGGTCGACCGTGACCACCACTCCGGCGTCCGAAGGGATGTAGAGCGTGGCGGCCTCTCCGGCTCGGCTCAAGAAGGTCTTGTAGGCCGCGAAGCCAAGCACCGCGACCAGCCCCGCACCGATGACGGCGCCCAGCAGCCCCTTACCGGCGCGCCGGTTTTGCAGGCTGGAAGGCTCGGAATTCGATCTTGCGATGGTTTGCGTCGACATGGAATCCTCCGGAGTCCCTCGCGGACCGCTCGTTTGGCGCGAGGGCGTGGGGACGCCTACGTCTGCATGTTAGGACGAAAAGAGCCCCGTATGCAAGGGTTGTTCCACAAGTGGGGTCCATCGGCCCAGTTTCGCCGGCGCATTTCAGGGAGGACACGGCGAGCGGGCCATCGAACCCAAGGCACATGAATTCGAACGATCTTTCTCGCCGAGAACTTGTGCGCGTGGGGCTTGCCTCTGGAGCGGCGCTCGCCGCTTCGCGCGGGCTGGCTTTGCCTTCCTCCTTGGGTCCATCGGGGGTAGGTCTGGCCCCGGGCCCCATCGCCATTTCCAGCGCGAACGGTCTGCGAGCGACCGAAAAGGCCGTGGCGCTGATGCGGCAGGGCAGAGACACGGTCGAGGCGGCGGTCGAGGGAGTGGTGATCGTCGAGGAAGACCCGAACGACATGAGCGTGGGTTACGGTGGTCTCCCGAATGAGCTCGGCATTGTCGAACTCGACGCTTGCGTGATGCACGGTCCGACCATGCGCGCGGGCTCAGTGGCCTCCATCCAGAACATCAAGACCCCCTCCCGGGTCGCAAAAGCCGTCATGGAGCGCACCGACCACGTGATGCTGGTTGGTGCTGGAGCCCTAGCCTTTGCCAAGCAGATGGGATTCGAAGAGGTCAACATGCTCACCGATCGGGCCAGAAGGGCCTGGCTTCGCTGGAAGACCACCCTGAGCAAAGAGGACGACTGGCTCGACGACGAGGAGATCAAGGCCGACTTTGGCGCGGCGATCCAGGCGATCGACGACACAGGCACGCTTTCGGGCCGCAAACGGCCCACGGGCACCATCAGCTGCCTGTGCCTGAACGACAAGGGCGAGCTCGGGGGATGCACGACCACCAGTGGCCTGGCATGGAAGCTTCCGGGGCGTATCGGCGACTCGCCCATCATCGGCGCGGGGCTCTATGTGGACGGCGAAGTGGGCGCTGCGGGCTCGACGGGCCGTGGAGAAGCGAACATCCTTGTGTCCGGTGGAAGGACGGTGGTCGAGAACATGAAGGACGGCATGACGCCGATGGAGGCGTGCCTGGATGTGCTGAAGCGGGTGTGCGACCAAACCAAGTCTCCTCGCCTGCTGACCCGGCCCGGGCGCCCCAACTTCGACCTGAACTTCTACGCCCTTAGGAAGGACGGGGCGTTTGGTGCGGCGCGGATCGTGGCCGGCGGGCGCTTCGCCGTCAACGACGGCAAAGAGAACAAGCTTCACGATTCAGGCTTCTTGTTTGATCGGTGATGCACCTCGCCTTCTTGAGCTAAGCAACCTTGCGAGGATTTTGGCAAAGTCAGGCATTGTTGCCAGTACACAGGCCAGCCGCATAACGCGTTTGGCTCTAATATTGAATGTGATGGTCCCGTCAGTGGACCCCTTCCAAAGTGACTTGGGGGAAAAGGAGATATCAATGAAGAAGATTCTTGCAGCTATGCTGTTGTCCGTGGTCGGCGTCGGCATTTCGCAGGCGACGATCGTGAATTTCGACGATCTTTCGGGCCAGGCTGCGGTGGCAGATGGCTACGGTGGCATTACCTGGTCGGTTGGCGGCTGGGAGCATTACGATTGGGACCAGAATCCCTATAACGCCCATTCGCTGCATCAGCGCGTATATTCGTACTCGAACGGCGTGTTCGAGTTCTCGAGCGACGTCGTGTTCAACGGCGCCTGGTTCGCCGGCCAAGACTCGACGAGCGTGTCCTTCGACCTTTACGATGACGGCAACCTGGTGGCATCGAGCGGCTCGATGAATACGAGCGCGACGCCAACCTGGCTGGGCTCCGGCTACGGCGGAATGGTGGACAAGGTTAAGGTCGTCTCGAACGCCTACGGCTTCTTCGTGATGGACGATGTGACCTATAACGCGGTTCCTGAACCCGCGTCGATCGCAGCGCTCGCCGGTGGCGCGTTGGTCGTGCTCCGACGCCGACGCAAGTAGGCTCATTGGCCTTCCGCATCGTAGAACCTCGGCCTCCCAGTGGCCGGGGTTCTTTGCCGTTGGGGTAGCGTAGCCATCATGGTGATCGCGCAAACCGCACTCGCGCTGATACTCGCTGGGCATCCCGCGGCCCTCCAATCAGACTGGCCCAAGACCAAGGCGGAGGCTACCAACTACGCCAACACGTCCAGTTACGCCGACGTGATCGCCTTTCTCGACGCGCTCAAGGCCAAGAATCCGCCGAACATGAGGTTCACCTTTATTGGGAAGAGCCCGGCGGGCAAGGACATGCCGCTGGTCATCGTCGCCAAGGACCCGGCGATCGATCCAGACGAAGCGAAGAAGCGGGGGCTGATGGTGGTCTATGTCCAGGCCAACATCCATGCCGGCGAGGTCGAAGGCAAAGAGGCGGCGCTCCAATTCCTCAGGGAGCTTGCCCAGAACCCGAAGGACAAATACCTCGACAAGATGGTGTTCCTCGTGGACCCCATCTACAACATCGACGGCAACGACAAGTTCGGCCCGTTGAACCGAAACCGAGGCTCGCAGGATGGACCGGACCCGGTGGGTGAGCGCGCCAATGGGCAGGGCTTTGACCTGAACCGCGACTGCATGAAGGCTGAATCGAACGAGTGGCGGGCCGTTTTGGAGCACGTGTATGTCAAATGGGATCCCATCGTCTGCTTTGACCTGCACACCACCGACGGGACGCGCCATGGCTACTGGGAAACCTACTCGCCACCCTTGAACCCGACGACCTTTGAGACCGTTCGAAAGTACGCCCAGGACGAGCTTCTGGCGGACCTTCGCCGGACCAACAAGGCACGGCGCGGCTGGGAAGTCCAGGACTATGGCAACGTGGAGCGACGGGACGGGCAGCTGGTGTTCGCAACGTTCGGCTATGAGCCCCGCTATTGCTCGAACTACGCCGGGATCCGAAATCGTATCCCGCTGCTCAGCGAGGCGGCGAGCTTCCAGCCGTTCGAAATCCGGATCAAGGTCACCCACGCTTTTCTTCGGGATTGCCTGGACCGCCTGTTCGCCGACCATACGAGGGTCATGCGCATGGTGAAGAACGCCGACGAGCAGGTGGTCCAGTGGGGCAAACACCCCGAGAAGGCGCCGGAGATGGGGGTTCGGTTTGAGATGGTCTCGCGCGGCAAAGAGGGCATCCTGCTGGAGGACCCGAAGGCGGACGACCCGGTCGGAAGAAACAAGGCCCCGAAGTATCTGAAGACGGTCGAAATGGAGGTCCTCGACCGCTTCAGGGCCGCCAAGACGGCCAGGTTCCCGGCGGCCTACGTCTTTGGACCGGACCAAGCGAATGTCGCGCGCCTGTTGATGCGCCATGGGGTGGAGGTCCAGCGTCTGGAGTCCGGATGGAGCGGCAAGGGCCAGGCCTTCACGGTGTCCGAGTGCGCGGTCGCGCCCAGCGCCTTTCAGGGGCATCGGCTCATTCGGTTGGAGGGGACCTTCGCTGAGGTTGAGCGCCAGTTCCCTGCGGGGTCGTTCTTGGTCAAGTCGTCGCAGCCCCTGGGGATCCTCATCTTCAACATGCTCGAACCCGAATCGATGGACGGTGTGGCGTGCTGGGGGCTGCTCGGGGAGAGCCTGCCGGTGGGAAGCACCTATCCGATTCTTAAGGTGATGGTTCCGTTCTAGGGGGCGCCAGGACGTAACGGAAACGGCGGAGTCGCGTCTCGGCTTCTCGTAACCCCTCGGCCTACGCGCCGTCCAAAGCGTGAGGGTATCGACATGAAGCTTTTGTCGCTTGGGCTCTTGGCTGTCGCTGCGTGCGCGGCCGCCGACTATTCGCCAACCTGCGCGGTCTGGCCGGAGCTAACGGTGATGACCAGCGAAGACCTATTCCGGGGCTCGAAGTACAAGGGCTATCCGATTTCGGCGATGCTCGACGGGGACCCCACGACGGCCTGGGTTTTCAAGTCGGTCCCGCTACGCAAGGATGACCTCTCGACGAAAGACACCTGGGGCACGAACAAGGCGATCGGTTTTGAGTTCACCAAGCCGATCCTCCTCGATGGCATCGAGATCATGAACGGCTACAACAAGTCGGTCGAGACTTTCTATCGCAATGACCGGGTAACCGCCCTGCGCGTCATGACCGCCGAGAATCAGGCGCAATATGCCAGGAACCTGGTGGCAAAGGCCAAGCTTGAGGACTACATGGGCTGGCAAAAGATAAGCCTCCCCCGCAAGCGCTATTCGACTTTGAAACTCCTTTTTGACGAGGTGGCAAGAGGCATGGACCGGGACCTCTGTATCTCTGAGATCAGGTTCGTCCTTGATGGAAAGCCGATCGATCTTCGTTTGCCAAAAGCGTTCATGGAAACCTCGGGCAGCGAGTGTGGGTGTGGGACGACCTTTCACGCAGCGACGATGGATGGAAAAGACCTGGATTGCAGCGACAACATCAGCGAGGGCTCGACCTATGGCTATTCGCCCGACGGCCGGTTTGTAATGGGCTTTGAGAGCCCGCAAGACTTAAGCGAGAACCCCAAAACGCCAAGAACGATGCGCGCTTGGATCGTCGATACCAGGACGGCCAAGGTGCTGGCGAGAAAGACCTTGCCCTGGTGGGATTGTCCAGAGCTCAAGTGGAAGTCTGGACGCCAGGTTCAGGTGTGGAATCTGGGTTCCGAGGCCGACAAGCGAACGATCAAGTTCTGAGGCCTGGCAAGTTGCCGCATCCCTGGGGGTCCGGGCTGCGTATCCTTCAACGAAGGTGCGCCGATGCTTGAATCGTTGACCTCTGACCTTGCGCTCGGGATTCTGCTGGGCATGTGGGCCCTCAACGCCATCCCGCTCTATTTCATCGCCAAGCGCGCTGGTGAGGAGAACGCATGGCTGGCGTTCGTTCCGATTGGCAACAGCTGGCTGATGCTCAACATTGCGGGGTGGGATAGCTACTGGCTCTTGGCCCTGCTGATTCCCTGGGTGAGCTGGATCGTGATGGCGCTGGTCTGGATGGGGATCGCCGAGACGATGGACAAACCGGCTTGGACCGGGCTCCTGTGGCTGGTGCCCGGTCTTGGCCTAGCCGTGCCCTGGTGGCTCGCGTTTGCGCCATAGGACGCTGTTGCACAAGGCGTCCTCGCCGCCCCATGGATGTAGCCGGCGAACACGGGCGAGACGCCCGTGCTACTCCGTCCTTTGGCAGATTCCTAGCCGCCAGAGAGCGCCGAATCGGCGGCGCGCTTGATGCGTCCGCGCCGGTCCTTGATGCCCTGAGCCTTTTTGAACACGTCGGCGTTGGCTTTTGCGTCCCACTTCGCAAGGGCGTTGATGCAGGTTGTGACCACCTGGATCGCCGTCTTGTCGTTGATCAGCGCGCGGAACCGCGCGACGGTGCCCGGATCGGATGGAAGCCTGGCCAGGGCCGAGGCGGCCTGGGCTTGGCGGTCCATGTTCGGGTGGTTGAGCTGCTGCATCCAGAAGCTCCTCAGTTCTGGCTTGTCGAGGTTCGAAAGGCCGAACACCTGGCGGAAAACCGGCTGGCGCGGGTTCAGGTCCTTGGCCAATTCGGCTACGATGAGCCGGACGTTCTCATCGGAAGGGTTCTGGAGCATCCGACGCATAGCCTCCGATCGATCCGACGGGTTTCGCGCGAATTGCAGGATGGAAGGCAGTTCTGAATCGGCCCAATGCAGATTCGGAATCTCGCGGAGGAAGTCGTGCTCCGGATCCAGCACCACGCACAGGGGCTTGGCCGCCATCGGGATCTCGAAGGTCTCCTCTGCTTTGCTCAGATGCACGGGCGCAAACGTCATAGCGGACGCCCCGGGCGCAACAAAGCCGATTTTTGCGGGGATGTCGTAGATGGGGGTTCCGTCGCTCGTGTCTTGCGTTTGCTTGACCGTCAGCTTCAGCTTTCCGGCGTCATGGGTCCACGTGTAGTCCAGTACCGGGTGCCCAGGCTTCTCGATCCACTGCGCCCAGAACGGCTCACAGTTGATTCCGGTGGCCTCCGTCATCGCCCGCCGAAGCTGCGCGCTTTCTACGGGCGTGTGCTTCCACTTGTTTAGGTAAGCCGAGAGCCCCGCAAAGAAGCTCTCATCGCCCAGATACTTGCGCAGGGTGTGGAGGATGGTACCGCCCTTGGGATAGGAGTGCGAGTCGAACATTGCATCCCCGTTTGAGTACATTTTCGTGCTCACCGGCCGTTTGTACCGGCGCGCCTCCTGCAGATAGCCCTGGGTGTTGTCCTCGACCTCCCAGAGGTAAGCGTCACGGCCCCGACTGTGCTCCATGTAGATCGTCTCCATGAAGGTGGCGAAGCTCTCGTTGAGCCAGGTGTCCCCCCAGTCCTTGCAGGTGACGGTATCGCCAAACCACTGGTGCCCGAGCTCGTGCGAGTTCAAGCTCGCCATGCGCCGAAAGCCGTCGCGGGCTTCGGAAAGCGCACCCTCGCCAAGGTTGGTGGCGCTGACGTTCTCCATGCCGCCGCCAAAATCGTACATGGCGCACTGGGCGTACTTTGGCCAAGGATATTTGAACCCGACGCGTTGCGAGAAGAACGTCAGCATGTCGGGGGTATCGCCGAAGGAGTCGTCGATCAGGTAGCCCTCTCCCCTCGGGACGACGTACCAAAGCTCGCGGTCCTCCCACTTGGCCTTCTTAATGTCGAAAGGCCCGCCGTAAATGGCCAGAAGATAGGTGGCATGCGGCAGCGCCATGTGCCAGGTTACGGTCTTGCGCTTCTTGTCGGGGCTGAGCTTGGTCTGGGAAAGGACGCCGTTGCCGATGACGTCCCAATCGGCTTGGACCGTCGTGTGCGTGGTGCTGGTGGCGAGGTCGTTGGGGTAGTCCCAGGTGGGCACCCACTCGGAGTTGTATTCCGATTCGCCCTGCGTCCAGAAGCCGACGCGCGTCTTGATGCCGGTGTTCCCAGGCTGAATCCAGTGCCAACCGCCTCCCCCTTGCCCAAACCCTCGCCCTTGGGAGTTGATCGAGGAGTAGGCGATCGAGATCACAAGCTTGCCGCCCTTGGCGACTCTGGGCACCGACACAAAAAGCTGTCGGCCGTTTCTCCGGAAGGCGGCCGTGGCGCCGTTGACCTTCACCCCAGACACACTGAGCCCCGTGCCCGCGTGCAGCAGCACCTCGGCCACCCCGTTGCGCAGGGGGCTCAGCGTGTTGATCGCCGTGCCCTTGATCGTGCGCTTGCCGTAATCCACGTCGACAAACACCTCAAGGTGCTGCAAATCGCAGGTGCGATCGGGCGCATAGTGCAGCGAGGCTTGCGGCGGAGCAAATGGGTTGGCCCGCTGAGCGTGTGCCTGGACGGCACAGACTGCAGCGGCAAGCAGGGCTAGGGCAGGAAATCGAGTCGTCATAGCGGTAGCTGAAACTACCTGATCGCCCGCCCCAGGGTTCCCAAACGTGGGACTACTTCTTTGTATAGACTCCCACGATCATCGGATCCCACTTGTCGCCGCTCTTCATCTCAAGACGAAAGTCATAGCTCTTGGCGCCCTTCTTCGAGTAGGTCGCCCGAAACACCTGATCGCCCTGCATGCCGGGAACCGGTGTCGGCTTGCTGATAAGCACGAGCTTGCCGCCCGCGATGTTCCCGCTCAATTCCATGGCTCCAGGCGCCGCCTGATCGAACCAATAGCCGACGTACTGCTTCTTGGCGGGGTCGTAAGAGAGAAGCTGCCTGCCATCCATCTTCATGCCGCCCATATCGTAGGTGTGATGGCCTTCGACCCACATTCCGCCCATCGTCTTGGCCGTGCGAACCGAGCCCTTCGACTTAGTCGGGTTGGGGCCCCCCATGTAGAAGTCCATCTTGCCCGTGAAACTCCCAAGCATGTAATTGAGCGCAGCGAGTTCTTTGGGCGGCGGCATCATGCCCTCTTGGCGAGGTGCGGCGAGCGCCATCGTGGCGAGTCCAACGAAAAAGAGTCCAAGTTTCCTCATCGATTCTTCCTCCTCCAGCGCAAACTGGGATTTGGAAAGTGTAGACGAACGTTGCCTATCATGTCAAGGCATCTTGCAGATAATTGCACCACAATCGCTCGGGCAATGGTATAGACTTGGGCACCATGGGTCAGGCGATCGTCCAGGCTTTCATTGCCGGGCTGGAGGGAGTTCGTAATCTGCTCCTAGAGGCTGCGCTGCCCATCGCCGTTCTTCTGGGGCTGGCGGCCGTTGCCGGGGCGATCGCCGCCAATCGCGATCCCGAAGGGCTCAAGGGCCGGCTTTCGTCCGTGGGCGGTTGGGGCGCGCGAGCCTGGGGCTACCTTGGCGTCGGGGTTCTCGTAGTGTGTTTTTGGCATGGGTTGGGCGCGCTCTCGGGCCTTGCGCGCACCAACATGGAGTGGCGGGACTCCGCGGAGGCCACCCGGAGGCCAACCGAGGACGCGCCGCCGGTCTATCAGTTTGGGCCCGCGGCTGCCTCCATTAGTGAAAAAACCTACACCCGTACCCTCACGCTGCCTCCGAGCTTCCTGCAGACGATCGGGGAACAGGGCATCGGCGTCCTCTCCCCATATCTCACCGATCCCACGGCCGAGAGCATCATTCGCCTCCGGGACACTTTCCGGCAGAGTGGGCAGGACGTCGTGTTCACACGCGAAGCAACCCAAAAGGTCGAGGAGCCGATCCCGTTTGAGCAGTCCACGCTGAAAGCCACGTTCAAACCCTCGGGCACCGATGGGTTCGAAATCGCTTTCGAGGGCGAGTTCGCATTCAAGAACGGCCAACCTGATGCCATCCTGGGCCGGTTCTCATTTCCGCTACCCGATGGCGGCACAATCCGGGACCTGAGCGTGAAGATCGACGGGGAAGAGGTCCGACAGGACCCCGATACTGACGCCTATGTCTGGGAGGGCACGGTCAACGCCGGCGCCACGAAGAAGGCTGTGGCCACGTTTCGGGCAAACGGCGGCACACAGTGGCAATACGACCTCGGGTCCCAGCGCAGGAGGGTCAAGAGCCTTCGTCTCGACGTGACGTCCGAGATGCCTCTTCGCTTTGTTCGCGGCAGCATCCAGCCCGTCAGCAGCTCCGAGACGAGCGCCACCTGGCAGCTCAAAGACGTCATTTCCCAGCAGCGTATCGGGCTCAAATTTCAGAAGGACTCGTCAACCAGCGATGGGTCCCTGCAGGCCCTGGCAATGGCGCCGTTCGCGTTGCTCATTGGCCTTGCGACCTTGGTTGTAGGAGGCATGGCCCGCGGGGTGAGGTTTGGCCCCGCCCGCCTGGCGCGCGCCGCCGTGATGCTCGGATTCGGGTTCGGCTCGCCTCTCGTGCTCGCACCCTACATCGGCCCGGTGGCAGGGCTGCTCGTCGGCCCCTTGCTTGGAGCGGCGCTTGCGGGTCTCGGCGCCCTCGGGGGCAAACATAGAGAAGCTTGGGGCATCGCCACACCCCTTCTGCTCTCGGCGCTGGTCCCCGCGACCTTCCTCAGCGCTGAGAACACCGGGCTGCTCTTGCTGATCATCGCTGGAGCGGCGCTGTGGACGCTCTCTCCCATCAGGCGATCCGCCTAAGGAGGCGTCAAGACCGAAGCCCTGCCCCCAAACCCGCAGTTTTGAGCTTGGCCGAGCAGGCAAGGTGGCCGTGCAGAGCCTGCACTTGGCCACACCGCATTACATCTCAGGGCAAAGGTTGCGGATCAGCTGCTTGACCGACGATCGCAAATCGCGGTCCCGAATCATCATCTCGCTGATCTTTTGGTAGCCGTGCATCATCGAGGTATGGTCGCGATCCCCAAAAAGCGCCCCGATGTGCTTCCAGGAGTCCCCAGTAAGCTCCCTCGTGATGAACACCGCCACATGGCGTGCGTGAACGATTGGCGCCTTACGCGAGTGGCCGCGAATCTCGTCGATACTGATCTTAAAATGGCTGCTGACCGCCTGGACAATTTGCTCAAAGCCCGGCTTTTGCATGCCGTGGTTTTTGTAGTACGCCTCGATGATGCTGGTGGCAAGCTCCACCGACGGCTCTAGGCCTTCGATGCTCGCTTGAGCCACCAGCTTGGTCAGGGCGCCCTCCAAAATTCGGATGTTGCCCGGGACGCTTTCTGCAAGGTGCATGGCAACGTCTGTGGCAAGCGCGATCCCTTCCTGCTCCGCCTTCTTGAGCACGATCGCGCATCGCGTCTCAGTGTCCGGAAGCTGAACGTCCGCCACGAGGCCGGCCTCAAAGCGTGATCGCAGCCGCTCATCCAGTAAGTGCAATTCCCGAGGCGCCCGATCCGAGCAGATGACGATCTGCTTACCGAGCGAGTGCAGATAGTTGAAGGTGTGGAACACCTCCTCCTGCGTCTTTTCCTTGCCGGCGATGAACTGGATGTCGTCGAGGAGCCAAACGCCCACGTTTCTCTGCGCGCGCCGAAACTGGTCGATGCGGTTGTTCTGCAGCGCCTGAACGAATTCTTCGGCGAATTGTTGCGCGGACATGTAGACGAGCAAGAACCGCGGGTCTCGCTTCCAGATGTCCCGAGCGATCGAGTGCAGCAGGTGGGTCTTGCCGAGCCCGGAAGCGCCGTAGATGAACAGCGGGTTGTACTTGCCGCCGGGGTCTTTGGCGACGGCCTGAGCGCCGGCGAACGCCAACCGATTGCTCTGCCCAACGATGAACGTGTCGAAGCTATAGCGGTCGATCAGCTTGAATTTCTGGGGTTCTGGGGTCGCGGGCATCGCGACCACCGCGGTCGCGGCGGGCGCAAGGCCGGAGCTGGTTGCCGCCATCGGCGTCTGCCGCTCCCTTGGCTCAGCGACCAGTTCCAGCTCGATTTCCTCCCCTAGTTCATCGCTCCACATCGCCTGTAGCTTCTCGCGATAGCGCTTTGAAACCCACTCGCAAACGAATTTCCCGGGCGCTGTCATCACGAGCAGCCCGTCGGCGCACTCCACGGGTACGAGGGGTTTGAGAAACCGGTCCATCCAAGCCGGCGGTGTGTCGGAGCCGAGACGCCGCAACACCTGTTCCCAAGCGCCGCGCAAGCGAATCTGCAGATCGGAATCTTCCAAAGAATACTGGTCCATACGAACGTCAACAAGAGCGCATCCAGACCCAAAAAGGACCTCGGATGGGCGGGGTAAGGACCGGAGTATACACAGCCCAACAACATGATATGGGTCTCCGATCCCTGGGTACAAGGGCGAAGAGCACCGCCAATTGTTAGGATTTAGTTAGGATGCTCCCAGCCCCTTGTTCAATCACGATTTTTCATCCTTTTTCAGCGTTTTTCATGGCTCGGTCTAGAATGGGCCATGGGTGTCAACGTCCTGGGTGTTCTCGCAGGTAACGACATGTCCACCTCCCTTCTCAAGAAGTGGGCCGACGGCGCCGACGAACTCCTCGCGGCCGACGCCGGCGCCGATCTCCTGGCCCTGATCGGCGTCCAGCCGGACCTTGTCATCGGCGACATGGATTCCGCGCAAAATCCCGCCACGATCGCGGCGTGGGCCGCCACCGGGCGTACCACACTCGTCCAAGACGACGACCAAGAACGGACCGACTGCGACAAGCTTCTTTCGGCTGCGGAGGCCCGGGGGTTCGACGCCATCACACTGGCCGCCGTCGAGGGCGACCGGATCGACCACCTGCTTTCGACCCTTTATTCCGCCGCGCAATCGCCGCTCGCTGTGCGCGTGGCCCTGCGGACCGGGATCGGATGGGTCCTCAAAGCGGACGACTATGTGGAGGTGTCCACCAAACCGGGAAGGCTCGTCTCGTTGCTTCCGCTCTCGGAGACCGAGGGCGTCAGTCTTCAGGGCGTGGAGTGGCCGCTGAAGGATGTGCGACTGGCGCCGCTGGGCAAGAGGAGCATTTCGAACCGCGCCACGTCGGACCATGTCTCGGCCCGCGTGCTCGAAGGTGCGGCGCTCTTCGTGGTAGAGCTTCTCGAGGAGGAGGCTCCGATCTGGTGACCCTCCTTCCCCTCGCGCAGCTCACAGGCATTGATGCCGCCGTCGTCGGGCTGTTCCTCTGCGCGATCCTTGTCTTAGGGTTCTCCGCCAGACTCAGGGATCACTCCGTGCTTCAGTACCTTGCTGCGGGCAGGCAGCTCACCCTCCCGATGTTTGTGGCGACCCTCGTGAGCACCTGGTACGGCGGCATCCTCGGCGTTTCCGAATCCGTCGGCTATTACGGCACGGGCGCGTGGCTCCTGATTGGGGTTCCTTACTATTTTTTTGGGGGACTCTACGCGGTGTTCTTCGCCGGAAAGGTGAGGCAAGAAGCCCAAATCAGCCTCCCCGAACGCCTTCACGCGAGGTTCGGCAAGGCCACCGGCCTCGTCGGCGCCGTGCTTCTGCTTCTGCTTGCCGTCCCGGCGGCTCACGTGCTGATGCTGGGGCTTCTGGTCTCGCACTTGGCCGGCATTGAAACGCCCTGGGCGATCGTCGCCGCAACCCTTGTCGGTACCCTCTTTCTCTATCGGGGGGGCTTGCTCGCCGACGTACGCGTGTCGATCCTCGCCTTCATCGCGATGTACGTCGGGTTCGCCGCGATGCTGGGATGGTGCCTGACCCATCTGGACGCCTCCGAGATCTGGCGCAGGGCCTTTACGCCCGAGCAGCTCACCCTCACCGGGGGAGTTGGGCCGATCCAGGTGGTCTCGTTCTTCATCCTTGGAGCATGGACCCTCGTTGATCCGGGCTTTCACCAACGGGTCGCGAGCGCGGAAAGTCCCGCCGCCAGCCGCAAGGGCCTTTGGATCTGCGTGGCATGCTGGTTCGTGTTCGACCTGCTCAGCATCAGCACAGCGCTCTATGCCCTCGGATCCTCAGATGGGGCGCAGGCGGAGCCGCTGCTGGCCTTTCCCAGGTTTGCCGACCAGGTTCTTCCTCCCGGGCTGCGCGGGCTGTTCCTCTGCGGCCTCCTCGGCACGATCCTCAGCGCCATGGTGGGCTATGCCCTTGTGGCGGGCGCGACCCTCGGGCGCGAGATCGTCGGCAGGCTCCGCAATGCGCCGGATAGCCCTGAAGTGACGCGGTGGTCCAAAATCGGGGTCGGTGTCGGATGCGGGATCGCCGTGCTGGTCGCGATCCAAGTTCAAAGCGTGGTGCAGCTTTGGTATAGCTGGAGCGGGGCGGTGGTGGGTGGGCTGCTCATCCCGGTCTGCATGGCCTACGGCCTCTTCCCAAGATCGCGAGTGACGGGCACGGCCATTTGGGTCTCTACCGCGCTGGGTTCGTCGGCAGCATTGGGCCTGATGGTTTACGGTCTGCGAACCGATAACCCCTACCTGACTGTCCCTATCGGTAGGGGAAGCGACGCGATCAAGGTCGACCTGGGCACCTTGGTGCCAGGGTTGGCGGTTTCGGCGCTGACCCTGGGAGCCTTTGCGCTCCTCGCCATAATACGGGGTAAGAGCCATGGCAGAAAACGAATTGCTGGATGACGTCGCTGGAACCGAGCCGGAAGAGAGTTCCGTACCTGCCGACACGACCTGCGCGGAGACCGCCGCAAGGGGCTGCCTCACGCTGATCCGCGGAGGCGTCGAGACCGATCAGCGCTTCCCCTTCGCCGCGCCCGCCGTGGTTGGGCGGTTCGACCCGGCGGTCGGTCCGGTCGAGGTGGACCTTGGGGTGATCGACGAGGGGCGGTATGTATCGCGCAAGCACGCGAAGATCGAGTGTGAGCACGGCGCTTGGGCGATCACCGACTTGGGCTCCTCCAACGGCACCTACGTGCTTCGATCGGACTATGAGAAAGTCGACTCGGCCCCATTGCAGGACGGCGACCAAATCGCCTTCGGCAACGCGCGGTTCCGATTCAGTGTGGAGGCCGATTCTGCTCCCGTCGAGCCCGCAGATGCAGCCGCCGAGGGAGACCCGGAGCCTGAATCGCATGAGGATGCGTGAGGGTGAGCGAGGGTGAGCGAGGGTGAGATGAGGGAATGGTAGGATTGTATTGCGCAGCTTCTCCCGCCCCAAGGCTCCCGGACTCGGCGCGGTGCGCCCCCATCTGGCCCAAGGCTCAACGCCCCAACGCGTCAACGCCCTAATGCCCTAATGCCTCAATGCTCAATGCCTGACGCCATACCTCCCCTAACTAGAACCTCTTCGCGACGAACACGTGAACCTCGTTCAGCCCCTGGTTCCGGCCCTTTAGGCCGGCATTCGAAGCATGTAGCCACCTCAGCCCGAATAGCCACTCCTGACCTGGAGGCGCGTAGCTCAATCCGCCCTCGATCACCGGCGTCGAGTTGACCTTGCTGTCGAGGTCCACCGTCGTCCGGTTCCCAAAGCTGATCCCCCAGCCCACCGCCCCATACGGAGCGTAGCCTCGCGAGTCCCTTTCCCCACGCCATCGCGCCATCCCGAGGAACCCGAGCGTGTTGAGCCGATTGTGCTCGGTCGAGCCCTTGGCGCCCCCGACCGTCGAATGTAGATAGCCTTCCAGCACAAAAGAACCCGACAACCCCCGGTAGGTCATCCGAGGATCCTTGCGCTCGTACTGGAGGCTGAAGGCGCCTCCCCGTCGAACCTCGTCAGACCCCAGGATTGGGATCGACTGCCCGAGGAATCCGCCGACATACCAGTTGCCTCTGCCCATCGGCCCGGTTAGGGCGGTGTCGTCGGCCATCGCACCCGTGGCGAGACCGACGCCGAGCATCATCCATGCGCTTCTGAAGTTGGGCATCCTGAGCATCAAACTTTACCCACGAGTAAAGAGTCTTGTCGGGCCGGCGAGGATTCGGTGAGCCCGGGCCGGGCCGCCGTTCAGGTACCCTGCTCCTGCTGCGCGGCCCACCAGGGGCTGTTGAGAAGGGCGTCGCCCAGGCGGGACGCCTGGGTGGCTTAGGTTCAACGATGGTAGTCCAGCGTGCTCTGGGACTGCATTTCTCAACATTCCCCTCCAAGCAAGCGCCATTCGGGTTCACGCCATGGCCACCAAACTCCCCGTCGTCGTCATCGTGGGGCGCCCGAACGTCGGAAAGAGCACCTTTTTCAACCGGCTCATCAAGCGCCGCGCCGCAGTCGTCGAGGACCAGATCGAGCAAGTGCGCGTGCAGGCCGAAGTCGCCATGGAAGAGGCTGACACCATCCTCTTCCTCACCGAGGTGACTGCCGGCGTCACGCCCGACGACTGGGAACTGGCCAACCGCCTGCGCGGCAGCAAGAAGCCGATCCTAGTGGTGGTCAACAAAACCGACAACCCGCAGCGCGCCGCGAACGCGGGCGAGTTCTATGCGCTGGGTTTGGGTGAGATCTTCATGGTCTCGTCGCTGCATGGCAAAGGGGTGGCCGATCTGCTCGACCGCATCGTCGAAGAGCTTCCGCAAGTGGAGAAGGACGAAGAAGAGCCCGATGAGATTCGGCTCGCCATTTTGGGCCGCCCGAACGTGGGCAAGTCCTCGCTGCTGAACGCCTTCACGGGCGAGCAGCGCGCCATCGTTTCGAACATCCCGGGCACCACCCGCGACGCCATCGACACGCTGCTCAGCTATCGCGACGAGCGGTTCCGCCTGATCGATACCGCAGGCCTAAGGCGACGCGGCAAGATCCAAGGCAGCATCGAATACTACATGGTGGACCGCGCGATGAAGGCGCTCGACCGGGCCAACGTGGGCTTGATCGTGGTGGATGGCGACGCCGGGCTCACCGACGGCGACAAGCGCACTGCCAAGCTCGCACATGACGGCGGCAAGGCCGTGGTGATCGCGGTGAACAAATGGGACGTGAAAGAGCCGCCTAACGGGAAACCCAAGCAGAAATCACCCGAGAAGAAAGCGTTCCTGCAGCAGATTCGCGATGAACTGCCCGAGGTCTCCTATGCGCCGGTGTGCTTCACCAGCGCCAAGGAAAGCGCGGGGCTGGAGCCGGTGCTCGACACGGTGCTCAAGGCTCTGGACAGCTACAACTTTCGCATCGCCACGGGGCCGTTCAATCGCCTGATCCAAGACGCGCTCTTCTCAAAGCCCTATTCGACCAAGGGCAAGTTCCTCAAGGTCTATTACGCGACCCAGGTGGCCACCCGCCCGCCGACGTTCGCGCTCTTCTGCAACGATCCCGAGATCGTGCACTTCTCCTACCTGCGCTACATCGAGAACCAGTTCCGCAAGAAGTACCCCTTGGAGGGCACCCCCCTGCGCTGGAAGCTGAAGAGCAGTCACGAGAAGAAGTCGTGAATCGCGATAGGCGAGGCGCGAAGGGCGAATTGCCGGAGCGCCGCAAACAAAATGCGGCCAGGCACAATCAGAATGCCCGTGTCTGGGCGCCTATGCGCGGACCGTCAGCTTGTCCCGCACCCTTTTGAACGCCCCAAGGCAGAACTCTAGGTCTTCGAGAGTGTGCGTTGCGTTCGGCATCGTACGAATGCGCGCTTTGCCCCGGCCCACCGTGGGAAACACGATCGAAAGCGCGTAGACCCCTTCCTCCCAGAGTAGCCTCTCGGTCTCCTGGGCGGCGCCCTCATCACCGATGTAGACCGGCGTGATGGGCGTTTCCGAGCCCATCGTGTCGAATCCGGCTTCCTGCAGCGCCTTCTTCCACCATCGAGTGTTGTCCCAGAGCTTCCTCATCGGCTCGGGGTCGTTCTCCATCACGTCGAGCGCGGCGATCAGTGCCGCGGCGACCATCGGAGGGTGCGCCGTACTGAAGAGGTAAGGACGGCCTCGGTTGATGAGCCAGTCCTTGAGCAGCGCAGAACCTGCGATGTAGCCACCGACCACGCCGAGCGCCTTGCTGAGCGTTCCCAATTGGATGTCCACGCGGCCATAGAGCCCGTAGTGGCTGGTGGTGCCCGCGCCGTGCTCGCCAAGAACGCCCGAGCCATGCGCATCATCCACCATCACGAAGGCGTCGTATTGCTCGGCCAAGCCCACGATGCCGTCCAGAGGGGCAATATCGCCGTCCATGCTGAATACCCCGTCGGTGATGATCATCTTCTTGGCGAAGCCCTTCTCGGTGGCGCGCTTCAGGCAGTCTTCGAGGCCGTTCAGGTCCTTGTGGGGATACACCCAGCCCTCGGACTTCTTATAGCTGGCGGAGCCCAGGCGCACGCCATCAATGATGCTGGCGTGGTTCAGCTCGTCGGAGATGATGACGTCCTTATCGGAAACCACGGCGGGAATGCAGCCCGAGTTGGCGGTGAACCCGGAGGTGAACACCAGAACAGCCTCGGTCTTTTTGAACTTGGCGAGGCGCATTTCGAGCTCGTCGTGAATAGCCATGGTGCCGCCGATCCACCGCACCGCTCCCGCGCCGACGCCCCACTCCTCGACCGCCTTTAGCGCCGCTGCGCGGACCTTGGGGTGGTTCGCCAGCCCCAAATAGTTGTTGCTGGAGAGGTTGACCACCTCCTTGCCGTTCATCCTCACGCGCCCGCCCGCTGGGGTCTCAAGGATGCGGGGGACCTTGTAGAGGTTCTGGTCCTTAAGGGTTTGGAGGTTGCTGGCGAGCCACGATTGGAATCCGGCGTTCATGAGTTTGTTTTACCTCTGGAGCCGGGAAACGGGGTCTGGGGTAGGAGGGGTGTTCAGGTTGTCAGGTGTTCAGGTGGTCAGGTGTTCAGGTGTTCAGGTTGACAGGTTGTCAGGTGTTGGATGGTGGGTAGTGGGTGTTTGGACGTCGATCATGTTGGCTGCCCGAGCTTTGTCCGGCGAGATTGAACGGAGGGCGGGGTTCACCCCGCCTTTTCTGGGAGAACGACCTTCAGGACGCGGATTTCGGATTTCGGATTTCGGACTTTCTGATCGCTGTCGAGGCTGCGTTCTGACACACTCGGCCCGAGTCTGCTTCGAACGCTGGCGGACCCTTCCCGTTCCCCGAACGCCTCTGAAACATCTGCTGCCCTCAAGCGTCTCCATCCTTGTGAGAGGCTTCACGCTTTTGACCTTATTGGCGCTCTTTGTGGCGGGCGCCTGCGCTCAAATCGGCGCAGGCTACGCAACCCAGAACGCCATCCCCTGGCGCACCTACAAGAAGGGCAACCACGACCGCTTCCAAGCGCCACGGACCGTCGTCGTTAACAACGGTGCGACCTGGCAAACCTACTGGCAATCGGTGACCGGCGAGGCCACCGCGGCCGCGCCGAAAGACGTGGATTTCACTCAAGAAATGGTCGTTGGAATTACCTTGGGGCTGCGGCGGACGGGCGGCTATGAGATCTACGTCGAAGGGGTGCGCCAAACGGGCCCTTACGACGTGACGATCTACTACGTCGAGGCCACTCCGCCGCCTGGCCAAGCTGTGACGCAGGCGCTCACCTGCCCTTATGTGATGATTCGCCTTCCGCGAGTGCCGGGTACGGTCTCCTTTAGCAAGCGCACGGTGCAGGGCCGCGCCGGCATCGATTGGGGCGAAGGGAGCTGCCATTGCTGCTGCTACTGCAATCATGGAGGCAGCGAGTGGCAGGTGCTGGGCTACTTCATCTCCGGGACTCCCGGATTCACCGGCAACCCGTTCGACCCGCTGCAGAACATTCAGTGGCGAACCTACAAGCAGGGGAACGACAGCCGGTTCGAGCGGTTTGAGACCAACGTGATGGACAACGAAGCCTCGTGGCAGACTTATTGGGCTCGCAACACCGGAAACGCTCCGCAGTCCGCGCCGAAGGGGATCGACTGGGTCAAGCAGCGGCTGATGGCCATCAACACCGGAAAGCTGGGCGCTGGGGCTTCGGTGTATGTGGAGAGCATCGTCCGAAAGAACGCCGCGAACCTGGAGGTCACGTACGTCGTGAGTCAGCAGGGAAGGGATCAAGGGACAGAGGGACCAAGGGACGATAGGTCCGAGGTCCGAGGTCCAAGGTCTGAGGGTTCAGAGTCCTGGTCCGGCCCATCACCCAACACCCAAAACCTGAACACCCAGAACCTAAACACCTCCTCCCCCTACGTCGTCATCGCGATCGACCGGATCGCCGGCATCCCGACGTACAAGCGCAAAGACGTCACCCTCCCCCCGGCTGGGAAGAGGGCGAAATGCAATTGCCACTGCGGCCTGTGCCGATGGGATGGGTGATCACAACCCGATGTCGGTCCTGCCAATTGGACGGCGAGCGCTGTGATACACGCGCAAAATGATGACGATGCCCGACCTCTTGTCGCCCTCAACCAAGAACATCACCCGGTGCGACTTGAAGCGTAGCTGGCGGACTTCAAACTCAAGGTCGTCGCGCTCAGGGGCGAGGGAGCATCGTCTCGGCATCTTGCGGAGCGACTCGATCCTCAAGTCCAGGCCCTGGAGCCACTTCTTAGCCACTGAGGGCGACGCTTCGACGGCATAGTGGCTGACGCAGTCTGCAATGTCAGCGAGCGCCAGCGGTGTGATCTCAATCCGAAAGGCCATGTTGGGCTCTCAATTCGTCCATCGCCTCTCGGTACTCCCGCGTCTTGCCTTCCCGGACTTGCCCGTAGGCGAGCCGCAAGCCGGCAACACTCTCCGCGTGCTGGAGTCGGTCGAGCAGGGCCTGGTAGCTCTCGGCGCTCTGGACGACCAGTTCTGGCTTCCCATTCACCGTGAGGACTTCCGGCACGGCGCCGTCTTTCAGCCTCTGAACGTGTCGCTTATGGTTGCGAAGAAAGTCGGTCAAGGAATGGATGTTGCGGAGGTCGAGCATCGTGTCACCAGAATCTGAGAATTCTATGATAGCACAGCTTTTGCCGCTGTCCCTGCGGTCGCGTGGGACCGCGCACGGCCGAAGCCATAGAGCCCAACCCCAATGCATAGACCCCGTCTGCCGCCATCGCCAACATCGCCGGCATCCCGACCTACAAGCGCAAAGACGTCACCCTCCCCCCAGCCGGGAAGAGGGCGAAATGCAGTTGCCACTGCGGCCTGTGTAGGTGGGATGGGTAGCTCCGACAATTCGTTCGGAGCTACTCGAGTCACTTTACGGCATCGAAAGCAGCGCGATCATTAACGTCACGTACTGATACAGGTCGTCCTTTTCTTGAGAGTCCACCATCCAGTCCGGGGGTGATGGGTCGCCGTCAATCTTCTTGAGCAGGTCGCGTAGATCGGCAATCGCGCCGTAGCGGTCACCGATCGCGACCTTGTTGGCCGCATTGGCGAGCATATTGCTCATCGCATTGCGACGGCCTTTGGCGGCGTTTCCGTTGGGCGCCTGGATCAAGCCAAGGTTGAACGCTCCCACTTCTTCGGAGAGGTCCCGGACAAACGCTTCGATCCAGGAGTTCGTTGCTCCGGGAACGGTTGGGGTTGGATCGGTGGCGTCGCCAATCCCGTCACCATCCGTGTCCGGGTTGCAGGGGCTCGTGCCAAGCTGCACTTCGGCTCCGTCAGAGAGCCCATCATCGTCGGAGTCAGGATCGAGTGGGTTCGGGCAACCGGAGCCGTTGGCCATGTCAACTTCGGTGCCATCCAGCAGTCCGTCGTCGTCGGTGTCCGAGTCGTATGGATCTGTGAAATGGACGTTGGTCTCGTCTGAGTCCGTGAGGCCGTCGGAGTCGGAGTCCTGATTTGGCATGCGGGCCAGTGCAACAACACCATCCCAAGTCAGGACTGCAAAGGTCCGCCCGTCGGGGGAGAACTCCGCGGCATAAGGGAACGCTCCACTCAAGGTCGAAGTGTCGAAAGCATGAAGCTCCAACCCCGAGGCGGAGTCGAAGACTCGGACAGTGTTGTCTTGACATGCGCCCATGATCATCGTTCCGTCAGGGGAGAAGCAAAGAGACTGAACGTTTCCTGAAGGGATGTGGATGCGCCTCAGTTCTGTCAAGGACACGCTGCTCCAGACGACGATGGCGCCTCCGCTGCTCGGCCCGCCGGCAGTGGCGAACGTAGAGCCATCAGGGCTGAACTTAACGTCATAGAGCGGCGCAGAGGGGTGATACAGTGTGGCGAGGACGCTTCCTGTCGCCATGTTTCGGACTTGAACATAGGGGTTGGTGCCCCCGCCGACGAACACACCCACGTTACCAGTAGGTGACCAGTCAACGCCTGCAACCGTGTCTCCATGGCTGGCTGCCCAAACCGTTGCCGGCGAGCCACCAGACAGGTCCCAGACCCGTGAATCCCCATGATCTACTCCTGTTGCCACCAGGTCACGATTCTGCGGCGAGAAGGCCACGCCAGAGATGCCGAGGGGGCTCCAGCTCCAGGAACGATAGACGGTCCAGCCTAAGGTGTTCCAAACGGTGACGGAATCACCTCCGCCACCCGTGCCACCTGTTACGGCCATCCGGGAGCCATCAGCTGAAAAGCGGATTCTCGTGGGGAACTCATTGGGGTCGCCAAGGCCCTGGACAAGCGCTCCATCGGCGGCACTTCGAATGTGGATAGCGACGTCAGAGCTCGTCCAAGGATTGGACCCGCCTGAAGCAACGTACTGTCCGTCTGGCGAGAACGCGAGGGCAAACTGGCCCGAATACGGTCCAAGAGCATTGACGCTCCAGACAATATCAAGTGCCTCTGGCCTTGCAGCGGGGCCGACAAGTGTCAGAAATGCTAGAGCAGTAAGTCGTTTGAAGCAAACCAAAATATCCTCCAGGGCGGGTTCGCCGCCAATAAAAGCACGGGGACTTGACCGTACGGTGTCACCCGACACCTAATCCCCCTCTCCCCGTATCCTAAGTGAAGAAGAGAGCCGGCGGGGCCGGGAAAGATGCTCGAGCAGGATTCAGAGGACCACAACCGGTGGGGTGGCACAGCCCTTCACGCCAGGCGCCTTGAGCGCCTGGCCCTAAGGCTGTGCCAGGGCGACAGCGAGTCCGCCTGCGACCTGGCCCACCAGGCCATGGCCAACGCCGCAGGAAAGGACGGGCTGGACCAGAATCGCGACCTGTGGCCCTACCTGAGAACCTCGCTCGTGCATCTCTTCATCGACCGGCTCCGGCTTCAGAAGAGGGAACTGCCGCTGGAGGCTGTCGAGTCGGATGTGAAGCGACAAAGGTCGGACGGGAGCGAACCGGGGCAGCCGGACGGCCAACGGTTGATCGAGGCGCGGTTCCTAAGGCAGCGCGTGGGTGAAGTCATGGCCCATCTGCCTGAACCGCAGGCGGAGGTACTGCGCCTGGTCTACTCCGAGGGCTACAGCCTTGAGGAGATTGGACAGAAGTTGGGATTGACGCAGGAAGCGGTGAAGCAAAGACTGAAGCGGGCTCGGGGGAGGTTCCGTTCGGTGTGCGAGAAAATGGAGGTGGTGTTCGAATGACCTGCCGACACGTTAGAAAGGCGCTGGCTGGGAGTGCTCCGGTGGAGCTCCCGCCCGCTTTGCTGGCCGAGATCAAGCAGCATGCTGAGTCGTGCAGCGGGTGCGCGGCGAATCTGGCGAAGTCCCAGAGGCTTGATGCGGCGATGGCGCTGCTTGTTGCGGACCCAGAGGGTATGGCCGGAGCGGAAGTGCTGCTGGCGAGTTCACGGCCTCGCAGTGAATCCAGCAGTTCCTCTTCGAGAAGGACCAGCCCTGGTTTTCGCTGGCTGATGTTTGCCGGCGGAACTTCGTTGACTCTGGTGCTTGGGATCGCGCTCGGAGGATTTGCAGGAATCGCCCTGCTGGTGCCCACCGTGGATGCCAAGAGCAGTGCGGAGTTCCTCGACGTGCCGTTCTTGAATGAGGCCTTTGTTCGTGGAGGAGGGTTCTTCGACGACTTCGAATCCGGCCTTGGGGCCTGGAAACCACAGCCCAACGGTCCCAACTACGCCGAGTTGAGCGGCGAGGAGGCCCATTCGGGCTCGAAGTCACTTAAGTTCTATCACCGCGAATATGGCGGGCTTTATGACAAGCGGTTCAATACACCGGTTCCGGCAGGCGGCATCATCCGCCTGGCCACGTGGGTGCTTTCCCCGCGAGGCGGTGCCGCTGACAACAAGTGGCTGAACCTGGGCATTGGCACTGGGACCGAAGCCGACAGCGGGCCCGTCGCCGGAATTGATGTTTTGAGCGTGGACTCGCGCTGGCAACCGGTGACGTTGCAGCTCGCCGTAGCCCAAACGACACCGGGATTCCACGTTCAACTCACAACCGGCCCGGGCCACGGCCAGTACTCGGGCTGGGACTGGGCATCTTGGGTGGACGACGTCCGTGTGTACTTGAATGCCGGGGTCGAGAAGTCCGTTTGGATGATCGAAGGCGACACCTTGCGCATGGCGGTCAGGCTGCCCAAGCCCTATGGCCCGAAGAGCGCGGACCTTACCAGGGTCTATGTGCGCGATCTGCAGAAGAGGATTTCAGCTGTCCCTGCCGATGAGCGCCGCGTGTTCGATGACGTCATGGTGTTCACGTTCCGCTCGCCAAAGCTGGTGGCTTTCATTCAGGAGGAGACGGAGTCCGATGGCTCGCCCGTGAGTCTGCAGATGGTCCTGTCTGCCCAGATCGGCGACATCCCCTGCATCTTTTCAGCGGGGATACGAAAGGGGTGAGCCCCAGTCTGAAAGACCAACGAGGGGCCGGCTGCCTAGCCGCCAGGATTGGATTCACGCTGGCCCCTCACCCGGTTCACTGCGTTCACCGCCTCTCCCCAGGGGGCGAGGTGGCTTCCGGACCTCAGACCTCTGACCTCGGGCCCGAGCTCTCAACCCCTTACCTCTCCAGCACCCTTCCTGCACGCGACGTATCGAAAACCAATTGCGCCATGGCTGCCGCTTCCAGAAAGCTGGGGGCGGACCATTCGAGGACGTAGGGCTCCGGGCGCGAGACACCAGGAATCTGTGAGGCCAGTTCTGCCAGATTGTCGTTCTGGAAACTGATCTTCATCGAGACCTCGCCCTCAAACCTCACCGGGGCTATCCGCTTGGCGTTCGCCACAGCATCTCTGATGGCCTTTTCGATGCCGGGGCCGGTTTCGCTGGGGTGCTTCATCCAGGCCATGAAGCGGCCCATGGCGGCCTTGACGGCATAGGTCCGGATGCCGATGTTCAGAGCGCTTGCCTCGGCGCATCCGCAGTCATCGCTGGTTACGGCGACGAGCGGGACGCCAAAAGCGCCTGCGGTGGCGGCGGAATAGGCGATCTCGCCGGCTTCTTTGCCGTTGATCCAGAAGCGGTGGAGTCCGCCGACCAAAGCGTGGGCCATTAGGCCTCGTTTGCCCGCCATGGCGTGGTAGCCCACAAGAATCGCGGCGTCGAAAGGAGGAATTGGAGTAGTGCCGGGTGTCTTGGTTTTCAGGTTTTCAGGTGAAAACGAGTCATCGCCACCAATCCCCTCCATCATTCCGGCAGGCATGGCGCCGTAGCCCGAGATGAGTTCTGTGCCGAGTTCCAGCTCGTCGACCAGCAGATTCTTGCACCAACCGTGGGAGTCCTTGACCACCACGCGCTTGGCGCCGGCTGCCCGGGCGCCCCGGATCGCTGCGTTCACGTCGTGGGTGTACATCCGCCTGGCAAAAGCGAAGTCATAGGCCTCAGTGGTCGGCCCCTCGGCCTGAGTCCAGGAGGCGATTCCGGTGATGCCCTCGATGTCGGCGGAGATGTAGACGTTCATGGGGGGACTGGTGAGGATGGTGAGAATGGTGAGTGTGGTGAGGGTTGTGAGGGCGATCTGATCGTCAGGTGGTCAGGTTATCAGGTATTTGGTGTTGTGGCGTTGTCTCCACCCCTCCCGACTTCGTTCCCCTGGCTTCGCTCGGCGGGATCTTCGACAACCCCCTCCTTCCCGACATGTCGGGACTCGGAAGCAGTTTCGCTTCGCAAAACCAAGGAGGGGGCTCATCGCGCATCGCCGATGGTTTCATTTACTTCCCCCGATAAACGCAGCGACATCCTTCGCCAGCTTGATGCGAGAGGCCGCCTCGATATACATCATGTGGCCGGCGGTGTAGTACTGCCAGGAAATCCTGTCGAGCGCCTGCCTCTTCAGGTCCATGTGCCGTAGGCTGTATTTCGCCGCGTAGAACGGGCAAGCCAGGTCATACCAGCCGTAGACCATCATCAGCTTCATGTGGGGGTTCTGGACCATCGCCTGACGAAGGGCCTCGGTGGTGTCGGTGATCGCGCCCTGATCCTGCTCCCATTCGCCGCCATCGGTGTTCCACATGCGATACTTGGCCTCCGTCTTGTAGTTCAGCTCGTTCGAGAGGTAGTCGCAAATGCTGGCGTAGAAAACCGGCCCGATCGCTGAACTGCTCGGGTCGTAGTCTGGTCCGTCGCCGACTTCGACGGCGTCGGTGCCTTTGAGCCTCGAATCCAGTCGCCCGACCGTCTGGCCGGATTCGCGCAGCAGTTCTTTGTAGAACCGCCAATCGGAGACGCGAAGATGCGCGGCGCGGACAAAGCTCTCCTTGATGCCGGTAAGCTCGCTGACGCGCTTGGCGATGCGCGCTTCCTCTTCGGGAGCCAGGTCCGTGCCCTTCATCAGCGCGCTCGCATACTCGCCGCCCGCAAACGCTTCGGCCTCTGCCGCGACCTGCTCAACCGTCATCTTCTGAAGCCGGGGCGAGAGCTTTCTGTGGTACCAGGCGGTCGTCGCGAGGGTCGGAAGAAAGCCGACATAGGGGAGGTCGTTGCCGCGCGCCGCGTCGAGCGTGCCAAAGTTCATCGTGCCCGAGATGATGATCGCGCCGTTGAGGGCGATGCCGTTGTTCAAGAGTGCATTGGAGAGTCCGGCCGTGCGAATGCCGCCATAGCTCTCGCCCGCCAAATAGATGGGCGAGGAGAACCTGCCATACCGAGTTAGGAAAGCCCGAACGAACTCGGCGAAGGCCCGGATGTCAGCCTGGACGCCAAAGAACTGCTTGCTCATCTCCGGTTTGGCGAGGCGGCTGTAGCCGGTGCCCATCGCGTCCACCATCACGATGTCGGTGCTTGGCAGCCAGGTTTCTTCGTTGTCGACCACGTGGTAGGGCGGCTTTGGCATCGAGCCATCCTCGTTCATCGCGACGCGGCGAGGGCCGATGGTGCCCACATGGAGCCAAAGAGAAGCCGAGCCTGGGCCGCCATTGTAGGCGAAGGTCAAGGGCCGCGTCTTGGGGTCTTCACCGTCTTTGATATAGGCGACGAAGAACATCTCGCCCTGCAACTCGCCGGCTTCGTTGCGGATCGGCATGTGGCTGGCGATCGCCTTGTAGCCGATCTTCTGACCGCCGATCGTGATCGAGTGCTGGGTCACAGCCTCGTATTTGTGAAGCTCCTCGACCTTCTCGGGAGCGGGGTTGAGTGGAGCTTGGGCTTGGAGTAGGCCGCCGAGGGTCAGAGCAAGGAGAGCGGTGGGCGCTTTCATGGAACCCGTAGGATACCGGCCTCAAACGAGTAGAGTTGCGCAGAGTCGCTCCCAGGTTGTGGCACCCCGTCGGGGAGCTGGGATTTGGGTGGCGGCGGACCCGGGGGCGCGCGGGGCGCGACCCCGGGCCACTCTCTTCTGAACCCTTGCGGGGTCAATTCGACGGAGCTTCAAGTCGTGGCTCACGTGCGAGAGGCTTAGAAGGGACTTCCGATGTAGGCGGCGAACTCCCCTGACCAACGATGATCTCCCTGATGATTGGACTCACCATGGCTGCTCCATCCCAGAACACCGATTGGACCCCCGACAAGCTGCTGTCAGCGTTGTCTTCGAAAGACGGCCTGAGGTCTGCCAAGGTTGAGGAAGAGCTCACGGCGTGGTTCGGCGGGGTAGGCAAGCTCGCCACCGGCGCTGACGCCAAGGCCGACGGGCTTACTTTCGCCTTTGCGATTCGGGTTCAAGAGGGCGCCAAATCGGCGTCGGTCAAGGCGCTCGCAGAGGACTTCTCCATCTCGTTGGTCCAGGTGGGTCGAGGCAGGCTCTTTGTGGGGGCGGCCAGGTTACCTTTGGGCGAGTGCTTCCGTTGGGTCTACACGGTGGACGGAAGGGCGCAGGGCAATTCGCGGGAACTCGAGGCGTTCATCTTCCCCAAAGAAGCAAAACCCCAGCCCAACGTGCCCAAAGGCAAGCTGGAGGTGATGCCGAGGATGACGAGCAAGGTTTTCGGAGGCACTTGGCACGACTGGTGGCTCTACACGCCGGCGAGCTTCGACCCGGCGAAAGAGTCGAACTTGATCGTTTTTCAGGACGGCCAGTGGGCGCACGAGTACGTGCCGACGTTCATGGACAACTTGATCGCGCAGGGCGACCTGCCGCAGACCGTGGTGGTCCTGGTGACACCGGGCACCTTTCCGGATGGGCGGTCCGACCGCTCAAGGGAATACGACTCGCTCGGGGACGCCTACGCCCGGTTCCTTATTGAAGAGCTTCTGCCTACAGTCGAGAGCAAGTTCAGGATCACCCAGGACCCGATGAAACGCTGCGTCGCGGGCCTTAGCTCCGGGGGTATTTGCAGTTTCACCGTGGCGTGGGAGCGGCCGGACAAGTTTGGGCTCGTGATGAGCTGGATCGGGAGCTTTGCGAACCTGCAGGGCGGTTCGACCGGCGTGGGCGGTGGCAACACCTACCCGGCGATCATCCGCAAACGAAGGGGATGGGACGGCAAGGGCGAGCCCAAGCCGATCCGCGTGTACCTTCAGGATGGCTCGAACGATCTGGACAACGCGGCCGGCAGTTGGCCCATCGCCAACCAGGACATGGCGGCGGCCCTCAAGTTCGGGGGCTATGACACCAAGTTCGTATACGGTAAGGGGTTCCACTCGGCGAAGCACGGGCAGGTCGAGATGCCGAACGCGCTTCGGTGGCTGTTCCGGAAGGAGAAATAGGGCTCGCCGAACGGGACCCCTCACCCGGTTCGCCGGAGCTCACCGACCTCTCCCTTACCGACACGTCGGGACTCGGAAGCAAGGGGCGAGGTGGTTTCTTCTCGGCCGCCTATCCCGCGAAGGGCTAAGAGCGAAGATGCTTCCCGCTTCGGACCGATCTCCCATAGCCCCATCACCCGGTTCACTTCGTTCACCGACCTCTCCTAAAAGGGGCGAGGTAGTGTGTTGTTAGCCCATCTCGCCGCCGAAGCCGGCGGCATAGCCCGACCAGAAGCTGAAGACGATATAGCCGATATACATCGCGACACAGATGAGGCAGACCACGCCGAAGATGTGTCCCATCTGGATGGCGCGGGTGTTGGCTTCATCCTCATAGAAGTCCGCCATTTTCTGCATCATCATGTCCACGTTGCCGGTGGTCTCTCCGGTGCGCATCATGTCGAGCACGATCGGCGAGAAGGCGCCGGTGCGCGCAAAGGCCTCGGCCATGCTCCCGCCTTCCTCGATCTGCTTGGCGGCGGGATAGACGAGCTGGCGCATGTACTCGTTGCCGCAGGAGTCGGCAGCCAGCAGTGCCGCGCGCTGGATGGGCACGCCGCCGGCATAGAGCGTTCCAAAGGCACGTCCAAACTTGGCCATCGCGAACTGGTGCATGGTTTTTCCCAGCGCAGGGACCTTCTGGATGAACTGGTCGTAGAAGACCCGAATCCTGGGCTGCTTGACCCCGACTCGGAAAAAGAAGAACGCCAGGACGATCAGCGGTAGGAGCACCACCCAAGTTGCCGGTTCGGTGAGCGGAGAGGAGAGCCCCGGCCCCTTGCCGAGAGCTCCGAGGATCAGGTTGGTTGCCAGCACAATGGCGATCGAGGCGATCACCACGAATTTGGGATAAAAGGTGACGCGCTTGTAGAGGTTGCGCAGCGCGATTTCTTCTTCGATGTGGCGGGCCACCAGCTTCAGCGATTCGTCGATCCGCCCGACGTCCTCCCCGGCGCGGACCATGCTGAGCATCAGGGGTGAGAAGATTTCGGGGTAGCGCGAGAGGCCATAGGTAAGCGGGCGGCCCTCCAGGGCCTGCAGGCGGAACTCCTGGATGGCCGCTCTTAGGCGTGGATCGGAGGTTTGGGTGCTCAGCGTGTCGAGCGAACCCACCATGCCCACCCCGGCGTTGAGCATCGTGGCGAGCTGCCGAAAGAAGAAGAGCAGGGCGGGAAGCGGCACGGCAAAGATGTGGCCCAAGAAGTCGGTGACCATGGCCGAGCGCGGAGCGTCGAGCGGGCTGATGTTTTCGGGGGAAGTCGGCGTGCGGGGCGTGGTTGAGGGCGTTTCGGGGCGCGGCGGGGCCGCCGGTCCAGCGATTGCCATCGGCTGGGTCGCTTGACCCCCAGCCTGCGTCGGTGCGGTGTCGGCCGGGGCCGATTGAGAGGACTGTTGAGTGGCCAACGGATCGCCGAGCCCGGAGGAGATCTGAAGGTGCTCGATCGTGAAGCCGCGTTGGGTGAGGTCCTCTACCGCCGCACCCATCGAGGCGCAAAAAAGGGTCCCGCTGGCGGGCTGTCCGTTCGGGTTGGTTCCGCGGTATTCGAAAACGGGCATGCTGCTATTTCAAGACGCAAAAAGGCATCTCAAAGGTCGGCGCTAGACCTCGAACATCTTGAAGAGCTGCGGATACATGTATCCATAGAGCAGCCAGGCCACAAACACGAACCCCAACGCGATCAAGAGAATCGCCCAGAGCCCGATCCGCCATTTGGAGAGGGTCTCAACCTCCTGCTGAGCTTCGCTGCAGCTTCTGGACACGATCAGAAGTTGCCCGGGCATGTCTCCGACCATTTCGCCGGTCTGCATCAGCGCCAAAAACTCGGGTGGCATTTTGGCAGAGCCGCGAAACGCGGCGGAAAGTGCTGTGTTGTCGCCCATGGCGGCTCCGATTTGCCGGATTTCCTCGCGCACGCTGTGGTTTGGGATCGCGTCGGCTGCTGAAAGGAGCGCGGTTCGGGGTGCAAGGGCCGCCTTCATCAGGTGCGAAAGGGTCCACGCAAACAGCGCCATGCCCTCGTGCCAGCCGCGCTTGCCCGAGAGCGGGAGCCTGGCGGTGAGCCTGTGGCGCAGGGCCGTTACCCGCAATGACCGCCACCAGAGGATGAAGACCGTGCCAAGGATCAGCATGGCGAGCATCGCCGGACCGATCGGCCACTTGAGCTCGGCGAGCAGCGCTGCCCTGTAAGTCTGCATCCCCGGTAGGGTGCCGCCCTGCTGGTCCTGCAGCCGCATGGCGTCCATGCCGCTTTGCACCACCCAGAACCCGAGCGGCGCGGAGACCAGCGCCATGATCGTCAGCCAGCTCAGCCAGACGAACGGTCTGCCGAACTTACGCGCCTGCTCAGCTTGAGCGGCAATCGCCTCACAGGCCTCAGGCAGGAATCCTCCCTGTTCTCCTGCGCCATACAGCGCCACGACGTGATCGGGAAAGAGATAGGGATATCGGCGAAGGACTCCTGCGACGCTCCCTCCTTCGACCCCGCTCCGAGCTGCTTGTTGGAGTGCCTCGTGAAAGTGGGCCGGTGTCCCGTGGGTCAACAGGTTCTCAAACGCCTTGGCGGGGTTAATGCCGGCTTTGAGATGGCTGCCGAGCTGCGTGAAGATGAAGAACCGGTCCTTGTCCGAACCGAACTTGGTCTTGACCGTCTGGACGGGTTGGACGGCTTGACCCGCGACGGAATCCAACTGGGCGCGGATCGCCGGAGGGGGCACGGAGCGCCGAGCTGGGGGAGCTGCCACGGTTGCCGATGACGCCACCGAGAGCGGATTTAGGCCCCGCTGGCGCAGTCGCAACTGGGCGTCGCGCAGCGACGAGGCTTCGATCTCGCCGTCGAGCCTGGTACCGGCATTATCTTGCGCCAGATAGCGAAAGGTCGGCATCTTCAAGCAAACGGACGTCTTGGGCCTGCGATTCCGTTGCGGCCAACAGGTCCTTGATGCGCCCGAGACCCGGTAGGACCAGGTCGGGAGCGATCTCGGCGAGCGGCTGGAGCACGAACCGGCGCTCAGGAATCCTTGGGTGAGGCACCTGCAAAACAGTTTTGCCGTTCCGCTCGGACCGAAGCTGCGCCCTTCCGAAGGCCAGCAGGTCCAGGTCGAGCTCTCGGGGGCCGTTCCTCACCCTGGGTGTGCGGCCCAAGTCCTTTTCGATCCTTTTGAGTACGGCCAGCACTTCGAGCGGTCCCTTGTCCGTGCGATACAGCGCGGCGGCGTTCAGGAATGCGGGCTGGTTCAGGACGTACATGGGGGCGGTCTCATAGAGGTGGCTCACGGCCACGCGGTTGAAGGCGCCATCGAGGGATTGGACCGCGCGAGTCAAGAAGCTCCGCCGGTCGCCGCAGTTCGATCCCAGTCCGATGGCGATGAGGACCATGGAACGGATTATGGCCTGCGGGTACAATCCGATCCCCGACGCGGCGGATATAGCTCAGGGGTTAGAGCGCCTGACTGTGGCTCAGGAGGTCACGGGTTCGAGACCCGTTATCCGCCCCATTTCTTTTTCAACCGCCTGCTCCGCCGTCCCCTTCCGCCTTCTTCTCGACGAACTTCAGGCACTCGCCGTTGATGCAGAAGCGCAGGCCCGTCGGTTTGGGACCATCGTCGAACACGTGCCCGAGGTGGCCGTCGCAACGCGAGCACCGAATCTCAAAGCGCCTCATGCCGAAGGAATAGTCCGGCTTGGTCCAAACAGCGTCCTTGTCGGCCGGCTGGAAAAAGCTGGGCCAACCGGTGCCGCTGATGAACTTTGAGTCCGACCGGAAGAGCTCCAAGCCGCAGCCGACGCAGTGATACGAGCCGATCTTGTGGTTGTCATAGAGCGGGCTGCAATAGGGCGACTCGGTGCCCGCGCCGCGCAGGATGCGGTATTGCTCCGGCGTCAGACGCTTCTTCCACTCGGCCTCGGTTAGGATCAGCTTGTCCTTGCGTTTGGGGCTCTGAGGGTCGGGGCCCTTCTGCTGCGTGCCCGCCACGGCCAGGTAACCCAGCGAAGCCAATGCGCCGACGAGAATCCAGTTCCAAGGTGCGCTCATCATGCCCATGATAATGCATACGTTTCGGCAAAGATTCCCGGTTCTGTCCCAAAGACCTACAAACAGGGTTTCTTGACACCAAAGTACGGATTGATTCAAAATGGTCCTGTTCTCCGGGCCAGGGCCGCCTTTCCCCTTTTGTACCGTCGCCTGCCGACATGCCCGGAATTCGCCCGTACTACATAAGTGGACCATGCTTGAAATCCGAAATTTGCACGCCAGAGTTGAAGACCGCGAGATCCTGAAGGGGTTGAGCCTGACCGTCGAGGCGGGCAAGGTCCACGCCATCATGGGGCCGAACGGCTCCGGCAAGAGCACGCTCGCCAGCGTGATCGCCGGCAAAGGCGGCTATGAGGTCACCGAGGGCCAGGTTCTGCTGAACGGTGAGGACATCCTAGAGATGGACCCCGAAGAGCGAGCCGCCAAGGGCGTCTTTCTGGCATTCCAATATCCCGTCGAGATTCCCGGCGTGAGCGTGGCGTACTTCTTGCGCGCGGCGTTGAATGCGGTGAAGAAGGCGAACGGCGAACCCGAGCTTGACGCTTTTGCCTTCCTCAAGCTCGCCAAGGAAAAGGCCAAAGTGCTGGAACTCGATGCCGACATGCTGACGCGGGGAGTCAACGAGGGCTTCTCCGGTGGTGAAAAGAAGCGCAACGAGATTTTCCAGATGGCGGTTCTGCAGCCCAGCGTCGCCATTCTCGATGAGACCGACTCGGGCCTCGACATCGACGCCCTGCGAATCGTCTCCGACGGCGTCAACGCCTTGCGCGACGCGAACCGGGGCTTTCTGGTGATCACCCACTACCAGAGGCTGCTCAACTACATCGTGCCGGACGTGGTGCACGTGCTCGTCGACGGGCGAATCGTGCGCACGGGCGGCAAGGAGCTTGCGCTCGAACTCGAAGAAAAGGGCTATGGCTGGATCGAAGAGGCTGTGGGAGCGGGGAAGTAACTTGCAGGAGTTGAGAGAGAAGTCCTTTGTGAACGGCCGGTACGTTGCAGACCTGTCCGACCTTTCTGACGGTGTCGAGGCAGGATCGCTGAAGGAGGCCTGGGCCAGGGGTCTGGAGGCTGGTGTCGGCCAGCTCGGAAGGGTCGCGACGCTCGAAGGCAAGCTGGGCTCGTTCAACGATGACCGGTTCGTCCACCTGAACACCGCTCGATTCGAGGATGGCGCCTACCTGTTCGTTCCAAAGAGCATGGAAGCTGCGGTGCAGTTCGTGTTTCTTCAGGCGAACGACGATGCCGTCCGGGCCGAGGTCTATCCGCGTGTTCTGATCGTGCTTGAGGAAAACGCGATTGCCGACGTCTCGGAATGCTACATTGGGCTACGAGGAGACTGCTTCGTCGCGCCGGTCACCGAAGTGATCCTCGCGCCACACGCGGCGTTGAACCATGTTCGACTGCAGCTCGAAAGTGAAGGCACGTACCACGTTGGCACGATGGCGGCCACTCAGGAGCACGATTCGACTTACAGGTCCACAACGGCGGCTTTTGGCGCTAGGACATCGCGCCTTGATTCCTTTGTTTGGGTGGGTGGCGAGCATGCCGAGACGTCGCTGAACGGCGTTTATGTCGGCGAGGGCGAGCAGGTGCTAGACAACCACACGCGCATCGACCATGCGGTGCCGAACTGCCACTCGTTCGAGGTCTACAAGGGCATTCTCAAGGACAAATCCCAGGGCGTGTTCAACGGCAAGATTTTCGTCTACAAGGACGCTCAGAAGACCGACGCCAAGCAAACCAACCAGGCGCTGCTGCTAAGCAGGACCGCCGGCGTGAACACCAAGCCTCAGCTCGAGATCTTCGCTGACGACGTGAAGTGTACGCACGGCGCGACGGTTGGGCAGCTTCGCGAGGAAGCCATGTTCTATCTGCGGTCTCGCGGAATCCCGGAATCCGAGGCCAGGAATATCCTGGTGTATGCCTTTGCGGCAGAGGTCTTCGAGGGGATCGAGAACGAAGCGGCGCGCACGGAGCTTGAAAGGTTGCTTTTTGAGAAACTGAACTAGGCTCCCTTGGGCGAAGGGCGAAGGGCGAAGGGCGAAGGGCTGAACTACCTCGCCACTTGAGGGAGAGGTCGGTGAACAGAGTGAACCGGGTGAGGGGAGTGTCGACCCGAGAGGAGTTAATGGTCGTAGAGGCCGACTGCTCCCAAAGCGGCGTCAGGCCGCCGCACTTCAAGCCCGCCTAATGCCCTTTGATCTCCGTCGACCACCTGAGTCGCAGGTCGTATCGCGTTCCGTCGCCACCGGGAATCAAGGCATCGACCGCATTCACCTCGATCACGACCGGCAGCTTGGTGGCGTCGTCGATCACGAAGGTCCCCGCGGCCCACATGGGTTTGCCTCCTCCCTCCTCGCGGAACGTCGCCGCATACCAGGTGGAGGGTCTGCGCTTGTACTGCTCCCCTGCCGTAAGTTCAAAGACCACTGTTGCGGCGGGAACGGACTGACCCTCTGCGCCCGGGAGCTTCACGCTCCAGCGGGAATCGGAGCCTGCCGGGTCGGCCTTGGCCCCGACGAACCCAAGAAGCCGCGAGAGGCGGAACTCGAGTGGCTCGCCCATCGTGGGGGGATCGACGGTCCGTTCTCCGTTGAAACCGACGAGGACCTTTGCGATCTGGGGAGTTGCGCCCTTGGGTGGAGGCACCACGATGTCCCCCAAGCGGCTCTCCAGGAGTTCAGTTCGCTCTTCGACCTCAAGGCCCTTGGTGGTCGCTTTAAGGACCTTTGCTTCAACGCGATAGGTGAAACCCTCAACGATCTCCTCGGTCCCGGGTACGAGGAAGGTCTGGGTGAGGGTGGAGGTCCAGGCATCGCCGACCTTCAGGCGAGTCTGAGCGTCCTTTGGCGCGGTCTGGAGGGAGGCGAGAAGAAAGGTGGCAGCGAGTTGAAGGACCATCAGTGTTAGAGCAAACCCTTATTCGGACGTCCCACCCTCCACGGGGCGTTCGCCGGACTTCATGTAGCCGAGTTCTCTCGCTGCGAGTTCGCGGCCAGGACGTGAGCTCAGATCGGCTTTCTTCCTTGCGAGCTCCTCACGGCTTTTCTCGGCTGCGTCCATTTCCGCGGCGTTCTTGTCGGCGAGCCCCTTTTGAGTTCGGTAGCCCTGCCAAGGCTTGATGCTAAGCCCGAGCCCCACCAAGATGGCGATGACGACGATGGCAAGATTGGTTGCTAAGCGCCTTCCCATGGCTTTTCCCCTGCTTCCAGAATTCGCCGGCACGGAACCGGCGGTTATGTTGCTCCAGTATGCGCAGGCCAAAGACCTGCGGCTAAGGTTCAATCCTTCCTTGCGATGTGCGATGTGCGATGTGCAGTCGACTACTTTACGACCTGGTTCAAGATCAGGTTGGTGTTGCCCGGCGTCCCTGCGGGCATCCCTGCCGTTACCAGCACGGTGTCTCCAACCTTGATACGTCTATGATGCACGAACGCACCGATCGCCTGCGCGACATTTTCATCCGTTGATTCGGGTATTTCCGTGAGTGCAGCCTCGACCCCCCAAACTACCGACATCTGCGTGTGAGTTCTGGCGCGGGACGTCGCGCAAAGGATGGGCGCCCTGGGCCGGAACTTGCTCACCAGGCGAGCGGTTTGGCCGCTGGTCGTCGTGGTGACGATGGCCGCGGGCTTGGTGAGATCGGCGAGGGAAACAACGGAGTGCGCGATCGCCTCGGTTGAGGCCACATCAGCTTCTTTGCGCTTGCCAAAGCGAGACATGCAGGACTCGTGGTTGAAGTGCTTCTCCGCTTCGCGGGCGATTCGGGCCATCGTGGAGCAAGCCTCGATGGGAAATTCACCCATGGCGGTCTCGCCGCTCAACATGACGGCGTCGGTGCCGTCGAGGATTGCATTGGCCACATCGCCGGCCTCGGCGCGGGTGGGTCTGGGGGCATGGAGCATGCTCTCCAGCATCTGCGTGGCCGTAATCACGGGCTTGCCGAGGTCATTGCAGCATCGGATGATGCGCTTCTGGGCGAGCGGGACCTCCTCCAGGTCTATCTGAAGACCAAGGTCACCCCGGGCCACCATCGCCATGTCGCAAGCGCCGAGGAGCTCGTCCAGGTTCTTGAGCGCCAGGGCGGTCTCGATCTTGGCGCAGAGTCGTACCTGAGGGTCGAGTCTCTGCGTGATCGCACGCAGTTCGTCGAAGTCGGCGCCGCGCCTTACGTAGCTCAGGGCGATGAAGTCAACGCCCAATTCACAGGCGATCCGAGCGTCTTCGCGGTCCTTGTCGGTCATCGCTGGAGTCTCGAAGGTCCTGCCGACGAGGGTCATCCCCTGGCGGCTCTTGACCAGGCCGCCGGAAACGACCTTTGCTTCGAAGACCCCTTCAGTCTCTTTGGTGACTTTGAGCTCCACCTCGCCGTCTCCAAGCAGAATTCTGCTGCCGGGATCGATCGCCGCGATCATGTCCTCTTGCGGCACCGGGATGTCGGCGTCGCTTCGCGCCAGGGAGACGATCTCGCCGGACCGAAGGGTCCGACCCCCCTGAGCCAAGTCCCCGATCCGGAACTTCGGCCCTTGAAGGTCCACCAGAATGCCGATGGGGCAGAGTTCGGGTGAAAGCTCCCTGATCCACGTCAACCATTGACGCCTCGTTTCCCAATCGCCATGCGAGCAATTGAGCCGGGCTACGTTCATCCCAGCGTCAATGAGTGCCTTGATCTGTTCACGCGAGTTGACCGCGGGTCCGAGGGTGCAGACAATCTTGGTGCGCCGTTTCATGGGGAGTCCATGGTTAAGACCCGCAAGTCCGGTGAAAAGGAGCCGGGGGATGAGGGAGTGATGGGATGATGAGATGATGAGATGACGGGACGGTGGGACGAAGGGACGAAGGGACGGAGGGAGGAAGGGACGGAGGGACGGAGGGACGAAGGGACGGAGGGGCGGAGGGACGGTTTCCACCCCTCCCGACTTCGTTCCCCTCGCTACGCTCGGCGGGAACTTCGACAACCCCCTCCTTCCCGACAAGTCGGGACTCGGAAGCAGTTTCCGCCGGAGCGAAAACCAAGGAGGGGGCTTCGCGAGCGTTGAGGGTGAGAGGGCCGAAGCGGTCCGAGTTTAGGTGCCATGAATCTGCACTGGCACGCCGCTCGTAGTCTCCTATTGAACGGCGCTGTTTCGGAGGTGCAGCATTGACCGAAGAGGAAATGCAGGAGCAGGCTCTAAAGATCCTTCGATCACGGATGCGTGAGGGTAGGTGGTATCCGAGAAGGCACATGCAGTTCGCTGTTCTGGTCGTCCTGCCAGGATTTTGCATCGTGTTCGGGCTTATCTTGATGTTGGTTGAGCTGCTTTGCGGGGAAAAGCCTTAGGGTGGTCAATTTCATGGAGAGCCGGATCAGGAGGAGAAGTGAAGTCATCTATCGCTTCCCGCCAAGAAACCGCCGAAAGGGCCGCAACGTCTCTACTATGTGATCTGGATGACCTTGGCCACGGTTCTTGCACTTCAGGCGGCCACGCTTGACGAAGAGGCCTGGGCGCTCAAACTCGGCAGGGAGCGCTCTCAATACGGAGACATCCCAAACTCCGGGCTCTGGAAGCATGGCTACACTGGTCAATTCGGCGGAACTTTCATTCTGTTTCGCGCTGGAAGCTCAACCGAGCGCTACTACTACACCTCTTCACCCGGCGGCGATCGGTGGCGAATCTCCAGGACGACTCTAGTGAAAGGGAAGATCCGCAAAGACTGGATGGTCTTTGTCGACAAGGGGGTCGAACCCAGGATCAAGAGCCCAGGGGCGCTTTGGGTTTGGGCTGAAAAGGGGAGGATTATCGGGGCGCTTCCAAAGATGGCCCTTGCCGATCTTCAGAGCCCGATCCCGCTGGCCCTCTATCACTCGAACGTCCACGCCTCATATTGTCTGTTCGTCGGCCCAAAGGGCGTGGCGTCAGGATATCTGGACTGGGTGCCGGAGGTCATCACGAAGCTCTCGAATACCGGCTATAGCGCCGATTTCAGCAAGCTCCCCAGAACGGAGAAACCCTATCCGATTACTCCGGAAGAGCGGGCGTACGCGTACCCCAGGCGCCGATCCTCTGTTTCGCGCTGAGCGGCAGAAAGCTGCCCTGGAGGTATATCTGAACTCCAACCCAATTTGGACCGCAGTCTTGCCAGGGCCGACTTCCCGCTCGCGATGCTGGAATTAAGATTCTCGATCGGGCCGGGAGCCTACTTGGAATGCTCTTTCCAGTAGCCCTCAAATTCACCCACCAAGCGCTCCAGGACCGCAAACCCGCCACGCCAAAAGGCTTCGGAGTCCAAGTCCACGTCGATGGTCGCCATGAGGTCCTTGGGGCTCAGCGAACCCGCAAGCTCCAGCAGGTGAACGTACTTTTGCCCGAACTCCGGGCCGGCGGTCTTGGAACGCTCGTAGATGGCCAGCGCGAGCAGTTCGCCAAAGGCATAGGCATAGACATAGAAGGGCGCAAAAAAGAAGTGGCCCACATAGCTCCACCAAATCTGGTGTTGCTCGCCGAGCTTGACCGAGTCTCCAAACATCTCTTGGAGCTTCTCGTGCCACAGCGCGCCAAACTGCTCGCGGCTGAGTTCACCGGTCTCCCGTCGGGCCGTGTGGCACGCCTGCTCGAACTGGAACATGGCCGCCTGGCGAAACACGGAGGCGAAGATTCCCTCGATCTTCTCGGCGTACAGCGCGACCTTGTCCTTGAGTTCCGCTTTGGAGACCAGGTCCTCGAAGACCAGCATCTCGCCGAAGATGGAGGCGAGTTCGGCGAGCGGAAGGGTGCCGTGGAAGTTGAAGTAGCTCTGCTTGCGTGAGAGCGCGGCATGCACGCCGTGCCCCAGTTCGTGCGCGAGGGTCATCACGTCGTTCATCTTGCCGAGGTAGCTCATCAAGACGACGGGATGTGTATCGGGCGTTATGTAGCTGCAGAACGCGCCGCCCATCTTGCCCGAGCGTGGCTCGGCGTCGATCCAGCCCTCGTCAAAGAACTCCGCGGCGCGGTCCTTGAGCGTGGAATTGAACCTGCCAAAGGCCCCCAAGACGATGCTGCGCGCCTCCTCCCAGGTGACCGTTTCCTCCGCTTCGAAGAGCGGTGCATAGCGATCGATATGCGTGAGTTCCGGGAGCCCGAGAATTTGGCGTTTGACCGTGTAGAACCGCGACACGAGGCTGTAATGCTCCCTACAAAGCCGGACCACCAGGTCCACCGTCGAGCGATCGAGCTCGTTGCTCAAGTGGCGGGAGTGCTCGGGATAGGGGTGCTTTCGCAGCCGGTCGCCCACGCTGTGGTCCTGCAGAAGCGTGTTGTAGATGAAGCTGATGACGCGCTCGTTGCCCGCGAGGCCCTGGGTCAATGAGTCGGCAGCCGCCTGGCGCATCGATCGATCCGAATGCCGGAGAAGCGTCAGGACTTCTTCCTGGTTGAGCTTCTTTTCGGTGCCGTCGCCCGGGTTTGTGAGGGTGAACTCGGTGTTGCTGCTCACCTCTTCAAAGAGTCTGACCCATGCCCTCGTGCCGGTATTCGCGGCCTCTTCGAGGACGACTTCCTCCGCCTCGGAGAGTCGGTGCGGACTGAGCTTGCGCACGACCTCGACGTAGTGGCGGTAGGCGGACAGTTCGTCTCCGGACAAGGCGCGGGAGATGGTGTCTTCGGGGCAGGATTGCAGTTCGAGCTCGAAGAAGAGCACACGCACATTCAGCTCGGTCGCCTTCTCGCGCTGAGCTTGCAGGAACGCGCCGATCTTGGGGTCGGCGGTGTTCGCCGCGAACAAGAGTTCGGAGAAATGCATCGGCTTGGAGGCCTGCTGCACCAGCGACTCCAGCTCTCCGATGGCCGAAGCCAGCGTCGCGGCCGTGAGGTCCGGGTTCTCGATCTTGCCTCTGAAGTTCGTTTCGAAGTCTTGTGCACGCTGTAGGATTCGCTCCCAGGTTGCGGAAATACGTGGGTCTTCGGGACTGTCGAAGAGGACCGAAAGGTCCCATCGCGGTAAGGATTCGGCGACGGCAGAACTCATGGGGAGATTATGGAAGGTGGGGGAGATGGGGTGGTGGGTCTGGGGAGGGGGCGTGAGGCTTTCAGGCTGTCGAGTCTTCAGGTGTTCAGGCCATCAGGTTTTCAGGTGTTCAGGTTCTCAGCTACTAAGGCTGGACGGGGCAGCGCGAGGTGCGAAGTGCGAAGGAAGGGGATGAACGGGATGCACTTCTCTTGTCGCCTCCCGAGGGGTCAGCGAGCCACCGGCCCCCCTCGGTACAATGGTGTTCCTGATGCGCCCCCCTATACGGGGCGCTTTTTTTGGGTGTGACCGCGGCTCACGAAGAGCCGTCAATGGAAGGAGGGGAGACTCGATGATGAGCAAACAGTACGCAATTCTAGGTTCAGGAATGCAGGGGACAGCCCTTGCCTATGATCTCGCCAAGCACGCCTCGCCCGCAAAGATCCATATGGGCGACATGTGCATCGAGCAGGCCAAGAAGGCCGCATGGAGAGTCAACGACCTTGTTGGCTCGGCGGTCTGCGAGCCCGCCCAGGTGAACGCGCTCGACCCCACCAACCTTCACAAGTTCCTGGAAGGCGTGGATGTGCTGGCGAGCTGTGTGCCCTATTGGATGCACCCCAAGATCGCCAAGGTGGCGATCGAGAGCAAGACGAACATGGTCGACCTTGGCGGGAACACCGAGATCAGCATGCAGACGCTGGCGATGGACGAGGAGGCACGCGAAGCCGGCGTCACTCTGGTGCCCGATTGCGGCCTTGCGCCGGGCCTGGTGAACAACCTGGGCTGCTACGCCATCGAGAACCTGGACCATGCGCAGCACGTTAAGATGTACTGCGGCGTTCTCCCCCAGAACCCGATCCCGCCGTTCAACTACAAGCTGACCTTCAACGTCGAGGGTTTGGTAGCCGAATACGACCACAAGGCCGTGGTCCTGCGGAGTGGCGAAATCGTGCTTGTCGACACGCTCGACGAACTTGAAGACCTCCACATAGACGAGCTTGGCGACATGGAGGCGTTCACGACCTCAGGCGGCACAAGCACGGCGCCCTACACCTTTCAGGGCCGGGTCGACAATTACGAATACAAGACCATCCGGTACCCCGGCCACTGTCAACTGATGCGTATCTTCAAGGATTGGGGTTTTTGGAGCCTGGATCAGGTGGACATTCACGGGTGTAAGGTGCGCCCGGCCGACCTTTTCTACAAGGTCTTCGGCGACCGCCTGGCGGCGATCGAGGACAAGGACTTGTGCGCGGTCCGCATGGTGGGCGTTGGAACCAAGAACGGTGAATCCAAGCGCCTCCAGATCGACATATTCGATAAGGAAGACGACATCACCGGCTTTACGGCGATGGAGCGCTTGACGGGATTCTCAGCCGCCATCTATGCCCATGCGATCGGCGCGGGTGAGATGGAAGCAGGCGCCTTGCGCTATGAGACGGCGATGACCGGCACTCGCTTCGTCGAGGAGCTTCAGAAGCGCCCGTTCAAGATCAAGTTCTCGTAAGGCCCGGCCCCCTCTCCCGGTTCGCGATTGCTCTCCGACCTCCCCCTTCGAGGGGGAGGTGATATCGCCCCAAGCACCCTTATCCGTCCAGGTCCGCTTTGGCGTGCAGGTCCTCGTAGTGCATCGGGATGAAGAACAGCGTCACCATTCCGGGCACCGTACACCCCATGACCACCCAGAAGAACCACAGGAATCCCTGGCCGGGGTGCTGGTGGGACATCGCGTCGACGATGAACCCTGAGATTGAGCCCGCCAGGAGCGCCCCAAGGGCCATCAGCCCGGTTGCGATCGCATAGCTGGACGTCTTGTAAGGGCTCGACTGGGACACGTACATCAAATAGACCAGGTACGCGGAGAACCCGAACCCGTAGCCGAACTGGTCCACGGCGATCGCGATGCCAACCGGGTCGGTGACGGCCGTGGAGAGCACCTGCCCGGCGTAGTTCAAATAGTCCAAAGAGAGAACGGGCAGGTTTTCCGGCGCGCTCCTGAGCAGGGGGTCCATTCGGTTGACGGGATGGGACGAGGCCAGCCAAATGTAAAAGAGGTTGGGCAGGTTTAGCGCGAGCACCATCGGCCAAATGGTCCTCCGGATGCCCTTTTTCGAGATTAGCCAGCCTCCGAGGATGCCTCCGAAGGTCAGCGCGAGAACCCCGACGGCTCCCCCATAGGCGCCGGATGCCTTGGTGGAGACGCCTAGGCCGCCATCGGCCTCGGGCCTTAGCAGGAACTGTGGCGACATGGTTGAGATCATGGATTCGCCAAACCGGAAGAACAGGATGAATGCGAGAACCCAGAGAATCCGGTCCTGCTTGAAGAACGCTGCAAACGCCATGAAGAACGGCGGCGCCATGGCCTCCGACGAGGCATTGAGCGGGCCTTGCGAGTCGGCGGCCGGCCTGGGCAGGGCCAATGCGTTGACCAGAGCCAAAACGCCGTAGATCGCGCAGCCGATGAGGAGTGCCGTCGTCCAGCTCTTGGGGATGTTGCCCGTCCGTTCTTCCATGTCGCCCGCGATGTAGACCAGAAAGAAGGTGGCCGTCAGAGTGGCCAGCCGAAAGCACGCCGACCGAATGCCGACGAAAAACGCTTGGCGCTGGGGGTCGAGCGCCAAAAGGTAGAAGCCGTCAGCGGCAATGTCATGGGTCGCGCTGAAGAACGCCGTCGCGAGAAAGGCGCATAGGGTCAGAACAAAGAAGGCCGGCTGCTGGACCGCCATCGCGGCAGCCGCGAGGCTAACCAGAACCAGCGCCTGCATGGCGATGATCCAACGCCGCTTGGTTGAGTTGAGCTCAACGAGCGGCCCCCAAAGCGGTTTGAGCATCCAGGGGAGCTTCAGGAGGCTGGTCCAGAGCCCAAGGGGACCCGCCTCTATCCCCATCTTGGTGTACATCGTTCCCGCCAGGCCTTGGACGATCATCACCGGCAACCCTTGAAGGTAGTAAAGAACAGGCACGAACGACCAAGGGCTTCTTGCCGTCGGAATCGGCTGTCCGGCATTAGGTTCGTCGGGAGGGGCGACCATGAGCGCAGTATACAGACCCCCGATCGTATTCGGACCGCCCGCCGATCCCCTGGCATTTATGCGGGTCTTGGGGCCACATACTTTGCATCTTGGTCAGGATTCCTTTACACTTGGGATGTTCTGTCCGGCGCGTTTGCCGGTGGTTTTGGATTTGAGGAGGAATCATGAAGGGTGTTCGTTTGCACCTCAGCTTCAGGTCGGCGTTCGGGATGGGCGCTGCCGCGATCTTGGCATCTGGGGCTTGGGGATCATTCGTTTCGGGCAACAACGCCATGGCTCAGACCGTGGCCGCCGGCACACAGGATCAGGTGATCCGCGTACTGGGTACCCAAGGGTCTGGTTCCGGGCCAATCTTTCACAACGAGCGCATTGGCGACTATCGCTACCTTTGTCTTGTGACCGCGGACCACGTGGTGACCGGCAACGCGGGCATCACCATCGGCTTTGAAGGCAACGGGGCAACCGGCGGCAGGTTCAGCGTCGATCCGACCGGCGCCAACAACGGCGTGATCTTCCACGGGGGCCGCACCGGTCTTCAGGACTATGCGTTCATGGCGATTCGCGCCCGTGTGGGCGGCGGGGGCGCCAACGCCCTCACGGCGGCACAAGAGGCCTATCTGGCGGGCGTCCAGGCTCTGGGCTTGATCGCTGCGCCGATCGCCAACTACTCGTTCACGGGTTACGGCTATGGCCGCGGCGGCCACCAGTTGAACCAGAACAACGTTCAGGTGGGCGTTCAGTGGAGCAACGCCAACGCCAATGAGGCGTTTGGCACGCACCGCTACTACAATAACACGGTCACGGCGTTCCTGAATAACCTCAATCAAGGCGGCTATACCTACAACCGTGTCGAGTGGGTTTGGGACATCAACTCTCAGGCCGGCGAGGGCCAGGGCAACCGTGGCGACTCGGGGGGGCCGCTTCTGGTGAATGGCGCTCCGGGGATGATCGGGAACAACCCGGTCAATACGGACGGAATCACCGGTGTTCTCACCCAGGTCTATGGAGACGGCGGCTACAACCTCTATCAGGGGGGTGGCCAAGAGAACTTCTACTACGGTTCAATCGGCCGAGGCGTCCGGTTCATCCAGGACGATGTGGACTGGCTGGAGCAGCGATGCGCAGCGTTCGTACCGGAACCGTCTGGGCTGGCCGTGGTCGGGATCGGCCTGCTGGCCCTATCCCGAAAGCGTCGCCGGGCCTGAAGGTGAGACAGGATCCTTCTCATAGGTGAGGGGAATCTGGCGCGGCCTTGACCCGTGAGCCCAATTGGGCTCACGGGTCTTTGCATTTGCATCCACCAGTTGGCAGGATGAGTCCGCTTCGGCCTTCAACAAGTGCCGGAGCGGTACAATTGACCCCAGTCCGGACCATGATCGGGACGATCATGTCACCTGGATCTCGGGCACGCTGCCCGTTCCACCTCCATGGACCAGTCCCACATCCGCAATTTCTGCATCATCGCGCACATCGATCACGGCAAATCCACTCTGGCGGACCGACTGATCGAGCGTTGTGGCGCGATCCGCGGCGTTGCCCGCGAGCAGATGCTGGACACGATGGACATCGAGCGCGAGCGCGGCATCACGATCAAGATGACCGCGGTCCGACTCGAATACACCGCGCGAAACGGCCAGACGTACGAACTGAATCTGATTGACACCCCCGGCCACGTGGATTTCACTTATGAGGTCTCGCGCAGTTTGGCGGCATGTGAGGGCGCGCTTCTCGTCGTGGATGCCAGCCAGGGTGTGGAGGCGCAGACCATCGCCAACGCCGGCATGGCGATGAACCAGAACCTTGAGATTGTGCCCGTGGTCAACAAGATCGACCTGCCGCACGCGGACCCGAACCGGGCCAAGGAAGAGATCGAGCACGCGGTCGCCATCGACGCCAGCGACGCGATCCTCTGCTCCGCCAAGACCGGCGAGGGTATCGACGAGATCCTGGAGGCGATCGTCCATCGAATCCCTTCGCCGCGCGGGCACTTCGAGAATCCGCTGAGGGCGCTTATCTTCGATTCGCACTTCGACACCTATCAGGGCGCGGTGGCCTATGTCCGGGTCATGGACGGCTCGATCAAGCCCAAGGACAAGATCAAGATGATGTCCACGGGCTCCACTTTTGATGTGGACTCCGTGGGCGTTTTCCGTCCTGCGCTGGAGGTGGGGCAGACCTTGGAAGCCGGTGAGGTGGGGTTCGTGACCGCAGCGATGAAGAACATTGGAGATGCGGCGGTTGGCGATACGATTACCTGGGCGAATGACCCCGCCGCCATGCCGCTGCCCGGCTATCGAACCGCCAAGCCCATGGTCTTCTGCGGACTTTTCCCCTCGGACACCGACAGCTATGCGGAACTGCGGGACGCCATCGAGAAACTGCAGCTCAACGACGCCTCTCTGAACTTCGAACCCGAAAACTCGACGGCGCTGGGCTTTGGGTTCCGTTGCGGGTTTCTGGGTCTCTTGCACATGGACATTGCTCGCGAGCGCCTGGAGCGTGAGTTCGACCTCGACCTGATCCTCACGGCTCCGAGCGTGGACTACATCGTCCACCGCACCAGCGGCGAGATCATGCACATTAGCAACCCGAGCGCGATTCCCAACCCGACCGAGATCGCCTTCATCGAGGAGCCGACCATCAACGCGACCATCCTTGTGCCGCAAGAATACGTCGGCGCGGTGATGACGCTCTGCCAGGAGCGGCGGGGCATCTATAAGCGCACGGAGTATCCGAGCCAGACGCGGGTCATCCTCTACTACACCCTGCCTCTGGCGGAAATCTTGATGGACTTCTACGACCGGCTGAAGTCGAGCACCAAGGGGTACGCGAGCTTTGATTACGACCTGGGCGATTACATTCGGTCGGACCTTTCCAAGGTGGACATTTTGCTGAACGGCGACACTGTGGACGCGCTGAGCTTCATCGTGAACAAGGCGTCGGCTTACCACCGTGGCAAGGCGATGGTGGAGCAGCTACGCAAAGTGGTGCCAAGGCAGCAGTTCGAGGTGCGCATTCAGGCTGCGATCGGGGCGAAGGTCATTGCCGCCGATAGCGTGAAGCCATTCCGCAAGAACGTGATCGCCAAGTGCTATGGCGGCGACATCACGCGAAAGAGGAAGCTGCTCGAAAAGCAGAAGGCAGGCAAGAAGCGCATGAAGCAGGTGGGCCAGATCGAGCTTCCTCAGGAAGCGTTCCTGAGCGTGTTGAAGGTGGGCGAGGGATAGAGCGTTCGCCATTCGCGAATGGCGAACGCAGTGCAAACGCAGCTTGAAAACGCGCCCATTCGCTATTCGCGAATGGCGAATGAGCCATAATACGGTGAAATGGCGACAATCTCAGGTTCAGAGATATTGGTACTACTGAAGCTCTTAGCACATCCCGAGAAGCTTGGGCCAAGAGGGGCAAATCCCAAACACCTGCCACAGAAGGGAAAAGCAAGTAAGCCCGAGTGGAGTTACATTTCCCTTGGCGCAGATCTTAGGACGAGCCCCTCTGTTATCCACAAGTCCATTCAGTTTTGTATCGCAGCAAGGCTATATGACGACATTCAACGTTGGCCCATCAGGCGTAACTTGCAGGAGTTTCTGATTCATGGAGTTAAGTACGCTTTTCCGCCAAAGCGCGGACAAATCACACGCGGGTTCCCCACATCTTTTGCCGGCTCCCCTCTGGTCTCCAGCTTTCGGCAAGGCCAGGTTCCGCCACCCGTTTGGCCGCATCCAGTTGGAGGAATTACTGGTCTGGAGTTTGAACCAATCTGGCCCAGTGCGCCAGATGCTTCACGACTAGATCAGGCGCTCTATGAGCTGCTGGTGTTGGTCGATGCCATTCGCGACGGCCAAGCACGTGTCTCCGAACTGGCCATCGAAGAACTAACCAAGAGGCTCAGACTGGCACAATGAACTTCGAATTTCCGGCCTATCCGTTCCTGGAGAGAACGGTGATCGCGCTAAAGGACCTTGCTTCAGAGCTGGTCTTCGTTGGAGGTTCAGCTATCGGCCTGTATCTCACAGAACCCCAGGTCCGCGATCCAAGACCAACGGAGGACGTGGACGTCATTTGCGAGGCTTTCACTAGGGCAGACTGGTACGGCTACTGTGAGCGGATACGCTTACTCGGGTTTGCAGAGGACGTTGAGAGCCAAGTCATCTGTAGGTTCAGGAGGGACGATCTCGTGATTGATGTCATGCCCCTTTCCGAAGATGTGCTTGGTTTCTCAAACCGATGGTATGAGTACGCTTTTGAGAACGCCTCCCGAACTCCCTTGGCAAACGGCCTCGAAATTCGGCTTCCCGATGCTGCAACTGCGTTGGCGTGCAAGGTTGAGGCATTTGCAGATCGAGGCAAGGACGACTTTTATGTCAGCAAGGACTTTGAGGATATTGTGATGTTGCTTGACGGCAGGGCGCAATTAGGAGAAGAGGTCCAATCTGCAGATGCCGACCTACGCCATTTCCTTCAGAGCCATTTCCGCACTTGGCTGGAAAGAACGGAGTGCCTTGAAGCTGTAGCTGGGCACCTACCGCCCGATGCTGCGAGTCAGGCAAGGCGAACGATCGTGTTCGAACGCATGTCGAGCATTGCCGGATTGACCCAAACCTAGCACTATTACCTGTCACAAACCCTTTTCAGGCTCACGAAACCGCTGTACAATGAACCTGTCAGAGCGCTGGGAACTGTCCCGGAGCAGACCGTGGATCGAAAGGCGGATCGGAGTCGTTCGGTCCAGGCAAGTTGGAATCTTTAGCTTGGTTGGAGCTTGCCGCGAAAGCGGCCTCGCTTGCAAAAAAGAGCGGTACCGACATTGGTTCGCCGGTATCGCATCGAACCCGGAAAGGCGCGACGGATTGAGAAGGACCGAAGCGCCGATCCAGCCGATAGCCTCGGCAAACGGTCTTGAAGCCTCATCAAGACTCAGATGAGAAGGTGCCCTGGAGATGTCCAGGGCTTTTCTTTTATGCTGAATCTATTCTGTTGCTGCGGCGGTTTCGAGGGTCTGGGAGGCAACGGTCCCTTGGTTTGTGGGAGTCTCGGCCGCAGCCGCCGGCATCTCAGATCTCCTAAAAGGCCCATGTGCCAGCCCCAGCAGCGCCGCGAACGTCATCCCGGAGCCCATGATCGCAAAGCTCCTGAGGATGCCCGCTTTGTCGAGCATGACCCCGGCAAGCGCGAGCCCTACGGGCTGCATGCCCATCCAGGCCATGTTCAGCGCGCTGTTGACGCGCCCGCGGAAAGCATCCTCCACGCTGACCTGCAAGTAGCTGGTCATCGGAATGCTTGCGAACGGCACCGCCAATCCCGCAGCCACGTTGCAGGCAGCGAAGAGCCATACGCTGGGCGTCAGCGCCATCACGGCGACCGTTCCGCCTGTTGCCGCCAGGCCCCAGATAAAGCCGAGTCCGGGCCTTTTCAGGTTCAGCGACCCGACGACGATCGACCCGACGGTGAAACCGGCGAAAAACGCGGCTTCGAGCGCGGCCAAGGTTTCGGGCTTGCCGCCGAACCAGGCGTCGTTCGTTGCGATGAACACGGGGAAGAACGGCGAGATGAAGAGGGTCATCAGGAGCTGGAGGCCCAGCATGGCCATCAGCTCGGAGCGCCCGCGGATGTAGCGAACTCCCTCGCGCATCTCCTGGATAGGGTGCTTGACCTCCTCCGTCCTCTCAGGCTCGATCTTCGGCAGCTTCGCGATGTAGAACGCTGAGCCATAGAACGACATGGCGTTGATGGCGAAGGTGGTGGCGAAGAAATAGGTGGGTGAGAGGGCGTTCAGGCCCGCGAGCACCATGCCTGAGAATCCCAGCCCCGCAAGGAACATCACGTTTTGGGTCATCGAGCTCAGGGCGTTCGCCGCCATGACGGCGTCCTCGGGCACGAGCCTCGGAATCGCGGCGCCCTTGGCGGGCCAAAAGAAGACCCGGATGCTGCTAAGCGTGAAGGCCACAATCCCGATCACGGCGAAAGGAGGCTTCGGTACGAGCAGCACAAACCCGGCAAAAGCCAGAAGGAGTGACCCGCAAAGCAGGTCCGACACCAGCAGAATGCGCTTGCGGTCGATCTTGTCGGCCAAGATGCCCGAGTAGGCGCTGAACAGCAGGAAGGGAATGGTCTCCAGGGCGCCGACGTAGCCGACCATCGCGTTCGAGCCGGTCACGCGCTTGACCATGAACATGAAGACGATGTAGTAGAGGGCGTCTCCCATCTGGGAGATGGCTTGTCCGAGCCACAGGTTTTTGAAGCCTGGATGCCGCAAAGGGGCGAAGAATTTCATGGAAGCTCCCGGGTTCTTAGGTCGGAGGTCCTAGGCGCCCAAAAGGGACAAGGACCGTTCGAAGGTCGAACGTGATGGTCTGCGAGCCGGAGGGGATTACGGCCCGCCCCGGAAGATCAGAGAATCATATCGGGAGGATTATGGCACGGGGGGCGGCCTCTCAGCTACAGCCGTGGGTCCACGGACTCACTCTCCATCGCCAGAACCCCAAAGACGCACTCGTGTACGCGCCGAAGGGGTTCCCGACGGACGAAGCGCTCAAGGGCTTCGATGCCAAGAGCGAACTCCTTCACGGCGAGCGACCGCTTCGTGGCGAGGCCCCGCCGCCTGAGCCGAGAAAGATTGCCCGGAAGGTCGTACTCAGGCCCGTAAATGATCCTGAGGTACTCCTTGCCACGGCACTTCACTGCAGGCTGCACCAGCCCCTTAGGGCCACGTGCCGTGAAGGTCAGCGGCTTGATCACCATCCCCTCACCACCTTTTCCGGTTAGTTCCGTCCACCAAGCCGCTCCTTCTGCAACGCTCTCGGGGTTCATCGTCTCAACCACTTTGTAGGGTGTCTTGAGCAAGATCGGATCCTCACTGCAAATCCGTGCCAAGGTCTCCATGTGCCAGAAATGGTCTTTGTCAACGTGGACCGTCCCCTCCGTTGCCAACAAGTGAAATGGGGCCAACTTGTAGTCTTCGATCGAATCAACCTTCCAGCAGTAGCGGCGATAGGCTTCCACATAGGCGCTCGCCAATCTCAGTCGCCGCTCTGTATCCTCCAGCTTCGCCTGAAGTTCGGGCTCGTTTAGTCGCTGAGCAGCCTCGGTGAACACTTGACACTCTGCCGATAGGGACGCCATCGATGATGCTCCGACGGGCGCATATTGCCTTTTGAGCAGTTCCTGGGCCTTGGCGGACCACGGCATCAACTCGCAGTCGAGCACCATCCAGCCAGTATTCAGCCCCTCCCAGAGGCCCGCTTCAGTGGCCGCACTTGCGATCCGGCCGAGCAAGGCGCGCTCCAACACTTCGTCATCGAAGAAACGCCGTCCGGTCCTCGTCACGATGATCCCGGATTCGCCCGACTCGACCCCGAAGCGATGCCGCGCAACATCTGGGTTCTGACAAACGACGGCGACAGCGCGGGAACCCATGTGCTTCTCCTCGCAGACCACCTTGGTCACGCCGTTCGAAGCGAAGTAGGCGAAGCTCTCAGCAGGGTGCTCCAGAAGACCGTCCTCCGAGCTGGTTTCGGTTGGCGACATGGTTGGCGGCAGATACACAAGCCATTTGGGATTTGCTGCAAAGCGGCTCATGGCCTCGAGGGCGGCGATCGCATTCTCCTCGCGGATCGTGACGCTGCCGCGAAGGCGGGTCTGAATATGCCGCCGCCCGAGCACATCAGCCATGTCCAGCACATCGTCATGGGCCTGTTGTCCCGACATGGCCACGGGCGCAACTAGGAAGGGCTTCTTGGACTCTGCGTAGCCCCTTTTCGCCGGTACCGAGACCAACTCCATCTCGGGGTATCTCAGCGCCGTCAGCTTCCCCCCAAACACGCATCCGGTGTCGATGTTGATCGTGTGGTTGAGCCACTCGGCCTCTGGAACAGGTGTGTGTCCATAGACCACGCGTGCCTTTCCGCGATACTCTGATGCCCAATCGAAGCGCACGGGGAGTCCAAAGTCATCGGTTTCCCCCGTCGTTTCACCAAACAGCGCGAAATCGCGAACTCTGCCGGAGGCCCTGCCCTGCATCTCCTCGCGCATTCCCGCGTGAGCGACGACCAGGCGGCCCTCATCGAGCACGAAGTGGCTCACGAGGCCGTCCAGAAAGGTTCTGGTCTTTTCGATGAACTCCGGCGGTTCGGTTGCGAGCTGCTCTAGGGTTTCAGCTAGGCCATGCGCGATCTGGACGTCCTTACCGGAGAGCTTTCTAAGAAGCTTGACGTCGTGGTTGCCCGGCACGCAGAACGCCGCGCCGGATTCGACCATGGACATCACAAGCTTCAGTACGGACGGCGAGTCTGGGCCGCGGTCCACAAGGTCACCCAGGAATATGGCCCTCCTGCCGGCAGGGGGCGTGACTGAAACAGGCCCTTCACCTTCCGAAGCGAAATCGGTTTGAATCGCATATCCCAACTCGGAAAGGAGCTCGGCCAGTTCTTCATAGCAGCCGTGGATGTCGCCAATGATGTCAAACGGCCCTAGCTCCTGCCTTCGATCCGTCCAGAGCGGCGTTCTGACGATCTCGACGTCGCCAATCTTGTCAGGAGAATCAAAGATGTAGATGTGCCGGAAACCCTCCTTGCGCAAACGGCCAAGCGACCGCCTCAGGTCTCGGTTCTGGTTTCGCACGACGTGAGGTCCGAACTGCCTGTCCGGACGCGACCTATTGCGCTCGTGGCAAACCTCATCGCGAACGTTGAAAACGATGGCGACGCCAAGCGCATGGCAATCGTGCGCGATCCGCAGCAGCGGTCGGCGAGCCTCAAACTGCACATTCGTCGCGTCGACGACGGTCAGCTTGTTCCGCGTGAGCCGTTTGCAAAGCAAAAAGTGAACCAACTCGAAAGCGTCCGTGGTCGCCGAGAGGTCGTTCTCATCGTCGCTGACCAGCCCGCGGCAGCCATCCGAGGACACGATCTCCGTTGGCTTGAAGTGCACTCTGCCAAACGTGCTCTTGCCGCTTCCCGAGGCGCCAATGAGCACCACCATGCACGGATCGGGGATTTCGATTCTCAACGCTCGAACACCGCCATTTGCGTGGGCGCGCCGTGCTTTGCGTTTTGCGGGCCGATTTCGAGCAGTTTCACTCCATACGCGTGCCGCTCAACGACCCCTTCCGTCCAGGCGCGGAACTCCCCTCGGGTCCACTCGAAGCGATGGTCCCGATGTCGCATGCCATCTTCTGGCAAGTTCTCGAAGAGGGCATTGTATTCCCGGTTTGGAGTAGTGATCACGACCGTACGGGGCCGAGCGAACTCGAAGACGATCCGCTCGAAAGCCGCCAACCGAGGAGGATCCAGGTGCTCGATCACTTCCACGATGGCCGCCGCATCATAGCCATCGAGGCGTTTGTCGCGATACATCAGGGAGCCCTGGATGAGTTCGAGCCGTTTTGCCTGGTTCGGCGAAAGGCGCTCGACTTTGAGGCGCCGGTGGGCTTTCTCCAGCGCGGAGTACGACACATCCATGCCGACGATCTTCTCGAATTGGCGCTCCTTTAGGAGGAGTTGTAGCAGCCTGCCCTCGCCGCAACCCATGTCCAGCACCTTTTTGGCTTTCGACTCCTTTAGGGTGCTTAGGACGGCGGACAGCCGCTGGTCGTGGAGGGAAATCGGCCTTTCCAGCTTCTGCTCCTCGCTGGCGCGCTCCTCTTCCTCTTGATCGGGATCGTCGGTTTCATCGACCAGTCGGGCAAGGGCCTCCCGCGTAAGGTGAAGCTGTCGGCGCAAATATCGTCGAGCGATTTCCTCTTTCTTGGGGTGCGCGGAAAGCCAGCCGGCCCCCTTACGCAGGAGCTTGTCGATCTCTTGCTCGTCGACCCAGTAGTGCTTCTGATCATCTAGAACAGGGATTAGCACCGCCAAGTGCTGCAGCAAATCCTTGATCCGCTTGACACCCTTGATCGTGACGTCGAAATGCCTTCCTTCGCCCCACTCAGGATAGCTGGCGTCGAGTGGCAGCCGCGAGCACTCGACCTCGTAGCCCAACGGTTCAAAGAGTCCTTTGAGAAAGGTCTCCCCGCCACGTGCGGCCACGACGGGAAGTCTCGCTTCGAGCGGAATCTCCGCTTCTGCCAATTCTGGTCTTTCCTTGCAGCGGCCCGTCATCGCGGTACCAAAGGCCTTGGCCATCGCGGTGCAGAGCAAGGATGAGGCGGCGTAGGGGCGGTCGTTCACGTATTGGTCGAACAGCCCGCCATCGCCACTCGGTTTTTGGCGGTTTCGGACAAGGCCGACGGGATCGACCTCAAGGACCAGCGCTGCCGTGCAGCGATCATTGGTCGCTTCCGGAAAGACCACGGCCGTGACGCCAACGCCCAGTTCAAACCTGTGCGCGCGCCCGGGGTTCTTGTGAAGCAAGTACCCCAGGTCGGTTGCAGGCCTATGAGTCGTCGAGATGAGCAATACCATCGGCGGGAAGGGAAGGTTACCAGGCTCTACCTCCCGCTCTCAAAAGGGATGGAATCCGCTCAGGAAGGCACGCGGGACTACCGGCGTCTTGAGCCCTCAATTGAGGCAATCGGGTGGGTGGGGTCGAGCTTGAGGGCTTCGGTGAACGCGGTCTTGGCTTCTTCAGACTTGGAGAGCCGCTTGAGCGCGATCCCCAACTGGGCCCAGGCCTCGGCATAGCGCGGGTTGACCTCGAGCGCCTGGCGAAAGGCATGTTCGGCCTCCTCCACGCGATCCAGTTCCAGAAGCGTTTGGCCGAACTTGCACCGGATATCCGCGTAATTCGGGGCCAGTTGCAGGGCCAGCTCATATTCGCGGGCCGCCTCTTCGTAGCGCCGGTCTTTGCTCAGTGCGTCGGCAGCCATGGCGCGAGTGTTGGCATCTCCCGCTGCCGCGCCGACCGCCGCAAAGAGCCGCGCCGCGGCGTTTGGAAGCTCCCCGGACTCTGCCAGCGCCATCGCCTCCCGCACGGCGTTGGCATAGGCCGGCTGAGCGTCCTGAGCGGAGCTTGCGTGAACCTTGGAGGCTGAAGCGTCGCCGGACCGCATCGCCATCGCGGCCCTATAGAGCAAAGCGTCGGCATAGCGGGGATTGAGCCTGAGCGCCTGCTCTACCGATGCCGATTCCGCCTCTAAGTCGCCCGCGGGGAACGCGGCCTTGGCGGCCTTGAGGTGCAGGTCGGGGTAGGAAGGGTGGAGCCGAAGCGCCCGGCGAACGGCGGCCAGCGCCGAGGCTGCGTCTCCAACCGCAAGGGCCGCGTCGGCTACGCGGGAATGGCACTCGGTGAGGTTGCGCAGGATGGTTTGCATGCGCCCGGGATCCTTTTCGCGCTGGAGCACCGCCTCAAAGGACTCGATGGCGGTGTCGAAGTCGCTCGACGTCATGGCGCGAACGCCCTGATCGAAGAGCGGGTCCTGCCCAAAACCGAACCACTTGGAAGCGAGCGACATGGTGGAATTATGGTGCTCCGGCGGAGTCCATGCAGGGGAATAAGGGCCGGATCCGGCGACGATCTGATGAAAGAGGGGCGCGGCCGAGGCAAACCGGCCGCCGAAATCAGTGCTGCTTCCCCCTCCAAAGTGGATGGCCGTCCTGGCCGTTGCGCCCGCCACTCCTTTGGCACAAGTAGAGACGGGCGCGATATGAAAAAGGGAGCGGATCAGCCCGAACGGCGGTCTCGTTTGGCGCTGGGCCGGAATGTGGCGCCCCTTGCGGGGTGCGGGGTTGGGAGGAGTCCGGTCCAAGGGTGTCGGCCTGCGGCTACAACTCCTGGCCAATCTACTGTGACCCCTGTCGAGGTCAGAACGATGGGCGATGCAAGGGTCCTCTCCTCAGACCCCTTGCGGGCGACCTATGCGGGGCCTTGACGTAGCTCCGCAAGACAGATCGGAGGCTGGGACGCTAAACTGACGGGTATGCAGGTGAATTGGAAGGGAGTCTTCCCGGCGGTGACAACCCAATTCCACAGAGACCTCACGCTGGATCTGGAGGGCACGGCTCGGCACATCGAGGCGCTGATCGACTCGGGGGTCTCTGGGCTGGTGATGCTGGGGTCGCTGGGCGAAAACAACGCCTTGACCCACGAAGAAAAGCTCCAGGTGGCGCATTGCGCGATGGAAGCTTCTCGTGGCCGGGTGCCGGTCCTCAGCGGCGTTTCGGAGCTTTCAACTGGGGAGGCTTGTCGGTACGTGCGAGCTGGAGAGAAAGCAGGTCTTGACGGGTTCATGGTGATGCCGGCAATGGCCTACCGTGCGGATGCCGAGGAAGCCAAGGCGCACTTTCTCACGGTCGCCCGCTCAACTGGGCTCCCGATCATCGTCTACAACAACCCGATCGCTTACTATGTGGACCTGCTGCCCGAGACGCTCCTCGAAATGGCGGACCAGGACAATCTGGTGGCCGTCAAGGAGTCTTGCGGAGACCCAAGGCGGTTCACCGATCTGGCGAACGCACTGAAAGGGCGCTACACGCTTTTTGCCGGAGTGGACGATCTAGCGCTCGAGTGCGCGATGCTCGGCGCAGAGGGCTGGATCGCCGGAATTGGCCTGGCCTTCCCAAAAGAGAACCAGGCCTTGTGGGAACTGATGATGGCGGGGCGCTGGGAGGAGGCGCGGACGATCTATCGCTGGTACACCCCGCTGCTGCACCTCGACGTCGGCGTAAAATTCGTGCAGAACATAAAGCTCGCAATCCAGGAGGCCGGGCTCGGAAGCGAGTGGGTCCGGCTGCCGAGATTGGTTCTTTCTGGCGAGGAGCGCGAGCGCGTGCTCAAGATCATTCGGCACGGCATGGAGAACCGGCCGACGGTCCCCGAGCCCGCCTCGGCCTAGGGGCATGGGAGCGCTTCGCCGGATTCGGTTTGTCGATTCTCACACGGGCGGGGAGCCCACGCGAGTGATCGTCAATGGCGGACCCGACCTCGACGGCGCGACGATGGAAACGCGGCGTGCCGACTTTGCCGCTCGGTTTGACGCGTTTCGCAGTGCGGTCGTGAACGAGCCACGGGGATCCGACGTGTTGGTCGGGGCGTTGCTCACAGAACCGGTTTCTCTGGATTCGGTCGCAGGAGTGATCTTTTTCAACAATGTTGGGACACTATGGATGTGCGGCCATGGGACGATCGGGGTCGTTGAGACCCTGCGCCACCTGGGGCGCGTGGAACCCGGCCCGATCGGGCTCGACACACCCGTGGGCCGTGTAGTAGCGACTCTTCACGAATCGGGCGACGTTTCGTTCGAGAACGTCCCCTCGTACCGTCACCGCACAGCAGTGCCCGTGAGGCTGGCGTCCGGGCAGACCGTCACCGGCGACATCGCTTGGGGAGGGAATTGGTTCTACCTGTGCCAAGACCACGGGCAAGTCCTTGAGCTGAGCCGCGCCGCCGCCCTCACCGAGTTTTGCTGGCAGGTTCGCGAAGCCCTGGAGAGGGAAGGAGTCACCGGCGCTGAGGGTGGGCTTATTGACCATATCGAGTTGCTCGGACCGTCGGCTCATCCGGGTGTCCTCGCCAAGAACTTTGTGCTGTGCCCAGGCGGCGCCTATGACCGGTCGCCGTGCGGCACTGGCACCAGCGCCAAGCTGGCCTGCCTCTTTGAGGATGGCAAGATCGCCGAAGGGGAGGAAATTGTCCTTGAGAGCATCACGGGCAGCGTCTTCAGGGGCAAGGTTCGAAAGCCCCTTCCCCTTGGAGCGCAGCGAGAGGGGGAAGGGGTTGGGGATGGAGGTTCCGGGTCTCGCAGTAACGGAGTCATCCCTACCGTCACCGGCCGGGCGTGGGTGACCGCTGAGGGCGATCTCTTGCTCGACCGGAGCGACCCCATTCGCGACGGGCTTCCTACACCGTTGAGGGGGACCTGAATGGCGGACTCGCCGAAAGTAATTGTTGTCGGCTCCGGCGTGGTGGGGCTTTCTGTGGCTTACTACGCCGCTCGCGAAGGACTCGAAGTGCAGGTCATCGACCACGAACCTGAGGGCTTCAAGAACGCCTCGTGGGGCAACGCGGGGATGATCGTGCCCAGCCATTTCGAGCCGCTTGCCGCGCCGGGAATGGTCGGCATGGGCGTGCGCATGATGCTGAGCCGGGAGAGCCCATTCTCGTTCTCGCTCAGTCCGGGCCGCGACCTGCTTCAGTGGGCCTATCGTTTTTGGCGGGCCGGGACGAAGGTGCACGTGGAGCGGTGCGCGCCCGTGCTGGCTCAAATGCACCTTGCCAGCAAGGCGCTCTTTGAGGACCTGCACAGGGAGATTCCGGGGGGCATCGGACTGGAATTACACGGCATGGCGATGCTCTGCGCCACCGAGGAGGGACTACGCGCCGAGAGAAACGTTGCGGAAGCCGCGGCACGTTTTGGGGTCCGCGCCCAGGTTCTCACCGGAGATGAGACTCAGGAGCGCCAACCGAACCTGAGGGTCACCGTCAAGGGCGCCGTCCGCTATCCCGACGACGCCAACCTGACGCCTGGACTGGTGCTGGATGGGCTGCGGGCCCGATTGAGAGAGATGGGGGTCGCTTTCGAGTTTCGAGCACGGGTTTCCGGGCTCAAAACGGAATCAGGAATGGTCCGGGCTATCCAGACCGATCGGGGCGAGCTTGGGGCCGACGAGTTTGTGATCTGCGGCGGGGCCTGGAGTGCTGAACTCGCGAAGCGGGTCGGTATCGATCTCCCGGTGGTTGCGGGAAAGGGCTACAGCATGACTCTACCCAAGCCGACAGAAATGCCTGTCGGTGGACTCCTGCTCAAGGAAGCGCGGGTCGCGGTGACTGGAATGTCGGACGGCCTGCGCTTTGGCGGCACGATGGAGATCGGCAAGCCCAATTCGACGATCAATGCGGCCAAGGTCGCAGGAATTCGGAAGTCGGTCCAGCGCTATCTGCCCGCCTACCCGCCCACCGCGTTCCAGGGCGTCGAGGTCTGGAGCGGAAACCGGCCCGTTTCGTCCGACGGCATGCCGTTCATCGGGAGGACCAAGCGCCTCCCAAACCTCCTTTTCGCCACGGGACATGGCATGATGGGGCTGAGCCTCGGACCCATCACAGGCAGGCTCATCGCACAGATCCTGACTCGCCAGAAACCCGAAATCCCGCTCGAACTCATGGACCCAGAACGCTATGCTTGACACCACCCTTCTTACCGGACGCAACTACCTAGGATTCGCCACCTCCAGCGAGGGAGCGGATCGCTTACACGCCGTCAACGCCTCGACGGGCGAGCAGCTGGCGCCTGCGTTCGCGCTCTCGACCTTTGACGAACGTGCGCTCGCCGCGCACCGGGCCGGCCAAGCGTTTTACGAGTTCGCCGCACTGCCCGCAGAGCGTCGTGCCGAGTTTCTCGATAGGATCGCCGAGGAGATCGACGCGCTGGGCGACTCCCTGCTGGAACGGGCGAACCTGGAGACGGCCCTTCCCATTCCCAGGCTCACGGGTGAGCGCGCAAGGACCACCAACCAGCTTCGGATGTTCGCCAGCCTGATCCGCGAGGGTTCCTGGGTGGACGCCCGAATCGACACGGCCCAGCCGGACCGGCAGCCCCTTCCCAAGCCGGACATCCGCCGTATGCTTGCGCCGCTCGGGCCGATCGTGGTGTTTGGGGCCAGCAACTTCCCGCTGGCGTTTTCGGTGGCGGGCGGCGACACGGCTTCGGCGCTTGCGGCGGGCTGCCCGGTCATCGTCAAGGCCCATCCGGCTCACCCGGGCACGTCCGAGTTGGTGGCGCAGGCGGTTCTGCGTGCGGCGAAAGCCACGGGAATGCCGCAGGGCGTGTTCTCGATGGTCCATGCTGACGAAGCCGGAAGCCAAGATCTCGTGCGGCGCCCGGAGGTCAAAGGGGTTGGGTTTACGGGTTCAAAGCGTGGCGGTCGAGCGCTGTTCGACGTGTGCGCCGCACGGGAGGAACCGATTCCCTGCTTCGCCGAAATGGGAAGCGTCAACCCGATCTTTCTGCACCCGGAAGCGCTCGAGGCGAGAGCGGAAGCCATCGGTGAGGGCTATGCGGCTTCGCTGACATTGGGAGTCGGTCAGTTCTGCACGAACCCGGGCCTGGTGTTTGCGGTCCAGGGCGAGGGACTTGCCCGCTTCCTGAAAACAGTGGAGTCCAAACTGGCGGAAGTTAAGCCTGCGACGATGCTTACTGAGGCCATTTGCCATGCCTATCAGTCGGGCGCGGAGAGGCTGTTTGGGCACGACAAACTGCGGTTGGAGGCAAAGGGCGCCGGGTCCTTGGGCGAGCCCCACCAAGCGACGCCGGCACTCTTCTCGACTACTGCCGAGGCGTTTCTTGCTGATTCCAGCTTGGCTGATGAGGTCTTCGGGCCCTGCGCGATCCTGGTGGTCTGCGCGTCTGCCGAGCAGATGCTCCAGGCGGCCGCGAGCCTGGAGGGGCAACTGACGGCCTCGATCCACGGCCCCGCTGCAAGCGAACTGACGAAGAGCCTCCTGGCCGAGCTCCTGCACAAAGCCGGGCGGGTGGTTTTTGACGGTTTTCCGACCGGAGTGGAGGTGTGCCCCTCGCTTCAACATGGGGGACCTTATCCGGCGGCGACCGATTCACGGTTCACGTCGGTCGGAACAGCGGCGATCTTTCGCTGGGCGAGGCCGGTCTGCTTCCAGAATGCTCCTGCCGAGCTATTGCCGCCTGAACTCAAGAATTCCAACGAGAAGGGTATCTGGCGAACGGTGAACGGGGTGCTGACGAAGGAAGGGGTCTGAGCCCCCCTCACCCGGTTCGCTTCGTTCACCGGCCTCTCCCGCGAGGGGAGAGGCGGAGTGCCCCTCTCCTGTGTTTCGCGAAGCGGAAAATGCCTCCGAGTCCCGACGTGTCGGGAAGGGAGGGGTTGGGGTGGGAGACAGAGGATCGCCCATAATCCGACACAATGAACGTTGCGGTGATCGGGGCGGGAAGCTGGGGCACGGCCCTTTCGATTCTGCTGGCGCGGAACGGCCACCAGGTCAATCTGCACGGCCGGAACCGCGAGCACCTCGAGATGCTGGCCTCGGCGAGGGAAAACCTGCGCCACCTTCCCGGATTCGCCCTTCCTGAGGAGATCGAAATCGTGTTCGAAGCCGGCGCTCTCGGTGCGCCCGATATCTGGCTGCTCGCCACACCCGCCGCCGGTATCCAAGCCGCGGCGCAGATGCTTCCGGAGTCGGGTGGCAACGTCGTGATCGTCGCAAAGGGCCTCGCCGTGGGGACCAACCAGCTCTTGAGCGATGCGGTGCTGGAGGCGCGTCCCGGAGCCAAAGTCGCGGCGCTAAGCGGCCCGAACCTGGCGCTTGAGATTGCGCGTGGCATTCCGACCGCCGCCGTTGCCGCCTCCGCCCATGAAGAGCTCGCAGAAAAGGTGGCCTGGACCTTCAACTGCCGCACGTTTCGCGTGTATATCAGCGACGACATCATTGGCGTTGAGCTTGCTGGGGCGCTCAAGAACGTGTTGGCCATCGGCGCCGGGATGTCGGATGGGTTGGGTTTCGGGGACAACTCGAAGGGCGCCCTCCTTGCGCGCGGCCTCAGAGAAATGACGTTGCTGGGTATGGCGCTTGGCGGCAAGCTTGATACCTTTCTGGGCATCGCCGGCGTGGGAGATCTTTTCGCCACGGCGGCGAGCAAGCTCAGTCGGAACTACCGCGTCGGGCTGGCGGTCGGGCAAGGAAGGACACTTCAGCAGGCGCTTGGCGAGATCGGCCAGGTCGCCGAAGGCGTGCCGACGGCCGAAGCTGCAATGGTGCTGGCACGCCGCAACGGGGTCCAGATGCCGGTTTTCGAGGGGATTGGAGCCGTGCTTCAAGGGCGCATGAAGCCGTTGGAGGCTGTCACGCTCCTCATGGAGCGCATGCCCAAGCGGGAAGGCGGGTTTGGCGAGGCGAGGGAGTAAGCTGAAGTAGCTTGCGAGCTCAGCAAAGACTGGAGGAATGGCTCAGATAGAATTCGCACGTAGCCGGGAACTTCCGATGAAACCCTATTACATCGCAGAAGCAGTCATCTTCCTCTTGGCGGTGCTCTTTTTTGCCATAGTGTTCCTCCTTCCAGTTTGGGTAGTAACCCTTGTCTTTCCCACCAAGTCGGTCTACGTAGTTTGCATTGGCGGATTTCTAGCTATCGCGGCCGCCGCAAGGCTCTCGCTGTTGGGTTCTCGTCTTTCTGGAGGAAGTCAAGCGTTCAAGAAACTGCAGGCTGAGTCAAGGAACAGGGGCCGGTGTATGAACAAGCCAAGAGAAAGCTCTCAATCTCACTGGTTGATGCCATCCGGAATGGCGTGAGACGCCAGCTCTGGGATGAGGCTCACGACAAACTTGAAGACGACTGCGAGCAGAAGCCATCAGCCAACCATCGCACCGACTCTGATGGCTGATCGACGATTAAGATCTCCTCGATATCACTCAATTGCTTAGCAATCGCGAGTTCGAATGAGGGCGCACATCCTTCGTACCGGTCTGGCGCCACCCCGACAGGGATCAGAAGACCGGAGCTAGCGGTTGGGTTCAGCCCGCGACCCCGACAGGGGTCAGAAGACAGTAGCCATGGGTTGAGCGAAGCGAAACCCCTGGTGGCGGGCCAAACGGAACCGCACCCCGCAAGGGGTGCTACAGCCTATTCGAAATATCTCATGTCCACCTCGACACCCAGTTCGCGGCAGATCGAGAGTAGCTCCGACCGGGAATCAACGGTTTTGTGGCGCTCTTCCTGGTTCGCTATGTATTCCCTGACCCTGTCCAAACCACGGAACCCAACAGTGAACACCCCATAGCCCTCTTGCCATGCAAAGCTAGGCATCCCCATTTCGCGCTGCATCCAGACCGTAGCCGATCTCTTCAAGTCACGTGCAAAGTCGGCGATGCAGTGTGTTGTCTTGGTTGAGACCAGGAGATGGACATGGTCTTCGACACCACCGATAGCGAGAGGCACGGCTCCGAGGTTCTTGGCGCAACCGGCGAGATAGCCATGCAAGCGCGAACGGATTTCAGGTTGTAGAAGGGGTGCACGGCCTTTGGTGGCGAAGATCAGGTGGAAATAGAGGCTCGCGTAGGTGGCGGGCATGGCGGATTGTGGCACCCCTTGCGGGGTGCAGAGGGGTTTAGGGCCTGCGCTTACCAGGGGTTTCGCTCCGCTCAACTCCTGGCTACTCTCTGCTGACCCCTATCGGGGTCCCGGATGATTGGAAGGGGGTGGCGTTCTCCAGGGGTGTCGGCCCGGGGGCCTCAACCCCTGGCTACTCTCTGCTGACCCTTGCGGGGTCGCGGCACCATCTATGACCCCTGCCGCTTAGGCTTCTGCCCCTTCCTCCAGAGCAGACTTTCCGGGACTTCGCCTTTAGGATGTCCGGGGCCTTCGACGATCAGCTTCAGGCCCTTGCCGCCGCGCTGTTCGAAGTACCCCAATTCGATGGGGTAGAGCCCCTTCTTGAGGTGGATCGACGCCGACTTCTCACCCATGCCATGCAAGCCATCGTTGTCCACCACCATCGCGCCCGCCAGCTTGAAGGTCGACCCATCGTCGCTGCTGAGGGCAAAGGTGTAGAGCCCATCGGCAGGCGCCTCGAAGAACCCGGTGAACCGCAAAGCGTACTCGTGGTCGAAGCCGAGAGCCGCGTTGCTGATCACGGAAGCAAAGCCCGATGAGGCAATCGTCTGCTTGGCGAAATCGGGCACCTTGGAGAAGTCGCCCTTTACGCCTTCGACGTTCAGGCCCTGCAGCAATTCGGACTTGTCGTTCGTCGGCACAAACTTCTTGCAGGAGACGCGCGCGACGTCTCCGGGCTTGCCTTGGCTGTTCACATAAGCGAAGCTGACCAGAGTGTCTGCCTTCACCTGGATCGGCCCCTTGTACTCGGGCGACTTCCCGTCCGGGCTCGTGCCGTCGGTGGTGTAGCGCAGGCTGAACGGGATGCCGGGCACCTCTTTGGCGGGCACTTCGGCGGAGTCGCTGAAGATGACCGCGCCGTATTGGACCTCGGGCGCAGGCATCTGATACGTGCATTGGAGTGCGTCGAGCCGCCCGAAGTAGGGCCCCATCCTCTTGCTGAAGCTCTCCCAGTCCTTCTTTTTGGGGTCGAGCCAGAGGACTTCGGCGGTCGCGAGCATGCGCGGGAGGATCATGTACTCGACGCGCGCTTCAGTCGCAATCCACTCGGTCCATACGTTCGCCTGCCCACCGAGAATGAACTTCGACTCGTCGGCATTCAGCACGTCTGGGACCGGCTCCCAACCATAGACGTGCTTGGTGCTCGTGCCCTCGTAGCCGTAGTCGAAATAGCAGTGCGAGGTGGGCGACATGACCGCTTCGTGGCCTGATTTGGCCGCAGCGATGCCGCCATCGATGCCGCGCCAGCTCATGACCGTCGCGCCGGGAGCGAGGCCGCCCTCCAGGATCTCGTCCCAGCCGATTAGCGTTCGCCCGTTCCGCCACAGGAAGTTCTCGTAATGGCGCACGAACCAGCTCTGGAGGTTCTCCTCAGGGCTGTGATCCGCGCGGTACCCGTTTGCAGTCGCTCGGTCGCCTTTGAGTCCGACCTTCTCGACGCGCGCCTGGCAGTCGGGGCACTTTTGCCAAAAGCCCTTCCAGACTTCGTCCGCGCCGACGTGGATCCATTTGGTGGGGAAGAGGTCCATTGTCTCCTTCAGCACGTCCTCGAGGAACTGGAGCGTCGAGTCCTTTCCCGCGCAGAACACGTTGGTTTTGGGCATGCCCGTGTCGGCGCCCTTAAGGTCGCATCCTAGGTCGGGATAAGCGATCATCGCCGGCAGGTTGTGGCCGGGCATCTCGATTTCGGGAATCACTTCGACGTGGCGGTCGGCGGCATATTTGACGATGTCGCGAATCTCCTCTTGGGTGTAGAAGCCGCCGTAGAGCTTCTTGCCGCTGTTCTTGCCCGGGAACTCCAGGCCACCCATGTTCCACGCGCCACCGGGCCAAACCTCGCCGGTATCCGTGCGCCAAGCCCCTACTTCGGTGAGCTTCGGATATTTCTTGACCTCCATCCGCCATCCGCCGTCGTCGATCAAATGCCAATGGAAGCGGTTCATCTTGTGCAGGGCGATGAAGTCGATATAGCGCTTGATGAAGTCGGGCGGGAAGAAGTGGCGGGAGACGTCGAGGTGCATACCGCGCCAGGAGAAGCGGGGGTAGTCGGTGATGGTGAGGTTGGGGAGGTCAAGACGGGTCGCAGGTCGCGGATTGCCGGTTGCAGACCTGGTTTCGACAGAGTTGGGGAGAAGCTGGCGGAGGGTTTGAACGGCGTAGAAGGCGCCGGCGTCGTCGACGAACTTGACGGTTGCCGATCCGTTCTTGATCGTGAGCTTGTATCCCTCGGGCTTGACACCGTCTTCGGGCATGGCGGGGACGAAGGCGATGGTTCCCTTTTGGCCGACGGCGGAACGATCTTCAGTACTTTTGAGGTCGATGTTGGAGGCGTTCTTGACCAGGGCTTTGAGGAATCTGGAGGCGTGGTCGCCTGTGGCGTCGTAGACGCGCGTGGATTTGTCGAAGACGAACGGCGCGCCGGCGAGCATTTGTATCTCTTGGGGCAGGGGGAACAAGGAGGGCAAGGCGGGGCCGGGAACTGTGGTTGAGGACATATAGGCACCGAGGAGCAGGAGGGCGGGTAGGAACGCCATGGCATTAGGTTCTGGCTCGCTGCCACTAGCTCCTGCTCGAGTGGAGTGGCGGAGGGACAAAGGGGCGGAGGCAAAAGGGGACCGAGGGACAGAGGGACCAAGGGGCGGAAGGACGGAGGGTGGACGGATGGTAGGGTGGAAGTTGGGGTGGCTGGGTGGGTGGGGAGCCTCAGGTCCCCGCAACAATACCAAGTCCAGCGACAACGGAATCATGGAAGCAGACCCCTATGAGGCGAGGGTACAGCCATCTTTTGGCGCTAATTCTGCTCACTATCCCGGCGTCGATACACGCCGACATGACCGGAATGGTCCCTGGCGATGTGGTCGTGGACAACCTGACTGAGTACGGTCCTGGGCACGCGGGACTCTACATCGGACGCTGGAGCATGATGCCCCGTGACCTGCAGGAGCGGTATGCCAAGGCGTTTGAAGAGGCGGCAATCCGAAGCGGCTGCTTTGAACTGCTCGACAGCTATTTGGTGATCGATTCGATGCCGGGGCGCGGCGTCAGGGTGGCGTCGATGGTGGAGCAGTTCACAGACTTCAACGGGGGCTCCAACGCTTACTATCCCAGGTTATCCACCTTCGATCTTGCAGGCGCGCTGCGCTTTGAGAACGACAAGGGGCTGGCGCTCAAGTGGAGTTCGCTGCCGGACAAGGACTCTCGGCGCTGGAAGATCGTTGAGATCGGCCTTCAGTGCGCGCTCGCCCATGTGCCCTATGACGACAAGCACGGACAGCTTGCGGCGACGAACGTCGGCGAAATCCTGCGGCGGGCGGCAAATGGCTCCGGACTTCAGCTCGACTGTATCTCCCTTCCACACTTCGCTTACTGGAAGGGCGCCCAGATCGACCTGGACACCAGTTGGTGGCCTTTGCACACCCCAAGCCAGCTGTACGATTACGCCAAGCAGAACCAGCTCTGGCGGCCCGTATCGTTCATGCCGCTGCTCCGCGATACGGCCTTTCTGGGTACCTGGCGGCCTGTCAAAACGAACGTCAGCACGAGGGGAATGACTTCGTTGGAGGCGTCTGCGGCGCGCGAGGAGCTTGGCTATTTCCCGTTCGACACGAAGTTCCAGATCCGGCGCCAGAGCGCGGACATGACCTATGAGCTCCAGGAATTCCACGGGGCAGAGCGCATCGGCGACGCGGAAAAGTTCGTGCTGGACAAGATGGCTGCGAGTCCGCTCCAGACCGGAGTCGGCCGCTATGCGCGGTCGGAGAGCGGCATGAGCATGTCCTCCGAATTGGTGCCGACTTCAAGCGAAGGCATGACTTTCACGACGGCTATTTCGTCGTCGGGAAAGTCGGCCACGGTGACCGTCTATCTGAAGCGGGAGCGCAGCGCCCGGAAGCTTGCGCGGTAGCGCTTGGAGAGGGCGGCGGCGAAGGGCGAAGAGCGATTGGCGAAGGGCTTTCCCCTCATCGCTTCATCCCTTTATCCCTTCATCTCCCCACCTTCTCCCCTCATCCAGCATCGCCAGGTAGTTGTCGACGGGGAGGAAGTTGGCGACGGTATTGCCGGTGCCGAGGCAGTAGCCGCCGCCGGGCTGGCAGATGTCCAGCGTTTCGCGCACGCGAGCGCGAACCTGATCTGGAGTAGACCGGCACAGGAAGTCCATGTCGATCCCGCCGAGCACGGCGATGCGGCCTCCAAAGAGGCGCTTGGCCTCGGTGACCGGGAGGATCGTATCTTCGTATGAGTGCTTCGCGTCGACCTTGACGTCCTCGATCAAGTCCTCCATGATGTCCAGCACTTGGCCGCAGCAGTGGAGCAGGTAGAGCTTGCCGGCACGGTGAAAGATCTCGGCGGCGGCCTTGTGGGCGGGGAGCACGAATTCGCGAAGGTCGGCCGGCGAGATCAGGGTGCCCGTACGAAAACCCAAATCGTCGCTTCCCCAGACCATGCGTGCTCGATCGAACTGGACCACCGTGCGGTAAAGGTGCAGGTAGTAGTCGTTCACCTTGTCGGCGATGGCTTTGACCAGCGCGCGATCGTCGGCCAGGGCATAGCAAAGGTTCTCGTAGCCCATGAGCGCCGTAAGCTGCTCCAGAAAGTGGCCGGTCACGCCTGCGATCAGGCACATGTCGTCGGGGAGGTTCGCGTTCAGCCATTCGAGGCTCGACGTGTCGGCTTTGGAGGGGTCGGGCCAATCAAAGCGTTCGAAGTCCTGCCAACTCATGATTGGGCCGTGCTGATGGTCGGTGAAGCGGCGGCCTGCTTCCCTCTTTAGGCCCGCGGTGTCTTCGGCCACCTGGCCCGGGACCTTCCAGTCTTGCCAGAGGCCCCAGGTGACGTAATCGTAGCCCAGGAAGCGCTGGATGGCGATCTGGCATTTAGGCCAATAGTAGGGGTCTTCAGGGCTGAGACCGTCCCAAACGCCGTAGCGGCGGGCGATCTCCTGTTGGACCTCGAAGTCGAGGTACAGCTCGACGATGTGGACGCGCTGCGGGGTGCCTTGGCGGCGGATGCACGCTTCGAAGGCCTCGCCATCGGGCGCTTGGGGCACGGAAAACGGTGACGGGAGCCTCGTCGCGGTAGCCATCAATCAATGCTACGGGGAGTTCTCAATCCGAGTTCTGTAGGCTGATCGTTCTTCCCTGTAACGTGCCATTGAGCTACACCTGAACCAACCCCAAGATCGGCCACCGGGCCGAGTCTGGAGACTCGCGCTCCTTGGCTCCAAAGGCCGTTTGTGGGTTGAAGCCAGGTCCCGCTTTCCGTCGACGGCAACCTAAAGCGACCTTGTTGCGATGGCGCCTAGTCCTGCTTCCTGTAGTAGACGTACTTTTTCTTGTTGCTGACATAAGAGAAGCAGTTCTTGGTGACCCAAGTGATCACGTAGTGCCCGTTATCGTTTGCTTCTTTGATGATCTGATCTCGGTTCTTCATGAGCCTTGCCTTGATCGCTTCAGCTCCTGCGACGACACCCTCCACGTCCCAGTGAACGTCCGTGATCGTTTCAGTAAGCTTGTTTCCAGTCAGGGTCCAAGTGCCCGTCTGGCTGCTCACCAAAGTGCGGCCACGCGCACTTTCAATACGCGCGACGCTCCGGTAGCTTCCGTCCATCGAGAATGTGTCGATGCCTTTCACCGGAAAGGTGGAGTCCTTGACCACAATCTCGCTTTCGCAGGTCCAGCTTCCTACGATGTCTGATTGGCCACCGCAGCCCAAGGACGCCAGCACGCACAGGGCGACGACAACGAAGGACCGACTGTCCATTGACGAAGTATCGAGGATTGGCTGAGATTTGTCAACCATAATCACTCCCGATGGATCGCGAGACCCTGATTCGGTGCGAAATGGCCGAGGCTGCCGCCTTTGCTTCCATCTATCGCAACACCCGCCCCGAAGTGGCCAAGAAGCTCGGCGTGGGGCTGCTGCCGATCGGCTCCACCTGGGCAGGAAAGTGTGATGCGCTTAATGACCCGCTCTACAACCGGTGCAACGGGCTGGGGCTTCTGGAAACCTTTGGGGACGAGGAGTTCGACCAGCTCGCGGCGTTCTTCGGCAACCAGAACTGGGCGGTCGAGATCGCTCCCATCGCCCATGGCGTCGATGAGGAACGCCTTTGGCGTCGAGGCATGGTGCGGGGTGAAGACTATCCCAAGTTCATCCGGTCCACATCCGTGCCCTTGCCCAAGCCCGACCCCCGTGTTCGCGAGCTTTCGGTGCTGGATTTCAGTACCTTTGCCCGCGTCGCCGTCGAGGCGTTCAAAATGCCTCCCGCTGCCCTGGAGTGGTTTCTGGCGGACGTCCCCGACGAGCATTGCCACTATTTCCTTGCCGAACTCCTGGGTCAGCCCGCCGGCACCGCCTTTCTCTACACCTACGAGGGGGTCGGATGGCTCGGCGCGGGCTGCGTCTTGCCGGACTTTCGGGGGCAGGGGCTTCAGCGTGCGTTGATCGAGGCGCGGATTCGCAAAGCGGCGGCTGAAGGTTGTGAATGGGTGACCAGCGAGACGGGCGCCGACAAACCGGACAGCCCAAACTACTCCTGCCGCAACATGCTGGCCTGCGGGTTCGAGGTGGCGTATGAGCGAACCTATGCCAAGTTTGTGCCTGAAATCAACTAGGGATTGGGCGAACTGACAAGAGGCTGATCGGTCAGCGACCTAAGCTGCTGTTCAACCCAGCCCATGATCTCCTCGGCGCTCGCTCCCTTCTCGAACTTGTGCGGCTCTCCCCAGCGAAGCGAGACGCCGCCAAACGCGGGTTTGGGGAGCAATCTGCCGTAGGGGAGGATGCGGTTGGTTCCGTTGATCCCGGCGCAGATGATGGGCACATCGGCCATCCGGGCGATAAGGGCGACGCCAGGCTTGAGGGGCAAAAGCGCGGAGCTCTCGCTGAGCTCGCCCTCCGGGAAGACGCAGACAGCTTGGCCCGCCTTCAAATAGGCGACGGCCTTCTTGATCGCTGTGCGGTCCGGCTCGCCCCGCTTGACCGGGAACGCGCGAAACCAGTGAAGGAAACGGCCCAGAAAGGGCATTTCAAAGAGCTCGCTCTTTCCCATAAAGTAGATTGCGCGCGGGCACCCGACTTGGATCGCGACGGGGTCCACGTCTGCAAGGTGGTTTGAGAGGATGAGGAGGCCTCCGGCTCCGGGGATCTGGCGTTTGTTTCGTACCCTCAATGGGCCGAGCACCAAGAGCATCACCCTGGCGACGAAGCGCCAGAAAGGAAGCCCGAGCAGCCCAAACAGGGGGCTCTGCAGTTCGATGTCATTGCTTTCGGGCTGAGGATCGTCCATGCGTTGAGTTGCTCCGATCTTAACAGGGGCGCATAGAAACCACGGCTTCGTGATTCTGGCATTCCTCCAGGGCGCTTGATGATGCGAATTGGCCGTTTGGCCCGGTGTCCTCGACAACCGGCTCTCAGTCTTTGGCCCTTCGGGGTCATCGCAGCGAAGTTCGCTAACGTTACGAGGTGGTCTCAGAGCAGTCTTTGAACGTTCCGGGGCCATGCCGGAGGAGTCTGTGAAAGAGTCCTATGGGATTTCCGCAACGAAGCACTATAGAAGGCGCCCCGGGGATTCAGTTAGGCCGAATGTGGCCGCTTGATGGCCTGGGCGATCGCCTGCCAATAGGCCTGCTTCTCGAGTTCCAGGACGCGGGCCGCGAGAGTCTCCGGAGTGTCGCCTGGTTCGACGGGACACCTGACTTGAAAGATGATCGGTCCCTCGTCGTAGCGCTCCGTTACGAGGTGGACCGAGCAACCGGACTCGGTTTCGCCCGCCGCAACCACGGCCTCGTGAACGTGCGAGCCATACATCCCTTTGCCGCCGTACTTCGGGAGGAGCGCCGGGTGAATGTTCAGAATTCTGCCGGCGTAGGCGTTGAGCACTTCGGTGGGCAGTAGGCGGGTGTAGCCTGCGAGGCACACCCATTCGGCGCTGTGGGCGCGCAAAACCGCCAGAAGGCCCCCGCCATAGGCTTCTGCCTTTGGCGAAACGAGCTCCAGGGTCAGTCCCTGTTCGCGCACCCACTGGGCGGCGGGCGAATCGCCGGCCGGCGAGATGACGACGGCCACCTCGGCTTCGAGCCGCCCATCCTGGCAGGCCCGGGCAATCGCCTTCAGGTTGGTGCCTCGGCCCTTAGGGCCGATCAGAATGGCAAGCCGTGTTTTGGGCACGGGATCAATATATCTCGGAACGCCGAGCGATCACTGGACATACCTCTGGGCCAAGAGCCTTGAGGAATGGACTTGGAGCCCTGTTTCAAGACAGACGAACCGGTCTAGACCACAAAAATGTGGGAAAACCCGCCTTTCACCCTTGACATCCGTGAAGGGGCGTGCCTATAATATCGATTGCTGTCCCAGCCTGGGGCCGCAGATCCTTGAAAGCTCAATAGTGACGCGTTCGGTAAGGTTTATTACGAGACGCCGTTGCTCGGTCAGAAGTGGCTGAGGGATGAGCGTCCTCGTCAAAGATCAATTGAAAGCGGTCAAATGCACCGATGACCATGTCGGTGCGGCCGATAAAAAGGTTTTTCGTCCCGGTTTCGATCGGGACTGAAGCAACGCTTTTTTCGGAGAGTTTGATCATGGCTCAGGACGAACGCTGGCGGCGTGCCTTAGACATGCAAGTCGAGCGAGGGCTTCGGCCCTAGCGGCGAACGGCGGAGTAATGCATAAGCAACGTGCCCCAAAGACTGGGATAGTCGCGGGAAACTGCGGGTAATACCAGATGTGGCCCTCAGATGGCATCATCAGAGGATTAAACCGGGCAACCGGCTTTGGGAGCGGCTTATGTCCTATCAGCTTGTTGGTGAGGTAACGGCTTACCAAGGCTACGACGGGTAGGGGGTCTGAGAGGATGATCCCCCCGAGTGGGACTGCGACACGGCCCACACACCTACGGGTGGCAGCAGTTTGGAATATTGCACAATGGAGGAAACTCTGATGCAGCGACGCCGCGTGGAGGACGAAGGATCTAGGTCTGTAAACTCCTTTTGCTGGGAAAGACTTAGGACGGTACCCAGCGAATAAGCCCCGGCTAACTACGTGCCAGCAGCCGCGGTAAGACGTAGGGGGCGAGCGTTGTCCGGATTTACTGGGCGTAAAGGGCGCGTAGGCGGCTCGTTAAGTGTGAAGTGAAATCTCCAGGGCTCAACCCGGAAACTGCTTCGCATACTGGCGAGCTTGAGGAACGCAGAGGTAACTGGAATTCCCGGTGTAGCGGTGAAATGCATTGATATCGGGAGGAACTCCAACAGCGAAGGCAGGTTACTGGGCGTTATCTGACGCTGAGGCGCGAAAGCGTGGGTAGCAAACAGGATTAGATACCCTGGTAGTCCACGCCCTAAACGATGGATGCTAGACGTAAGAGGTATCGACCCCCCTTGTGTCGCAGCTAACGCATTAAGCATCCCGCCTGGGGACTACGGCCGCAAGGTTGAAACTCAAATGAATTGACGGGGACCCGCACAAGCGGTGGAGCATGTGGATTAATTCGATACTAACCGAAGAACCTTACCCAGGTTTGACATTGCGAGAAAGCCATAGAAATGTGGCCCTCTCCCACAAGGAGACTCAAAAACAGATGTTGCATGGCTGTCGTCAGCTCGTGCCGTGAGGTGTACGGTTAAGTCCGCCAACGAGCGCAACCCTCGTCTTATGTTGCCAGCGAGTAAAGTCGGGAACTCATGAGAGACCGCCGGTGTAAGCCGGAGGAAGGTGAGGATGATGTCAAGTCAGCATGGCTCTTACGCCTGGGGCTTCACACATGCTACAATGGACGCAACAAAGGGCAGCGATACTGCGAGGTGGAGCTAATCCCAAAAATACGTCCTCAGTTCAGATTGTAGTCTGCAACTCGACTACATGAAGTCGGAATCGCTAGTAAACGCAGGTCAGCTATACTGCGTTGAATACGTTCCCGGGTCTTGTACACACCGCCCGTCAAGTCACCTGAATTGTCTTCACCCGAAGTCCGTGGCCCAACCGCAAGGAGGGAGCGGCCGAAGGTGAGGGGGGTAAGGGGGACTAAGTCGTAACAAGGTACCCGTACCGGAAGGTGTGGGTGGATCACCTCCTTAAAGAGTACGAACTCTCTGCTTCACGGAAGCGGAGACAACTCAAGGTCGACTTATCGCTCGCGTCACGAGCTTTCAAGAAAAGAGCTCCAAGTCATTCGTGGCTTGGGGCTTTTTTGCTTGTAGGCATCAGGTGTTAGGCGTTGGGTCTGGGTTAATCTGCCTATCCCCGTTGTGCGCCTCAGCCTGATGCCTAATGCCTGATGCCTAATGCCTGATGCCTAATGCCCTCACTCCACTTCCCCCATCGCCCTGAGCACCCTTAGCGGATCGTAGTACTCCTTGATCCGCGCGATCTTGCCGTCCCGGACGGTGAAGAAGGAGACGTAGTCCTGGGCGTAGCGCAGGCCCGTCGACTTGAAGGTCGCCTCGCCGTGGTATTCGGCGACGAAGCCATCGGCTGTGGGGTAGATCGTCGGTTCACCCAGTTCGAAGTCCTCGGCAAAGGTGGGGATCCGGCGCATGAAAGCGACGACCGCCTCGACGCCCTCCAACTTGCGGGTGTGGTCAGGTGGTGCGTAGGGAAACTCCGCCACGACGTCGTCGGCATAGAACGAGGTGTCGGCGTCGGGAGTCGGCGAGGCTTGGCCCAGATGCCTGGCGAGAAGGTCTTTGGGATCCATCGTCACTGTTTACCTGGAGCGAGCAGGCGTTGGCAGCCAGGAAGGTAGATGATTGACAGGAGAGGAAGGGAATCGGGCCACTGGATTTCCGCGCTTCCGCTGTAATCACTTTACGTCCCTAAGTAAGGGCTCTATCCTATCCCAAAGATCCGGTTCATCGAGCGCCTCCCCATACTGTCGAATCCAGTATTCAAGCCTTTTGAAGTCAACCGTCGGATAGTGATCCAGAAGCTGCTTCATATCGCTTAGGTCGTGAAGCCGGTGGGCTATTGCCTTCATGATGATGAGGTCTTCCGGTCGAGCGACCCTCAGCGTGACCCCGGAGACAAGCAAGTCCTCAGCTGCATCGATTGCGCCCAATTCGAAAGGTGTGTACGACATTGAGAGGTCAACGGGAACGTTCGTTTCAACGTCAACCAGGCGCAAAACCAAGATCAAACGCGCATCAGCTTCAATATCCGGCACCCTCGACTTCAATCCAAACTCGCCTGCCAGCTCCAAGAAACTGCGTAGGTCAAGCGATTCCCCGCCTATCAGGGCGTCCACATCCCGAGTGCTTCTGCAATCGGTTTGAAGTCCGACGGCGAACCCGCCAATAAAGGCACAAGGACAGTTGGCCGCATCAAGGAATCGCTAAGTTTTGATTGCAGCTCTCTAAAGCCGCGAAAGCTGGACTTCGTCATCCATGCAGTCGCCGCTTAGCCTTGAGCCATCGTTCGCGAACGGCTGAGTCGTCTCGAGACTGCCGTTCCTTTCCAAGAGACTCCCACATCTCTTCAACAACTGAGATATTTCGCCAGCGCTCTTCGATGGTGGCCGCGCGGTTTTCCTCGAGCACTTCGCGGTTATGTGCAAGGTACGCCTTGCGCAATTCTCTGATCTGGTTCTTGTCGAGGGGCATATGAACCTTCTACGGCACATGGGCAGCTGCCTGATGAAAGAGGCAACCACTTCAATACAGTTTCTTAGTTGGGAAGAGTGACGGTCTGCCTGCCTTGAGCCTTGTGAACTCCAGGCCGCCCAGTCCGATCGCTGCGATTCCGGCGCCAATGCCAACGATCCCACCTATCTTCGCGTCGGAGCCCGTCGCTTCGGGCCGTTGCGCTCTTGAAGACCAGCTACGGCGTCCCAGTATTCTTTGGTCGATCAAGCCTTGCTTGATCGAGATTCCGATCAGGACAATTCCGAGCAAGACCAGCAATCCGGCTCGAAGCATGAGCGCCCCCTACCGAATCGCGACTTCCGTCTCGGCGTCGAAAACGTGGACCTCGTCCAGATTCACCAGGAACTCGAAGCTCTTGCCCTCTTCGATCTTCGTCGAGGGGTCCAGCGTGGCGATGATGTTGTGGCTGCCGATGTTCAGGTAGGCCGTGTATTCGTGGCCGAGCGGCTCCATCACGTCCACTTTCATGGTGATCGCGTTGTGCTCGCCCTTCTTCACGTGGCCGGGGATCGCCGCATCGAAAATCGCCTCGGGCCGAATGCCGAGCGTGACCGCCTGGCCGTCCTTCACCTTGCCCTTCGCGTCGCCGTTCAGGGGAAGCTTGAAATCGCCTGCGTCCACCCACGTAGAGCCTCCAGAGACCTCGATCTTGGCGTCCATAAAGTTCATGGGCGGCGCGCCGATGAAGCCCGCCACGAACTTGTTCGCCGGCTTTCGGTAGACCGTCTCAGGTTCGTCGCACTGCTGGAGCAGGCCATCTTTCATGACGGCGATGCGCTGGCCCATGGTCATGGCCTCGACCTGGTCGTGCGTGACGTAAATGGTGGTGATCCCGAGGGATCGGTGCAGCCGGATGAGCTCGGCGCGGGTCTGGATGCGGAGCTTGGCGTCCAAGTTGGAGAGCGGCTCGTCCATGAGGAAGACCTTGGGTTTGCGAACGATCGCCCGTCCCAGCGCGACGCGCTGCCTTTGGCCTCCGGAAAGCTCTTTCGGGCGGCGGTGCAGGAGCTTCTCAATGCCCAGCATCGCGGCGGTTTCTTTCACGCGCTTGTCGATGTCCTCTTTGATCTTCTTGGCCTCGGCCATGTTGGCGAGCTGCCAGAAAAAGCCCTTGAGCTCGCGGAGCCGGAGCCCGAACGCGATGTTGTCGTACACGTTCATGTGCGGGTACAGCGCGTAGTTCTGGAAGACCATCGCGATGTCGCGGTCCTTTGGCGGCACGTCGTTCACGCGGCCCTCGCCGATCAGGATGTCGCCGCCGGTGGCTTCTTCCAGGCCGGCAACCATGCGCAACGCGGTGGTCTTGCCGCAGCCGGAGGGCCCGACGAGCACCATGAACTCCTTGTCCTTGATTGCGAGATTCAGGTCGTTGACGGCGATGACGTCTTTGCCAAAGACCTTGGTGACGTTCTTAAAGGCGACTCCTGCCATGCGCGATTGACACTCCAAATGGGCCGAAAAAACCCTCGGTGCGGACAGTATAACCTACCGCGTGCACCGCGTCGTGCGGGTTCCCTGGATTGGGGATTTGCAGCTTGAGATTAGGTTCGACGGGTGGGAACTGGGTTCCTGCTGATGGAGAGGCGAAGGGCGAAGTGCGAGGGGCGAAGAGCTATGCAGGCGCTGCTCACTTCTTGCGGCGTCGCGCGTTGATGATGTCGAGTTCGGCGCGTGTCATGGGCAGGGGCTCGCTGGTCTCGATCACGTTCGCCTCGGGCAATTGATCCCCCGGTTTGCCGTCCGGAAAGACCAGATAGCCATTGCCATAGTAGGGTGCGACGGAGTCCGCGAAGTCATAGCAGATCAGAGTCTGTGCGTAGTTCAGTTCAACACGTGCGAGGTTCCAGTCTTTGGACTTCGTGTCAGCGACAAAGTGGCCGGTCTTCGTCCCACTTCCAGCATCGACACCGCAACCATCGGCGATCAGCGATAGGGTGCCTCGCGGCCGCACCGCGGAAGGACGCCTGGGTTTGAACGGCTTCCAGGGTTTGGAAACGGTAGGCTTGAACCAGACCTTCCATTCTCGGTGGAGCTTCTTCTTTTGGAACGTCCAGCAACTAATCAGCACGAGGGGGCGGTTGGGCAGATCGATGTGAGGGTACTCCTCGGCCACGATGTACATGCGATCAGCTCTTCCGACGGGAAACAACACGTCCATTCCGCCGCCGAAATGAAAAGCACTCTCAGGGACGTCGTAGGTCGCATGGGCCAAAGCGGTTCTGGCGCTCATGAGTGCGAGTGCTTCCTTGCCAGTCATATCATCTCTGACCAAAAAGCAAGCGCAAGCTGATAGCAAGAGGGCGTTCATCTCAGGTCCCTTCCTCTTGCCATTCTACGCCTGTCGAGAACGGATTCGGCTCGCTGACAGGGATGTCCGCGGTCCGGGGTGCTCCGATGATCGGAGCGCTCCGTCTCCACCTCCGTCGCCCGTCGCCCGTCGCCCTTCGCCCTTCGCCCTTCGCCCTTCGCACCAGCCATAATAAGGCTCTATGCCCCAGGACATTCAGCGCATCTTGGCGACCGACTGCGGTTCGACCACGACCAAGGCCATCCTCATCGAGCGCGGACCCAACGGCGAGTACCGCCTAGCCGCGCGCGGCGAGGCCCCGACGACCGTCGAAAAGCCGTTCGAGGACGTCACGATCGGCGTGCTCAACTCCGTGACCGAGCTCGAGGAGATCACCGAAACCGAGGTTCCCGAGGGCTTCCCGAAGGGCCGCCGAAAGCTGATGAAGGACGGCCACATCTGGCGGCTTCAGAAGGAAGGCAAGACCACCGACACGCGCGGCAACGCGCTGGAGGCCGCAGACCTTTACGTCAGCACGTCCTCGGCCGGTGGCGGCTTGCAGATGATGGTCGCGGGCGTCGTCAAAGCCATGAGCGCGGAATCCGCCGAGCGCGCGGCCCTCGGCGCCGGCGCAATTCTCATGGACACGCTGGCCGTAGACGACGGCCGGAAGGACTACCAGAAGGTCAAGCGCCTACGCGAGCTTCGCCCCGACATCATCCTCATGTCCGGCGGGACCGACGGCGGCACGAAGAGCCACCTGATCGAGATGGCGGAAGTGGTGCGCCGCGCCGACCCCAAACCGCGCTTCGGCGACATGAAGCTGCCGATCATCTACGCGGGCAACAAGGAGGCTCGCGAAGACGTCTCGAAGGTGCTCGGCGCGGACATCGCCATGCACGCCGTGGACAACCTCCGGCCGACGCTGGATCGCGAAAACCTGGACCCTGCCCGCGACGAGATCCACGAAATGTTCCTTGAGCACGTGATGCAGCAAGCGCCGGGCTATAGCAAGCTGCTGGATTGGACCAGCGAAGAGGTGATGGCCACGCCGAACGCGGTTGGGAAGCTCATGAAGGCCTACGCCGACCAGGAGGGCATCAACCTGCTGGGCGTGGACATCGGCGGCGCGACCACCGACGTGTTCAGCGTGTTTGGTGGCACCTACAACCGAACAGTCTCGGCAAACCTCGGCATGAGCTACTCGATCTGCAACGTGCTGAAAGAAGCAGGGATCGAGAATATCGCGCGGTGGGTACCGTTCGAGATCGACCCCGCCGAGGTTCGCAACCGCCTTCGCAACAAGATGATCCGTCCGACAACGATCCCGCAGACCTATGAAGACCTGCTGATCGAGCACGCGGTCGCGCGCGAGGCGCTGAGGTTGGCGTTCATCCACCACAAGTCCCTGGCGAGAGGCCTGACGGGCATGCAGCAGCAGCGCGACGTGGGGCAGATCTTTGACCAGAAGGCGGGCGGCGAGACGCTGGTCAAGATGATGGCGCTCGACATGATCATCGGCAGCGGAGGGGTGCTCTCGCACGCTCCCAGCCGAGCGCAGTCGGCGCTGATGATGATGGACGCCTATCAGCCCGAGGGCATCACGATGATGACGGTGGACTCGATCTTCATGATGCCCCACCTGGGTGTGCTTTCCGAGCACTTCTACGACGCCGCGCGCGAGGTGTTCGAGCGCGATTGCATCGTGCGCGTGGGAACCTGCATCGCGCCGGTGGGGGTGGCGAAAGAGGGCGAGCCATGTGTGAGCGTGAAGGGCCAGGGCATCGACGTGAGCGTGCCTTTCGGCGAGATCAAGGTCGTGCCGTTGCCCGATGAAGTGGCGGAATTGACGGTGACGCCGGCGAAGAACTTCGACGTGGGCGCGGGCAAGGGCAACGCGGTGAACGTGAAGCGGTTCGACGCGACGCGGGGCCAGAGGAGCCAGACGACGAACTTGATCGGCGGGACGGTCGGCCTGATGATCGATGCGCGCGGCCGGCCGTTCTCGGTGGACTTCAGCACCCCGAACCGGATTCAGAAGTTAAAGAGCTGGCTCGGGGCGATGGGTCTGCCTTTGCCGTAGTTGCTTTGCTTGACGCTCCAGTGCCATAATCTCGCTTGTCTCCGGAGACAGCCGGTGGTGTGAAGCCATAAAGGGCCGCAAGGGTCCTGCCAGCCGAGGGGGCGAGGTCAATTGACGATTTGCGATTGACGATTGCCGATTGGGCCTGTGGGTTCAGCGTCGGCCGTCGGATCGATGGATGCGTCTCGGGGCTTTCGCCAACTGGGTTGGCGGAAGCCCCGAGGTGCTTTTTGGGTGGAGCGCCGCAAGCGGGATTGGACTCATAGGCCCTATGGGACCTATAGGTCTTATCAGAACTGACCAAAGCGTCTCCGAAGGAAACGAAACTTATGCCTACTGCCCAGAAAGAGCAAACGATCGAGCAGGCCAAGGAGTGGTACTCCAAGTCGTCTGGCCTCGTGTTTGCGGACTACCGCGGGCTGAAGGTGAAAGAGATGCAGCAGCTTCGCCAGAACCTTAAGGCGAAGGGAGGCGAGCTGCACGTGGTCAAAAACACGCTCTTTCGCCGCGCCGCGGGCGAGGCCGCAGATACGCTGCCGTACGAGTTCCACAACGGCCCCACGGCGGTCGCGTTCGTTTATGAAAACGAGAGCGATTGCTGCAAGGCCCTGTTCGACTATGCGCAAACCCACAAGAGTCTGACGATCAAGGGTGGCATGTTTGGCGGCAAAGTCATGGACGCCAAGAGCGTCGAGGCGCTTTCCAAGCTGCCTCCGCGGGATGTGCTGATCGCCCAGGTGATCGGGACCATCGTCGCGCCGCTGACCCAACTCGTCGGCGTTATCGACGCCCTCGTGGCCGAGCCGATCCGCACGATCTATGCGGTCGCCGACAAGTTCGGCGAGCCGACGGCTGATGCGCCGGCGGAAGCGGCCCCGGCGGACGTGTCGGACAAGTCTGACGCGTCAGACGAAGCAACAAACGCCCCCCAACCGGAAGCTTCCTCAGAGTCGACGGAGGCCGCTGAAGCGCCCTCCGCGGAACCCGCGCCCGAAGCCGCGGAAACCCCTGCTGAGCCCCCAGTGTCCGACGTGTCTGACGTGTCAGACGAGTCCGACACTAGCGAGCCCGCCGCAGAAGCCCCGGCCGAAGAGCCCACGAACTAAGGAGTCCCCAAGAAAATGGCAACCACCGTTGAAAAAATCGTTGAAGACATCGCAGGAATGACCGCCATGGAGCTTTCCGAGCTCAAGAAGGCGCTCGAAGACAAGTTTGGCGTCACCGCCGCGGCCCCCATGATGGGCATGCCCATGATGATGGGCGGCGGCGGCGAAGCCGCTCCGGCAGCCGAAGAGAAGACCGACTTCGACGTGATCCTGGCAGCCGCCGGCGATCAGAAGCTCCAGGTCATCAAGGTCGTGCGCGAGCTCACCGCCCTTGGCCTCAAGGAAGCCAAGGACCTGGTCGATGGCGCCCCGCAGCCCATCAAGCAGGGCGTGCCCAAGGACGAGGCCGACAAGATCAAGAAAGCGATCGAAGAGGTCGGCGGCAAGGTCGAAGTCAAGTAGGCTTCGCTTTCCGCGCCAAGGAAATGGGACTTATCGCCCGCTTTGGGCCGATAAGTCCCATTTCTGCCTCAAGCCACCTTCTCCGCCTCGGCAGGCGGGTTGAACCGGGGATACTCTCCGTGCTCGTGGACGTACTCCTCGATCAATTCGGCGACGCGGTGATCCGGCCTCGAGTTGACCTCGAATCGAAAATCCCGGACAATCTCCGGTCCAGGTGACAACTCGCCAGAGAGGTGCCTTTCCAACCGTCCTCGAATGCCCCGTGGATCGTCTTCGCTCTGGCCAAAGTAGATGGCCTCATCGGAAAACAGCTCGTAGACTCCCTCTTCCGTGGTGAGGTTCAGGATGTTCCCTCTGTTGAAGGAAATGTGATGGCCATGAATCGGCATCGCGTCCTCCACTTACGTCGAAGAACCGGTCAGGCGATGGCCGTCCTCTTTGCCAGCGGAACCTACGCAGCTCCTCGGCGAAAGCTCTTAGCGGCATTGTAACGCAACTCCTCATTTTCCGCAAGCAATCCCAAAAAAAAGCGAGGGACAGCGGGAAGGCGTCAGAATGCTCCCATCCGTGCCCAAGCGCGAACTCCCCCTATTGCTCGCGATCTTTCTCGACCTGGTCGGGTTCGGGATGGCGTTTCCGGACATCCAGCTTAGGGCGCAGGCGTTTGGCGCGCCCGGTTGGCTCATTGGGGCGCTCCTTTCGAGTTACTTCGTGACGCAGTTCGTAGTCTCGCCACAGTGGGGACGCTTTAGCGATCGAATCGGCAGGAAGCCCGTGCTTCTGGCCTGTACGGCACTCTCCGCGCTTTCGATGGTGGTGTACGCGTACGCTGACAACGTTTGGATCATCTTGTTTAGCCGCCTGCTTTCGGGGCTCGCCGCCGCCAACGTCGTCGTAGGCCAAGCTTATCTGGCGGACATCACGCCGGAATCGGAGCGGCGCGCCACGATGGGCCGCGTCAACTCGGCGATCCTGCTCGGCTTGGTCAGCGGTCCAGCAATCGGCGGCGAACTGGCCGCAAGGGGCGGCAACTACCTGATGGGGCTTGCCGCAGCGGCGGCCTCGACGGCGTCGCTGTTGTGGATCGTCGTCGGGGTCCGTTCGATGCCGGTGGCGGAGATGCGCAGCCCAGGATCGCGGCGGGCGTTCGGGTTCGGGCTGCTTGCGGAGCAAGGGAAGATTCGCCGCCTGTTCTTCGTCTATTCGGCGGGTTGGCTCTCTTTAGCCTGCCTCGAAGGGACGTTCGGGCGCCTGATCCAGGCCTTCTTTGGCTTCGGGCAGCGGGAGTTTGGCTACATCTTCGGCTACGAGTCGTTGCTCGGTGCGGCGACGGGCGTGTTCTTGGCGTGGATCACAAGGCGCGTGGGCGCAGGTGCCACGGTGCGGCTGGGCTACGTGATGCAGAGCGTCGGGCTTGGGTTGAACCCCCTGGCACCCTTCATAGCGAGCAATCTGATTCCTATTGGCGTCTCGTACGACCTTAGGGGGTTCATCGCGCTGATGCTGGCAAGCACGATTTATGCGTTTGGCACGGGCATCGCCAATCCTACGGTGATGTCGACGGCAAGCGTGCTCGCACCGTCGGAACGCCAGGGCGAGCTGTTCGGTTTGTTGCAGGCGGCGAGGTCGGCGGGGTTCTTTGTCGGGCCGATCCTTGGGGGCGTACTCTTTGATGTGAGGCCCTGGCTGCCGTATGCTTTGGCAGCAGCGTCTTCCATGGCGGCGGCGGTGCTTGTGCCGACGGTGGAGGGCGCGGGAGATGAAGAGATGAAGGGATGATGGGATGGGACTCTCACCACATCGCTTCATCCCATCATCCCTTCATCTTTCCCAAGCCGCAGTCTCCCTCCCCAACCCCTCCCTCAGTTTCCACTTCGTGAAAACCAAGGGAGGGGCTCCTTCACTCGCTGTACTCTACAATCCGTGCCATCGAGGGGTAGCTGCTGGTGGAAAGGAGCTTGCGACGGTCACCACTCACCAGATAGGTCGCCACGTCGAAGCCCGCCTTGCCGCCGTTGCGAATCCGCGCAAACGGGCCGTCGCCGCCCGACTCGATCGTCCGGGGCAGAGCGAGCGAACGCACCTGGGTAACGATGCGGACCCGGTGTTCAGGGGCACGCTCGCCAAAGACTCCGAATTCCAATCGGTTCTCGTTCAATGCCGCCCGAATCCGAACCGGGAACGGGTTGGGGTTGCGGAACCGCAGGTCGATCCCATGAAAGGCAACTGCCGCGTCGCGCCCGGGAGCGACGTAACCCGGGGCGTGGCGGTGCTGATGCCGTTCGGTGACGTCCATCCCGGAGAGAAGGGCGGCGTTGTAAAGGGTGCTGGAGGCTTGGCACACCCCTCCACCCCAAGCCAAGACGAGCTGGCCGTTGAAGCTGACCGGCGCCTTTCGATAGCCGGTGTCGCGCGACCAGGTTCCGACCCGTTCATTGAACGAGAACTCGCCTCCTGGGGGGACGGTCACGCCGTCGATCGCGCGCGTGGCGAGACGAGCGTTGTGTCGCTGGTTAGGAGTTCGTCCCTCCAGCACGGTCATGAACCTGCCCATGCAGACCTCGCCTTGAGGCTGCTTTGCCAAGCCGATCCCAACGAGGGCTGGGAGCCCAATCCAGGCCAGAAGGGGCCATTTGAGGTGAAGTGCGCGCCTCATCGCCCTCGCACCTCCAGGGGCGTCTCGGCCGAGTACGCCCTAACGGTTGGATCGTACATGTTGTACGCCGAAACCGGCAGAGCCGAAGAGGCGCCCGGCGCTTGGGCGCGCAGGGTGAACTTGTAGGTGTGCTCGCCGGGTTCCAGCCGCCTAAGGAAGAGCGCTGCCTTGTTGTCACTGATTTGCAGCTGATCGAAGTCGTAGCTCCACTCTTCCCAGCGATCGATTTCCGTCCGAGCCGTCGCGTCGCAGTTGCTGGGGATCGGGATTTCCAGGATCACGAACTGCATCGCCTTGGCATTCTTGATCGTGACCTGGCACTCCAGCACGTCGCCGCGTGAGGCGATCGTCACGGGGTGTTTTCCGGGGGCGACCCTGTACCTGCCGTCATCCTGGAGTTGCGCGGACATCAGATAGAGCTCCCGCTGGACAGAGAAGCCCGGGTCGGTGCTCACCGGCGCGAGGTTCTTCTCGATCACCGTCTGCTTCATCTCGGAAGAGTAATAGCAGACGCTTCCCGTAGAAGCGATTTCGACCCTGTTATCTCCGGCACGGAGTTGAGCCATTGGGACCGTGATCTGAAGGTCCGGCTCGATAATGGAAGACGCGGTGAGCTGGAGGGTCTGCACGATGGCGCCGTTGACTTTGACGCTGACCGAACCCGTTGGCGAAGCCCCGCCCGTCGCGCGCCACCACTTGGTGAGCGCAACGACGACGTAGCTGGTGTCGCGAGTGCTGGTCCACATGTCTCCCTTGCGGCTCAGCATGAGCCCCCGAACCACCTTCGGGATCAGGGGGTGGTTGGGCTGGGCCGACGCGAGAGCCAGAAGGCAACGGGCGCCGGCTTCTTCGCCCCAATACCGTTCGGGCCACCGCGCCACGCCGTTGGCCTCGATCGCCTGTCCGACCAGCACCTTGAGCGCATCGGCGTGGAGCTTTTCGTACCCCTTGCCAAGCGCGCCATAGGTCAGCGCTAGCAACGAGGTCTCGTAGGGGCCCATGTCCTTGATGGGCACGTAGGCCAGTCCTTGCAGCGCTTCTTTGTCGCGCCCATAGAGCGCGAGCACGTAGTTGGCATACAGGCGGCTCGTGACGTCGTCGAAATACCACCAGTCGCGGCCATCGCGGAACGGGCTCATCACGGCCTGAGCGAGCCAGTCCAGAGCTCGTTTGGTGTCGATGCCTTGAGCCGGATAGCCTGCCTCCGCCGCGTGGTGAAGGCCTTCCAGGACCAGCGAGGTCATAAAGGTGTTTGAATCGTCGTGCTCCCACCAGCCCCAGGCGCCGTCATCGTGACGCATCGCCTTCAGCCGGGTGAACCCATCCGAGACGATCGCGGGCACGCGTTTGAGCTGCGGGATTGGGGGAAGGCCGGAATCCTGGAGCGCCTTTGATACGACGACGGTCGGCAAGAGTCTGCTCATGGTCTGCTCGACGCACCCATAGGGGAAGTCGATCAGCTCGCCCAGCGATTGCACCACCGCCGAGGCCAGTGTGGGCGAAAGCGTGATCTTCAGCCTTCCCGTGTTGGGGTCGGCGCCTGGGCGAACGCTTGCGAGAAAGCTTGCGCTGCCGCGCACTTCGCCTGCGGCCGTCGAGACGAACTCTCTGCCGTGAGGCCGGATTTCAAAAGTCTTGCGCTCGCCGTCGGAGGCCGAGTCGGTCCACGCCTTGGCGGTCAGGGTCTTCCAACCCGCTTCGGGGGTGCTGAGGACCCATTCAACCGGCCGCGTCTCACCGGCCGGAACGTGGACGGACTGCCTGAGGTCGCCGCGCACGGGCAGCGGAGGCGAATCCAACTGGACGTTGACGTTTTGGTCTCGGTCGGTGTCGTTGGTCACCATCGCCAAGAGCCGCTGGGAGTCTCCCTGGACCAGGTAGGCGGGCACTTGCAGGCGCACCATCAGGTCCTTCTTCGCGCGGACCTTGGCGACGCCCATGCCGACCTCGGTTGTCGAGGTTACGCCTACTGCGGTCGCCCGCCAGGTCGTCAGGTTATCGGGGAGCTGGAGCGTGACGGTGGCGAGACCCTGGGCGTTGGTTTGGATCGCCGGGTTCCAATAGGCGGTGTCCTTGAACACCTCTCGAATCTGGATATCGCCGGGCGCCTTGTCGCCGCCGTCCAGGTAAACCTCTTCGAACGAGTAGCTGGTCTGGACCGAGTTGTAGCGCTTGGGATAGAAGTCGCGGAGCAGGTCGGTTGTGTCTGCCGCCATCGCGTAGATCGCCTCGTCGACAACGCCAAGGGACACCTCGGCCGGCATTGGGCGCCCGTCGGGCCCTGTTGTGCGGACCGTATAGGTGGCCTTGTCGCCGGGCTTGTAGACCTGCTTGTCCGTCGAGATCGCGATGCCGAGCGTCCGTTGGGCAAGGTCGATTTTGAGCCTGCGTTCGGTCTGAAGGAGCCTCTTGTTGGAGACGAAGCAGACACTTACGAACACATTGGGCCGGTGCTCTTCAAGGACCGGCGCCTGAACTTCGGTCACTTTGTTCGCCAGTTGAACAACCTGCGAACTGTACACACGGTCGCCCTCGACAGTGACCAGCGCCGATTGTCCCGTACCCTCCGAAACAATCAGGCACCTGACCGATTCACCGACCTTGAATTGGCTCTTCTCCAGTTGGAGTTGGAGTTCTTGCCTCGGGCTTCCAAGATCGTCGCTCGCGCCGCCATAGAGCCACATCCATTCGGAGGTTCGGATGGTGTTTCCCCTTGTGTCTTGTGCTTCAGCGCGAAGAGACATGTCTCCAGAGTGCTTCGGAGTTATCTGGAACCGGGCCCTTCCGTCGGAACCCGTTGTGGCGAAAAGGGTGTCTTGCACTTTGAAGACGGACTCAATTCCAGTCCACACCTCATAGCCCGCAACCAGTTTGACGCGAAGCCCGGCAGAGGGCTTGCCGCCGTAAGACTCGGCGGCCTGGACGGCTACCTCGATCGGCTTTCTGGGTTCGGCAAGGGTGCTAGGCGTGTCGACGTGAAGCCGAACCAGGCCCTGGGAAAGCTGGGTCTTTGCTGTCGCGTCAGCGTATTTGTCCCCGTCGTTCAGGCTCACGTAGGCCGTGAGGTCCATCGAGTCGGCTTGAGTCCAGTCTTGAGGGCCAAACTGCTCTTCATCCGAAGTGTCCACCTCGATGACGGCCCTGCCTTCCGAGTCCGTGGTGGCTTTCAGCTCGGAGAGGTACTCGCCGCCCATCTCTCGGTGGCCGTAGGAGTCGTTGTATTCCTCGTACTCGTCTGCCTCTTCGGCATCCACGCCGAACCACTCCCAGTGCGGGCTGCGGCCGATGTTGGCGGTGACTTCGGCCCCGGCCACCGGCGAGCCGTAGAAGTACTTCGCCTCGACCAAGAAGCGCACTTTGTCGCCGCGTTGGTAGCTGGGCTTTTCGGGCTTTACGGTGAGTGAGATCTCAGGCTTTCGGTAGGCCGCGATGGAGACCCATTTGGTGGGGAGCTTCTCTTCCCCGATCTGAGTTCTGATGCCGTAGACGCCAGGCTCGGCCTCCTTGCTGGTGGCAAAGTGGCCGGAGAAGGAGCCCATCGCGTTAACCGCCAAGGTCTGCTTCTGGATTAGCGTCTCGCTGGAGTCGCGGATCTCGATTTGGACTTCCTTGGCCTTCGAGAGGGCATATCGAGCCCCAGAAAGCTGTCGCACGACACCCTTGAACTGGACCTCGTCGCCTGGGCGATAGATTGGGCGGTCGGTGTAGAGCGAAAGGCGGTGGGAGCCGTCCCCCTCCCCTCCTGAGGCATAGAAGCCCACGATCGCCGTGGATTTGCCCTGCCTGGCGAGGAGCATCGAGTTGTCGGAAGGGCCCTTGAGCGCGATGGATGCGCGGCCGTCCGGCCCGCTCTTGGCGGCGAGTTCGAAACGGCCGCCCTTGGGCGCATAGATCGCCGCGCCTGAGATCGGGGAACCAGTCTTGATGTCGGTGACGAAACACAGGGCTCCCGAATCCCAAGTCTTGGCGACCATCGCGATGCGGCTCACGTTGATCCAGGTGCTCGTCCGGAGCGCCCCGACCTGGCACTCGACGAAATAATCGCCCTCAGACAGGTCGCCGAGATCAAAGAACTGCTCAAACGTGCCTTCAGGGGTTCGTTCGCTGATGGGTTTGGTTACCTGTCTGACTTGGGCGCCCAGCATCGACCTGGCCGCGGCTTCCTGCCTCTTCAGGCCGCCGATCGCGTTGTAGAGCGCACCCTTGGCGGGGAGCATCTCCATCTTGAGTTGGGTGACCGTGAAGCGGATCTGCTCTTCGGGCGAGAAGCCGTGAAGCTGCACCTGGACCTTCTCATCGGTCCGGAACACGTGCTGGTTCGAGTAGAGGTTCAAATACGGCGCGACCGGCTTCATCTCGAGGTCGAGCTGCTGCGCTTTGCCTTCGGTGATCGCGAATTTGACCGGCTTGAGCTCGTGCGCCACAGCGTAGGTCTCGATTTCGTAGTTGCCGGCTTTCACATTCCGGAAGGTGAACCGACCCTCGTCGTCGGTCCACTCGACGTAGCTCTTGGGCTTGTCCTCATCCGGGAGCCGCTCAAGGGTGTCCCAGTCATAGGGGTTCTCTTCCCGAAGGATGATTCGAAGGTCGGAGAGCGGCCTGCCGTTCTCGCTCATGACCACCTTGCCATCAAGGCCGCCACGGGGCACTTCGCGGCTGATGCCGGCAGCAAGGAGCCCGACGCAGACGACGAGGCCGACGATGAGCGCCATCAGGCGCGATGCAAACACGCTGAGGGTAGCCATTACGAAGCCTCTGCCCGGGCTTGTTCAACCGGTTTGGTGAGGAAGCCAATCAAAAGAAGAAGGACTGCGACGATAGGTACGGCGACTTCCAGGGCGAAGACCTTTTGGTCGCGGGTCAGATCGATCAGCGAGGCGTACCAGTCATAGGTCCCCGCGATCAGCAGCCCCAAGCCCATTTGGAGCACAAACGGCGCGAGCCCATGCAGGGCCGATCCCAGGACCACATAGGCGAATCCGGATCCGACGAGCAACCCGACCGTGCCCTTCGCGCCGAGGAGGATCGCCGTGAGAATGGGCAGGGCCATAAGCATCAGGGCCATCGCGCCGCTGGCGATGGGATGCTCGCGGCGCCGCTGGCGCATTTCGAGCGCCAGGGCGATCAGCGCCATCCCGGCGATGAAGCCGATCAGCTCATAGTGCTGGCCGATGTCCAGGGTCTTTGCGGCGCTCTGGTGCCACTCTTTGAAGACCCGGTAGACCGTCATGGCCGCGAGCGGGCTGAGAGAGGCGATCGAGCGCACATCGCCGAGGATTAGAAAGACCAGCACCGCCGTTAGCAGCGCGATGGACATGCCGAACCCGCGCAAGAGCCCGAACGCGAGCGTCGCCACTCCGAGCCAGATCACCATCCCAAGCAGGCTGGTGTATGGGGAGCCCTCATTGTCCGATGCGGTGAACCAATGCACGACCAACGCCAATGCGGATGCCATGAGTGCGATGTGCCATACGTGGCCGATCCATACATACCGCGTGGCGATGAGAACGGCAAATCCGGAGAACACGGCGGCAAATAGGATGCCCGTACCGCTCTCTTTGAGCTTGTTCTTCAGATTTGAGGCCGTGATAAGGGTCGGCAGTGCCGAAGCCAGGACGCAGCCGGCAACCAGAAGCGCCAAGCCGGCGTGGGCGGCGCGGTCACCGGGACCGGCCTCACCCAACAAGTCGACCAGAAGAGTTCCGTCAAGGATGGCCGCGGTTTTCCATGCCCAACCGGTATCTGACGGCTTGGCCAACAACCATGCGCCTACGGCGACGCCGACGCCCAGTCCGACCTCGTGCGAAGTCAGCCACTCGGGCACAAACGCTAACGACCCCAGCCCACGCGCGATCGCGGCCAAGCCGATGGGTCCGGCCAGTGAAGCGCCTCGCTGAAAGCCCGATCCGCCGATCTGGTTCGAAGCTGCTGCAAGGGCCAGACCGACAACGAAGCCGATTGCGGTGACCTTGACGTCCTCAGCCTGTTTGGCGTAGGTGAACCCCGCCCAGAGAGCCACGGCCGCCAGAAGGCCAAGGATGGCCCAAACCAAGCGATTCGGGGGACTTTTCGGTGGAGATTCAGGGGGGGCTTTGAGCCCATCTCGGGAGAACAGGGCCGCGATTCCCGCGGCAATGGCGATCCATGGCAAATAGGTTGTGATCAAGGTTGGTTGCCCTCCTGTGCGTCCTGCATTGGGGGCGTATTCGCATGATACGACGCACGCCTGCCCTTGGCGATACGGAGATTGAAAGAATTTCCAAGAAACGTGTTGAGGTAGGTTTGACAGGTGGGCAGTTCGCTCGTTCCAAACCCTCAATTGCTGCTCGATCGGACCGTGGCGATCGTGGGCTACGGCAACCAGGGCCGGGCTCAGGCCCTGAACTTGCGAGACTCGGGTGCGCGGGTGGTGGTCGGACTCAGGGAAAGCAGCGCCCATCGGGGGACGGCGGAGGCCGAGGGGCTTTCGGTTCTTCCGATCGAGGAGGCTGTGGCGGGCGCGGATATTGTCGCGATGCTCGTGCCCGACATGAAGATGGCGGAGGCCTATGAAGGGTTTGTGCGCATTGCGCTGGGGCCTGGGTCGGCGCTGCTGTTTGCCCACGGGTTCGCGATTCTGTCGGGAATGATCTGCCCAAGGGAAGACGTCGACGTGGTCCTGGTATCCCCGAAGGGAGTGGGCACGGGGGTTCGCCGCAAGTATGAGGAGGGGTCCGGGGTGCCGGGACTGGTGGCGGTGCACCAGGACGTTTCCGGGCGGGCAAGGGACTTGGCGCTCGCCTATGCTTGGGGGATCGGGTGCGGGCGGTCACTCTTGATGGAGACGACCTTTCGCGAGGAGACGGAAACCGACCTATTCGGCGAGCAGGTGGTGCTCTGCGGCGGCATCCCAAACCTGATTTCCGCGGCGTTTGAGACGCTTCTGGAGGCGGGGTACACGCCGGAGATCGCCTATTTCGAGACCCTGTACGAGACAAAGCTGATCGTGGATTTGATTGTCGAGCGCGGCATTGCGGGGATGCGCGAAGCGATCAGCGACACCGCGCAATGGGGCGGCCTGACCGCAGGGACCCGCATCGTGACCGACGAGACGCGCCAGGCGATGCGCGAAACGATTGAGAGCATCCGAAGCGGCAAGTTCGCCGAAGGCTGGCTTCGTGAGGCGAGACTGGGGAGCCACACGCTAGACGCACTGAAGTCGATAGAGCGCGGCCTTGCAGTCGAACGGACCGGGGCAGAAGTGCGGAAGGCGATGGAGGATGCGTGAGGACGAGGGTGAGTCGGTGAGCCGGTGAGAGGGTGAGTGAGTGGGCGAGAACCTGTGTCAAACAGACACGTGGGTCAGACTCTTGGTCTGCCTTGAGAACCGCGAGGACCGGCGCCGTCTGGCTCATGGGTTCGCTGGGTCTCATTGGTGCACGTTTGCACCTTGGCGAGATACCTCCATAGGTCGCCTTTGCTCCGTCCTCTTAGTCTTCAGTTCCCAGATCGCCGGAGTCTCCCTCCCCAACCCCTCCCTCAGTTTCGCTGCGCAAAACCAAGGGAGGGGCCCACTCCACCTCTCCCCAGGGGGAGAGGCCGGTGAACGAAGCGAACCGGTTGAGGGGGCGCCGGATTACGTCCTGACCACTTCGACTTCCAGTTCCACCGCGACCTTGTCGCGGACCGCAGCCGTAATGATGCAGTAGGATTCGGCCTTGTGAGCCATGTCGGAGGCCAAGGCGGCCTGCTCGTCGGTGGCGCCGGGTTCGAGCGTGATCTTGGGGCGGAGCGTGATCTTTGTGAAGGTGAACTGCATGCCGTTCTGCTCGACGTGCCCGACGGCGTTGGCTTCGATATTTGCCACGGGGAGCTTGCGGTTGGCGGCGATCAGGCCGAAGGTGATGGCCCAGCAGGCCGCGATCGAAGAGGTGAGCAGCTCTTCGGGGTTGGTGCCCGCCCCGGGGCCTCCGAACTCTTTGCCGATCGAGAGGGGGAACTGGGTTCCCGTGTTGCCGCAGGAGGCCGATCCGCCCCCGTCCTTGCCGCCGCTCCAACGAACCGAAACCGGATAGTCGTGCATTTGTGCCATTCGGAGGATTGTACTGCTTCATGCCAACGAGGCATTACCGCTTCGTAAGCCGGAAGCTGCGATGCCTGTTACTTGGCTTTCAGGGCAAGAGCTAACTGTTTTGCGGCAGACCGACTGAGCGCGATTGGTGGCTCCCACCTGGATTCCTCCGCAACGAGATGCCGGTGTGAGGCCCATTGCTCTGGGGTCTCGAAGGGCTGGCACTGCCAGATTGGGTTGTCCTCCGCGGGCCACCTGAACCACGAGCGCTCTGCAATGCGGCCCGTCTTAACGTCCGACCTGAGGAAAGCTAGGGCACGCAAGAACAGCTCCCATTGCGATGGGACATCCGCCACTAGAACGTGGTCAGTAAAGTCGTCATAGGTAGCCCAGACGATTCTCCAACAAAGCTCGTAACCGTCGTCATGAGGTTCCGGAAACCAAAGCTCTTCGCCAGTCATCTGGTCATCGAGCCAGTAACTTCCCACCCTTCTTTCCATCCAGAGCAATAGGCAATCTGCGAGTCGATCTCTGGAATCTCGATTGACGCTCTGACTCGATCCACTTAACATAACTGATCTCACGCCTCCGCCAGGAATTCCTTGACTTGCTCGGCGAGCCTTTGGGTCATCGTCGGGACCGAGGCGATCTCCTCAACCGTCGCGCGGCGGACACCCTCCAGGGAGCCGAAGGTTCGCAGCAGCAGGCGCTTCCGGCGGGGCCCGATTCCAGGGATTTCCTCGATGGCCGATGCCGAAAGCCGCTTGTCGCGAACCTTACGGTGGAAGCTGACGGCGAAGCGGTGGGCCTCATCGCGCAGGCGGCGGAGCAGTACCAGGCCCGGAGACATGAGGGGGAGTTCGATCTCGCGGAAGCGGAGCTGCTTTGGTGCTTTGGCGGAGTCGGACGTGTCGGACGGGTCAGATGGGTCAGACAGGGCGGACGCGCTTGACAAGTCCGATATGTCGGAATGGGGTTGCAGAAAATCCTCCGGAACATACAGCAGTTCCATCTTCTTCGCCAAGCCGACCATGGGCACCGTGAGGCCGAGCGAATCTCGAGCCTCCAGCGCCGCCGACAACTGTCCTTTTCCGCCATCGATCATGATGAGGTCGGGCAGAGTGGCGAACTTGGGTTGCCCATCGAGATAGGCGCGAAGCCTGCGAAGGATGACCTCCTTCATCATGGCGAAGTCGTTGGGGCTTTCGGGGCTCCACTTGATCCTGAAGCGGCGGTACTCCGCTTTGGCTGCCGTGCCGTGGATCGCCACAACCATCGAACCCACCGGCGCCGTGCCCTGGATGTTGGAAATGTCGTAGCCCTCCACCCTTTCAGCCGGCGTGGGGAGGCCGAGCGCCTCCTGCAACTCAACGATCGCCTCCTCGGCCCATTGTTCCTGTTGCTTGATTTCCGACGCCATAGCGCTCAAGGCTTGCTCGGCGTTCGCAGCGGCCATCTCGACCAGTGCCAGCCCCTCGCCGCCGCCGGGAACTTCGATGCGCACCGCCGAGCCCTTCTTGTTTCTGAGGAACGCCTCGACGATCTTGCGTTCCTCGATTTCGACCGGCAACAGGATCTCGCGGGGCACCTCGGGGGCGTCGGCGTAGTACTGCTTGACGAACTCCTGCACGGCCTCGGTCGGCGAGGCTTCGGTCGAGCGGTCGAGAAAGAACTGCCGCTGGCCGATGAGCTTCCCTCCGCGAACGTAGAGCATCTGGATCGCCGAGCCGCGTTCATCTTTGACCACCGCGACCACGTCGCGGTCGATCTGGTCGGTGTCGAGCACCTTCTGCTTCTGCATCATGCTTTCGATCGCCACGATCTGGTCGCGCACTTCGGCAGCTCGTTCGAAGTCCATTCGGTCTGACATGTCCGACATGTCAGACCGCAGCTTGGAGATGAGGGCCTCGCCCTTGCCAGAGAGCACCTGAGTGACTTGGTCCAGCACCACTTGGTACGCCTTGCGGTCGGCCATGCCGGCGCACGGCGCCATGCACTGGCCCAGGTGATGGTAGAGGCAAGGCCGTTGAACCGGCTCACCGGACCAGCTCTTGCCGCAGGGGATGAGCTGAAACGCCTTGTGGAGAATCTGCAGGGTCTCGCGGACGGTGTAGGCGGATGTGTAAGGTCCGAAGTACTTCGAGCCGTCTTTTCTCACGCGGCGCGTGAAGAGCACCCGCGGGAATTTCTCCTTGGTGATGACCACATAGGGGTAGCTCTTGTCGTCGCGCAGCAGCACGTTATAAGGCGGCCGGTGCTGCTTGATGAGGTTGCACTCGAGCACGAGCGCCTCGACCTCGCTGTCCACGACGATCCACTCCAGGTCGCGCACGCGGGCGACCATCCGGGCGATGCGCATGGCGTGCTTGGTGGACTGGTGAAAGTAGCTGCGGACGCGGTTCTTGAGCACCACCGCCTTACCGACGTAGAGCACGGAGCCGTTTTCGTCCTTGAAGATGTAGCAGCCCGGGTTGCCGGGGAGCTTCTTCAGCTTCTCGGCGACGGAGTCGGTGGGCTTCAGGGGTCGCGGCATGGGTCAATCAGTCGGCTATAGAGCGAATATGACCTATCCGTCCTATACTACGTATCGAGGCTGCGAAAGAAAGATCCGCACAGGATTGCGACGCCTCTATCGCCCATTCAGGGCCAGATGCACGCCGATGCCCGCCAGGTAGCCCAGTGCGATCGCCCAGGTCCATTTTAGGTGGCTAGCGAAGGTGTATTCCTTCTTCGCTTGACCCATAAGGGCGACCCCAGCGGCGCTTCCGATCGAGAGCAGCGATCCGCCCACGCCCGCGGCGTAGGTCACGAGGAGCCACTGGGAATGGGACATCTCCGGGTTCATGGAAAGCACGGCGAACATGACGGGGATGTTGTCGATGAGGGCGGAGATGACGCCTATCGCGGAGTTGGCCAGGGTTGGCCCCAGCCCTCCATAAAGGCCGTTTGAAAGCCCTGCAAGGTAGCCCAGGGTGTTCAACGCGCCGACGCAAAGGATGACGCCATAGAAGAACATGAGCGTGTCCCACTCCATGCGCTCCATCTGCTTGAAGGAGTCGAACGTTGCCGCGCTGCGGCGGTCCTCGTCGATTTCCGATAGGAGGCTCGGATCGTCGGAATCGGTATGCGCGCGGGCGACTGTTCGACTTCGTAGATAGCTAAAGGCCTTCAACATGCCCAAACCTGCCATCATCCCGACTGCTGATGGAAGGTGGAGGAAATTGTGCCCGAGCACGGTCATCGTGATGGTGGCCAGGAACAGGACCACTACGGTTCGCGCTCCGGGCTTCATGCGGGCGGATTCGGCGGCCGGTTCGGGCCGCTCTTTCGGCAAGGCTAGGGTCATGAGGGCGGCCGGGATAAGCCAACTTACGAGCGACGGCAAGAAGAGCGCAAAGAACTCGTGAAAGAGGACCTTCCCCGATTGCCACACCATGAGGGTGGTGATGTCTCCGAACGGACTGAACGCGCCGCCGGCGTTGGCGGCGACCACGATGTTGATGCAGCCGAGCGCGACGAACTTGGGATGGCCCTTTCCGAGCGTCACCATGACGGCTCCCAGGACGAGAGCGGTGGTGAGGTTGTCGGCGACGGGCGACATCACGAACGCCAAACCGCCAGTCACCCAAAAGAGCGCTCGTAAGGAGAGGTTCTTGGAGATCAGCCAGGACTTGAGTGCGCTGAAGACGCCGCGCTCTTCCATGGTGTTGACGTAGGTGATCGCCGCGAGCAGGAACAGGAACAGTTCGCCGTACTCCAGGAGGTAGCGCTTGATGGGTGCTTCCAGGGCCTCTGAGTCGCCAGTCATGGAAACCCCGATGCCGATGATCAGCCACATCAGCCCCGCGGCCACCAGCACCGGCATGGACTTGTGAAGGCGCAGCCTTTCCTCGCCGATCACCATGAGATAGGCCACCGCAAACAGCGCGATGCAGGCGATGCCAACCCAGGATGCCGTGAGATTGGGGGCGGAGCCTCCGGTATCGGCAGCGAGCAGGGGAAGCATTTGGAAGAGTGCAGGGGGCAGGTCCATTGGTATGAGGTGATTATGGGCCGGGATCGTGAGAGTGGTGAGAATGGCGATAGGGTGAAAATGGTGAGACTGGTGAGAGTGTGAGATGGTCCGGGGCAACTCTCACCATCCTCACCACAATCACAATTCTCACGCCATTTGCGATCAGCCGCACACCTGTCTACCCATCCTGCGTATAATGGAGCCTCATGTCGCATGACAAGATCGTCGTCATCGGGGCCAGGGAAAACAACCTGAAGAACATTACGGTGGAGATCCCCAGGGACAAGCTGGTGGTCATCACCGGATTGTCGGGGTCGGGGAAGTCCTCTCTTGCGTTCGACACGATCTACGCCGAGGGCCAGCGGCGTTATGTCGAGTCGCTCAGTGCCTACGCCCGGCAATTCCTGGGGCAGATGGACAAGCCCGACGTGGACCATATCGAGGGCCTCTCACCGGCGATCTCGATCGACCAAAAGAGCGCGAGCCGCAACCCGCGATCCACAGTCGGAACGGTCACCGAGATCTACGACTATCTTCGCATCCTCTATGCGAGAACCGGTGTGCCGCATTGTCCGAACGGCCACGGCCCGATCGAGCGGCAGAGCACCGACCAGATCGTGGATTCGGTGCTCGAGATGCCTGTCGGCACCAAGCTGCAGGTTCTTGCGCCGGTGGTGCGCGGGCGAAAAGGCGAGTACAAGCACATCTTGCAGGAGATCAACCGCTCGGGCTACGTGAGGGTGCGCGTGGACGGGGTGATGTATGAGGTCACCGACGACATCCCAATGGACCGTTACAAGCAGCACACGATCGAGGTCGTGGTGGACCGGTTGATCGTGCAGGAAGACATCCAGCAGCGGCTTTCCGATTCGGTCGAGGCGGCGCTGAAGATGGGCAAGGGTCTGGTGACGCTGAGTTGGGAAGGAAGAAGTGCGGACGGTACTTTGGGAGTGCGCGAGCTTGCTCGCGCTATGCCCGAAGCGGGCCAGCCCCAAGATGGAGAAAGCGCGAGCAAGCTCGCGCAATCGGGAACAGAGGAGGATAGCGCGAGCAAGCTCGCGCACTCCCAAACGGACTCCCAAACTGAAAGAACCTATTCCGAATCCTACTCTTGCCCGGTCTGCGGGTTCTCGATGCCGGAGCTCGAGCCTAGGATGTTCTCGTTCAACTCGCCCTATGGCGCATGCCCCGATTGCACCGGCCTGGGCACCAAGACCGAGTTCGATCCCATGCTCATCATCCCGGACCTTTCGAAGCCTCTTAGGGATGGAGCCATCGTGCCGTTCGTCTACAAGTCCGGCGAGGTGAAGGAGTGGTGGCCGGACATGCTGGATGCGGTGGGGCGAACCGTCGGCTTCGACGCGAGCCTGCCGGCTTCGCAGATTCCTGAGGAGGGCATGAAGGCGGTCTGGGAGGGTCTGCCGGGGCAGATCGAAGTGCATATGCACTGGGGCCGCAGCGAGCGGAAGTTCAAGACGGAGTGGGTGGGTGTGCTGGCCTCGCTCAGGAAGCGCCTGGACACCACCGAGAGCGAGTGGGTGAAGAACGACTTGGCGCAGTACATGTCCACCAAGCCCTGCCCGACCTGTGAAGGGCGGAGGCTGAAGCCGGAGTGCCTGAGCGTGTTTGTCGGCGGTAAGGACGTGTCGCAGGTGAGCCGGATGTCGGTCGAGGACGCGGTGACGTTCTTCGATTCACTGCCGAAGCGCATGACGAAGCGCCAGTTGGCGATCGGCGAGCGCGCGATCAAGGAGATTCTGGAGCGCCTGAAGTTCCTGTTGGATGTTGGGCTGGGTTATCTGACCCTCGACCGGAACGCGCGAACCTTGGCCGGCGGCGAGGCCCAGCGTATTCGGTTGGCGACCCAGATCGGGTCGGGGCTGATGGGTTGCCTCTACATCCTCGACGAGCCGAGCATCGGGCTGCATCAGCGCGACAACCGCAAGCTCATTGATACGCTGGTGCGCCTGCGCGATCTGGGGAATACGGTCATCGTGGTGGAGCACGACGAGGAGACCATGATGGCGGCCGACTGGCTGATCGACCTGGGTCCCGGCGCGGGCGAGCACGGCGGCTGGGTGGTCGCGGAGGGCACACCGGAAGAGGTCATGAAGGCGAAGAACTCGGTGACGGCGGATTACCTGAGCGGCAGAAGGAAGATCGAGGTGCCGATGGTGAGGCGGAGTCCGAAGGGGACGTGTCCGGTCTAGTGGAATGTCTTGAGTGATAGATAGACTTTGTCAGCCCAGGTAGCTATGGCAAGGGACAAGAGAAATCCGCAGACAAAAGCTGTCCGGGTGGCTTGGCTAGGTAGGAAGATCGCCAGGAACAGTGGGCCTTGCAGCAAGGTAAGTGACAATACCCGAACCCAAATCGGGATATTCAGCTCCTTTTTCAGATCGCATCCACACTTTGGGCAGCGGAATCTGCCGAGCCGCCACCAGACTTGGCGGTATGCAATGGGTTCAGAGCAACACGGACAGACCATCGAGGCCCCTCTTCATGGCATCATAGCAGGTCTCTCGTGTGGCGCTTTTGCGAAGCCCTCCCTTACGAAAGCCGCTGGATTCCTGGCACCAAATCAAAGCCTGAATCGAATGAGACAATCGATTCGATTCCTTTCAATGTCATCACCGAGAGGTGGATCGCATCCCGAGCCGAAAGTGCGGGGTACTGAACGACCAGTTCGCTGGCCGTCAAAACGGTCTCGATCTCAATGGGATAGACCTCGTCCACCAGCTTCGAGAGGACTTTGAAGGCATGTGGTACCACCTCCATGCGATTGATCGACCGAAATCGGTGCAGTACTTCCTGGTAGACCTCGGCGTTGGTCACGAGTCTCTCTTGCCGTGCGGCGAGCCCCTGCAAGATGCGGCGAACAGCAACCTGGTTGGGGTGCGGCGCACCTACCAGGTACATCGGAACATTAGAGTCCAGGAAGGTCAATCTTGTAGCCTTTCTCGCTCTCGCGGAGCATCTGGTCGATGTCACAGGTCGGGGCGTTGACTTTGGAGGCCTCTTCAAGAGCGGCCATACGCTCCTCATAGGTCTTGGAGCTCCTCTGTTCGGCGACTTGGCGCAGTGACTTGCGAACCCATTGGCCCACCGGAAGATGCTCTCCTTCCGCCCTACGCTTGATGAGAGCCATTTCTTCGTCCGATATCAACACCTGCAGTCGCTTGCTCACGGAGTGAGTATACCATGAGTAAGTCCTACTCACCCAACACTCATTAGTACAGCACCGCAGCCAGGAAATAGTTCGCCACGTAGACCAGGACCATCGAGATGACCACCGTGTTGGTGGTTGCGCGGCCCACGCCGACTGCGCCGTTGGCCGTCCTCAGCCCCTGCTGGCAGGCGACGACGGCGATGATCAGCCCGAAGAACGGGGTCTTGATCAGCCCGCCCACGAAGTCGTGCGGGATCACGTATTGCTGGAGCGACTGGAGGAACGTCCCCGAAGAGACGCCCGACGAGATGCCCACCAAGAGCCCCCCGCCGACTGCCGCATACATGCCCACCAGCGCCAAGACCGGCAGCATGAGCACCGAGGCCGCCACGCGCGGGATGACCAGGTAGTTGGTGGGGTGGACGCTGAGCATTTTCAGGGCATCCACCTGCTCGGTCACGGCCATCGTGCCGATCTGGGCGCCCATGGCGGAGCCCGCGCGGGCCGCGACCATGATGCCCGCCATGACCGGCGCGATCTCGCGGGCCGCCGCGAGGCCGATGGTGCCCCCGACGAACTGCTGTGCGTTGTATTTGAGCAAGAACTCGGAGGTGTAGAGCGCGAGCACCGCGCCGGAGAAGAAGCAGGTGAGGAGCACGATGGGCACGGAGGCCGCGCCGATGAACGCCATCTGGCTGACGGTCTCGCGCCACTCTACGGGCCGACGGAAGAGGCGCTTCAGGACGTCCCAAAGGATGAGCGTGCACTCACCGACGAAGGTGAGCACGCCAAGCATCGCAACGGACGGCGAATCCAGCGCGGCGTGTCCCTCCTTGGCCATGCGAGAACGATACCCGTCCTACAGCATCACGCTTGTGGGGCTCCAGGTGGCCAAGTCCTTCAGGAACGGGTCCATGAAGGCTGCCACGTCGGCGCCGTGCTCTTCGGGGACATAGTGGCCCGTGTGCCTCAGGCGATGCACCTCGGCTTCGGGCCAGATCGAGGTCCAGCGCTCCAAGTCGTCGTTCGTCAGCCAAGGGTCGAGCGAACCCCAGCAGATCAGGGCCGGCTTGTCCTTTAGGACATCGCGCTGCTGATAGAGGCTTTGAAACCAGCCGGAGGAATCGAGCAGCGCCTTCGTGTAGGCATAAGGGGCGTCGCGTTGGCGCTTGTCGGCGAAGGGACGGTTGTACTGGGAGCGGACTTGCTTCGTGAATTTCTGGCGGTCCTTGGTTATCAGGAACAACTCGCCGATAGGAGCGTAGTTTGCTTTCTGATAAAGCACCCGGCCCAGGCCGGACTTGGCGAACTTCACCGCCTTCTGGATGCCAGGTCGGGTGTCGAGCGGCCAAAGGAAGCTGTTCATCACCACGAAATGGCGCACGTTGTCCGGGTGCTTGAGCGCATAGGAAAGGCCGATAGGCCCACCCATGCCGTGCACGACCAACGTGATGCCCTTCAGGTCGAGGCGGTGGAGGAAACTCTCGAAGATCTCGGCTTGGCGCTCGGGCCGAAAGGTCGTTCCAGGGGGTTTGTCGGAAAGCCCGAACCCAAGATGATCGGGAGCGATGCAGCGGTAGGAACCCGACAGGCTCTTGATCGCATCGCGGAAGGAGAAGCTCCAGCCAGGAGAGCCGTGGACGAATACGATCGGTTCGCCCTCGCCCTCATCCACGTAGTGGAGCTTGTACCTCTCCCACTGAAACCAATGGGATTCGAACGGATACAACTTACGATCGACCCAGGACGCAGCTTCCATGGCTACCCTCTTGGGGCGCATGCGCCGCAGGCAGCGCGAACGCGCCTTATGCAAAAGACGAATATGGGGGCGATGGTGTTCCCGATTGGGCGCGCGGACAGGGATGTCAGCGGACCGGGGTGCCCCGAAGATCGGGGCGCTTCATTGGACGCTCCATTGGGGGCACCATCGGGCGCTTCGTTGCGGGCGCCCGTCCGGGCCTATTCCTGAAACCCGCTTGGCCGGATGGGGGCTTTGCGGTGCTCGGGTGAGACGATCTTGCCCTCGTCCCCCGCGCCGTTGATCATGTACGAGATTGGCGACACGAACACGAAGACCAGAACCACGCTCGCCGCGCAGAGGAAGGTCGCGACCGAAAGGCCCGTGGTGGGCTGGGCGACCGGCGCGGATTCCTCGATCTCCTCGGTGACAAAGGCTGCCTGGGCGATGCGCAAGTAATACGCGATGCTGAGCAGGGAGTTCACACCAAGCACAATGGCGAGCGGGGTGAGGCCGGCGTCCACGGCGTCCTGGAAGATTTGCAGCTTTCCGATGAAGCCAGCGGTGCCCGGCACGCCGATCAGTGAGATCATGAAGATCACGAGCGCAACCGCGAGGCCCGGCGAGCGCTTCCACAGGCCGTTCAGGTCTTGGACGCGCGTGCCCTCCTTGCCGTCTTTCGCGACCAGCGAGATCACGGCGAACGCGCCAACGGTCATCACGCTATAGGCCAGCAGATAGAACGCCGTGCTGCCGAACCCGATCTCTTCGGGCTTGCGCGCGTGCGCCAGAACGGCGACGAGCAGGTAGCCCGCATGGGCGATGCTGGAATAGGCGAGCACACGCTTTACATCGCGCTGGACCAGAGCCACCAGGTTGCCGACGGTCATCGTCAGGATCGCGATCCAGAACATCGTCGGCATCCAAATGTCCGAGACCGCCGAGCAAGCGTCAAGAACACGGTAGAGCACCCCGATGGCGGCGATCTTGGATACGGCGGCCATGAAGGCGGTCACGCTGGTGGGCGCGCCTTGATACACGTCGGGGGTCCACTGATGGAAGGGAAAGAGTCCGCTCTTGAATCCGAGCCCGATGATGCTTAGGCCCAGCCCAGCGATCAAGATGCCCCGCGTGACCGATTCGTCTTGGGCAAGAGCCGCTGTTACTGTCCGCAAATCCAAGCTGTAGGTCGCCCCGTAGAACAGAGCCATGCCATAGAGGAGGAATGCGCTGGCAAAGGCCCCAAGAAGGAAGTACTTCAGCGCGGATTCCTCAGATTTGGATTCGCTTCGGCTGAGGCCGGCTAGGACGTAGAGCGAAATAGAGAGCACCTCGAGGCCGAGGAAGATCATGAGGAGGTTGGTGGTGGTCACCATGACCATCGCGCCCGCCGCCGCCCAGAGGGAAAGGGGATAGAGCTCTCCGTAATTGATTCGCTTTTGGCGCAGGTACCCCTCGCTGAAGAGCAACGCCGTGAAGGTGGAGCCCACGATAATGAGCTGGAGAACCAGACCAAACCGGTCCCTCATCGCCATGCTGAAAAGCGCTTCGACATCTTCGGTGTCGAACTGCTTGGCGATGGCCGCCGCCGCATAGGCCAGGCCGAGCAGGCTCACCGCGATCGCGCCGGTGTTGCTGCGCTTGCGCTGGACCATCTCGAACAGGAACGCAATGATTCCGGCGACGAAGAGGATGATGACAGGCATCACCGGCTCCAGCGATTCCATCGTGACGATGGGCGGCTGGAACCCCTCGAATGGCGCGCCGAGACTATCGGCAGGCGGCATGCTGAACCTCCAAGGTTAGGAATTCGGTGATGGTGCGACCTCCGGTCAGGGGATGCAGTTCGATTTCGGCTTCGTTGCCTTGGGCAAAGATTGCCCCAGACCGCACGGCGCGCATGGCGCTGATCGGAAAGCCTGTGGCCTGGATGTCCCACCCGATGAAGCACGTCGGAAGGTCGGCGACGAAGTCGAGGTACGTGCCCTCTTCGCCGACGATCCAGAGCAACACTGGGACCTTCTGAAAGGTGGGCGCGAGCAATTCGCGCTCGACCTCAAGGTAGTGCCCGCCGAACTGCATCGGCGTACACCATTGCTCGGCTGCCCCGAAGAGCACGTAGAGGACGGCGCGGGTGTCGTCGACGATGGCCTCAGCGAGTTCTTGGCGTGTGGCCTCGAAGAGCGACGCCAGAGTGGTATCGGAGGGGTCCTCGACTCGGACGTTGAGGTCGATGCCCGAGGCAAGCGCCTTGCCGAACGGGTTCACCACGACGCGCACACCCTCGGGTGTCTCGCCGGGCCACTTCAGGAAGAAGCGCTCGGTGGCGGGATCCTTTTGCGCGAAACTCGCGATGCAGGATTCAGGGATCACTGACTGCCTCCAATGCCGGATTGCGCGTGTATCTCCCCTTGCGGCGCGGTGCCTTCACCCTCGATCTTGCCTGGCTGATTCTCTCCCGTTCCGGGGCGATCCTCGTTGCCGAAGTGATATTTGCCGACTGCGATGATCTTGCCCCAGGTGGGCTCACCCTTGTAGTCGTAGGTGACCTTACGCAGGTTGCCCTTGTCGTCGATGTCCTTGTCGGTCTCGTTCCACACGGGCCGTTCGCCGGGCACGTTCAGCGCCATCATGCGGGTGGCCGCGATGCTGGCCTCCATCGGCTTGAGCACGGAGGTCGGGAAGAAACCGCACCAGAAGATAAGGATGACGAACGGCGCGCAGAGGGCGATTTCCCAGGGCTTGATGTCCTTGAGCTTCTTGTTGGCGGGGTTCTCCACCCTGCCGTAGAAGGTCTTTTGGAACATCCAGAGGAGGTAGACCGCAGCCAGGATCACGCCCGTGCCGGCGATCACCGCGTAGGGGAGGCTCAGGCCGAACTGCCCGAAGAAGCAGGCTTCAAAGGCGCCGTACATTGCCAGGATTTCGCCGATGAACCCGTTGGTGCCTGGGAGTCCCACACTGGAGAGCATGACGATCAGGAAGATCGCCGCATAGATCGGCATCTGGGCTTTTAGGCCGCCGAACTCGCTGAAGAGGCGCGTGTGCCGCCGCTCATAGATGAGCCCAACGAGAAGGAAGAGCGCACCCGTGCTGATGCCGTGGTTGAGCTGCTGCATCGAGCCACCCATCATGCCCGAATGGGTGAGCGAGAAGATGCCAAGCAACACAAAGCCCATGTGGGAGACCGAGGAGTAGGCGACCAGCTTCTTCACGTCCGGCTGGACGGCAGAGACGATCGCGCCATAGATGATGCCGATGACCGCCAGGGTCATGATGTAGGGCACCATTTGGGGCAGGACGTCGGGGAAGAGCGGGATCACGAACCGGAGGAACCCGTAGGTACCCATCTTCAGCAGCACGCCGGCCAGGATGATCGAACCGGCGGTGGGGGCCTCGACGTGAGCATCGGGGAGCCACACGTGGAACGGGAATGCTGGACACTTGACCAAAAAGGCCACCGCGAACGACCAGAAGATCCATGGCTGGATGGCAAGCGCCCCGGCCCAAATGCGGCCATTGGCCACGTTCTGCTGAATGTCGAGCAGGCTGAAGCTGTTGATGCCGGCGTGGTCGCGCTGCAAGAGGTAGAGCGCGATCATGCCGATCAGCATGAAGATCGAGCCGGCGAACGTGAACAGGAAGAACTTGAGGCCCGCGTAGATCCTTCGCTCGCCGCCCCAGATGCTGATGAGCAGCCACATGGGCACGAGGGACGCTTCGAAAAACGTGTAGAAGAGGATCAGATCGAGCGAGAGAAACACGCCCAGCATGGCGGTTTCGAGGATGAGCATGGCGATCAGGTACTGCTTCACGCGCTTGCTCACATAGAAGCTGAACCAGACCGACAGGAAGCTGAGCAAGGTGGTGAGCACCACCAGCCAGATGCTGATGCCGTCTACGCCCATCCGGTAGTGGATGCCGAGCGAATCGATCCACTTGACGAACTCGGTGAGTTGGAAGTGGAAGCTGCCGACCTTGAACTCGAGAAGGACCTTGATCGAAACGCCGAACGTTGCCGCCGTGACCAACAGTGCAAAGTACTTGAGCGCCTTTGCGTTCTTGTCCGACATCGCCATCATGATCAGTGCGCCGATCAGGGGAAGGAAGGTGAGCAATGTGAGGATGCCAAATCCGTTAGGTTCGTTCACTTCGGTCCTCCCATCTGCTGCAGTGCGTACCAGAACGAGCTGAGGATTGCGACTGCGCCCACGAGCATCAGCAGCGCGTAGGCGCGAACCGCGCCAGTCTGTATCAGCCTGAGCGTATATCCCACCTGCGAGGCGAGCCAACCCGTGGCGTTGTAGAAGCCGTCGATGACCGTCGCGTCGATGAAGCGCCAGAACCAGTTGGCGATGGCGCCGCCTCCGTCAATTCCTGCCTCCATGACCAGCCCGTCATAGCCGAACTGCGCGCCTGCGGAGCGGCGGAACCGGCTCCAGTCCTTCTCGTCGCCCTCTTTCTTCGGAAGGCCCTTGCGGTAGACGAAGATGCCGTACACGATGCCGGAGAGCGCCACAACGGTGGACATGAGAACGAGCGTCATGTGGCTCGGGAAGCCCTCATGCTCGGCCCCCGTCGCGCCACCGTAGAGCCATCCTTCGAGGATCGGGTTCAGGACGTAGCCGCCACCTACGGAGAGGATCGCCAGCACGACAAGGGGGATCCACATGCTGGGATACACCTCTTTGGGCACGTGTTCGGCGTCGAGCGCGTGGTGGTGCTCATGGAGTTCGCGGGCTGCAACCTCCTCGTCGGTGTAGAAAAAGCCGTGAGGATCGTCGTGGGAGTGGCTGTTCCCGTGGTACTTGTCGGACGAGTCAGACAGGTCGGACATGTCAGACGAATGGGAGGCGTGAGCCGCGTGCGCCGTGTGCAGATCGTGCGAGCCATGCGCAGGGGCCAACTGCCGCCAGCGCTCTTCGCCACTGAAGAACGTGAGCCAGATGAGGCGGGTCATGTAGGCCGCCGTGAGACCCGCCACAGCCAGCAGCACCCAGCCGAGGTAGGGCGCAACCGGAGTTCCGAAGAACGTCGCCTCGGAGTGGTGGATCGCCGAACCGATGATCGCTTCCTTGGAATAGAAGCCCGCCAAGCCAAAGATGCCTGGGATCGAGACACCGGCGATCGCCAGCCAGCCGACGATCATCGTGAACGAGGTGATTTTGATGTATTTGGCGAGGTTTCCGTAGTGGCGCATGTCCTGGTCGTGCGCCATCGCCGCGATCACCGCGCCGGAGCCAAGGAAGAGCAGGGCCTTGAAGAACGCGTGCGTAATGACGTGGAACATGCCCGCCCAGAACGCGCCGACGCCGCAGGCCACGAACATGAACCCGAGTTGAGACACCGTCGAATAGGCGAGCACTTTCTTGATGTCCGTTTGACCAAAGGCGATGAGCGCGGCGAAGAGGGCGGTGAACGCTCCAACCACCGCAACAATGCCCATGGCGGCCGGCGCCATCACAAAGACGAACTGCATGCGGTTTAGCAGGAACACGCCGGCGGTGACCATCGTAGCTGCGTGGATGAGCGCCGAGACGGGGGTCGGGCCGGCCATGGCGTCGGGCAGCCAGAAGTAGAGCGGGAACTGGGCCGACTTGCCGCACGCGCCGACGAAGAGCAGCAGCGCGATCGTGGTGGCGAGCCCGGGTTGGTTGCGGAGCACTTGCTCGCCTGCGCTCAGGATCACGTCGTAGCTGAGCCAGCGTCCACTCGCGGCGCCCTCGCCGCGGTGGGCGAATTCGCCGGTCATCGCGCAGGCCAGGAGGAAGATGCCCAGGGTGAGTCCCCAGTCGCCTATGCGGTTGACGATGAACGCCTTGTTGCCGCACTTGGCGTTATTGATGTCCTTATACCAAAAGGCGATGAGCAGGTAGCTGCAGAGGCCCACACCCTCCCAGCCGATGAACATCAGGAGCAGGTTGTTGCCCAGCACCAGGATGAGCATGGCGCTGATGAACAGGTTCAGGTAGGTGAAGAACCGGGTGTAATCGCGCTCCTCGGCCATGTAGCCGGTGGCATAGAGGTGGATCAGCGCGCCGATGCCGGTGATGACCAGCACCATGGTCATCGAGAGCGGGTCGATCAGCACCTCAAACGGCACCTTGAGCCCGAGCAGATCGATCCAATCGAAGAGCACTTGGGGCTGGATCGTGCGTTGTTCGGCGGGGAGTTGGACCAATTGGTAGGTCAGATAAGCGCCGACGGCGAACGCGCCGGCGATCGAGAGCACCGCGATGGCGCCCATGATCTGCTTGCCGTCTTTCGGGCGGATCTTGCACACCAGTCCGCCGAAGAGCGCCTGAAAGAGCGACCCCGCCAGCGGGAGGAAGAGCACGAACCAGATCAGCGAAAAGTTCTCCATTCTCTTCCTATCCTCTCAGCAGGTTCATTTCGTCCACGTCCACGCTGTCGCGCAGCCTGAAGATCGCCATGATGATGCCAAGGCCCACCGCGACTTCTGCGGCGGCGACCGCCATCACGAAGATGACCATCATCTGGCCGGCCATATGGCCCGAAACCTGGTTGGCCTGAGTCGCCATCATCGAGGGCTGATAGCGGGCGAACGCCAGGAACGTCAGGTTCACCGCGTTCAGCATGAGCTCGATGCACATGAAGATCACGATGGGGTTCCGGCGCGAAACGACGCCGATCACACCCCACATGAACATCCATGCGCCGAGAGCGAGGTAGATGACTAGGGGACTCAACGCAGGACCTCCGGATTGCGGATTGGCGATTGCGGATTGCGGATTGAGAAACGCGAAGTGCGGATTACATTCCGCGAAGGGCGATGGGCGAAGGGCGAAGGGGATACGGTCCCCCTAATGCCTAATGCCTCAAAGCCTGACTTCGGAGGCGAAGGGCGAAGCGCGAAGGGCGAAGGCGGGGTCAATGCCCTGATGCCAGAGTGCGATGTGCGATGCGCGATGCGCGATGGGGAACCGGGGTCCACCTGACTACCCATCACCCAACACCCAACACCCAATGCCCTAACGCCTAATGCCTCTCCCCTCATATCTTCCTCTTCGCCAGCAGGATGGAGCCGACGATGCCGATCAGGAGCAGGATGCTCGCCACTTCAAAGGGCCAGAAATACTGGGTGAAGAGCACCTTGCCGAGCGCTTCGGGCGTGCCGGCATTCGCTAAAGGCTCGACTTCCGCGACCGCCTGGAGCGGTAGGACCACCTGCATCATCACGAGCACGAACAGGGCCGCGCCGAACGGCGCCGCCAAGAGCCGCTTCAGGTCTCTCGATTCAGTCAGGGCGTCCGGCCCTCCAATGGCAAGCAGCATGACCACAAACAAGAACAGCACCATGATCGCGCCGGTGTAGACCACGATTTGCACGATGCCGAGAAGCTCGGCGTTCAGGATGAAATAGAGGAACGCGAGGCAGAAGAAGCTGGCGACCAGGCAGAGCGCCGATCGAATGGCGTTGCCGATAAGCACGACGCCGGCGGAGCTCGCCATGGCTATCAGCGCGAGCAGTAGCGCCATCATGTTTTGGCCGGTCATCTCAAAGGGCATTGGGAACTCCTAGAGAAGCGAAGGGCGAAGGGCGAGGCGTTAAGGCATTAGGCATTAGGGCATTAGGCATTAGGATGGCCGGGTCCCAATCGCGCATCGCGCATCGCCCATCGCGACCCAAAATCCGCAATCCGAAATCCGCAATCCGCAATCGCCTCATCCTTCCACCGCCCCGGGCTTCTGGTCGACCAGGCGAATCGTCCGTTTGCCGTATTTGGATTCCAAATTCTTCGCAAACGCGCGTTTGAGGCCGTGATAGAGGATGAAACACCCGGCGAATGCGGCCAGCCAGGCCAGCCAGCCGGTCTTGACGTCCCGGGTCGAGGTGACCATCGTCCAGAGCGCCGCGATCAAGAAGTTGGCGAGGCCCACCGGCAGAAGCACCTTCCACCCCAGGTTCATGAGCTGGTCGTAACGCAGCCTTGGGAGGGTCGCGCGAATCCAAATGTAGATCGTGATGCCGAAAAAGCCTTTGCCGATGAACCAGAGGGGGGCCAGGGTCGGATTCATCTCTCCCAAGAAATCGAGAATGGGAGAGAGCCATGCCAGAAATGCAACATGACTCACGCTGGCCGACAGCTCATGGAAGTTCACCGGCAGAAGGTTGTAACCACCCAGGAACACCGCGGCGAACATTAGGCTGAACACGAACATCGCCGCGTATTCACCCATGAAGTACACCGCGAACTTCATCGAGCTGTACTCGGTGTGATAGCCGGCGATCAGCTCGTTTTCGGCTTCAGGCAGGTCGAACGGCGCACGGTTCGTCTCGGCGACCATGCAGATGCCAAAGATGATGGCCGCAATGAACCCGAACGGCGTGAGAATGAACCAGTTTTGAAGCTGCGGGATGAACCCCCACAGCGGCCCCTCTTGCGCCTTGACCATTTCGGTCATGCGGAGCGAGCCGGTGGCGGTGACCATCGCCGCGAGCGCCATGCCCATCGCGAGCTCGTAGCTGATGAGTTGCGCGCTGGAGCGTAAGCCACCAAGCAGGGAGTACTTGTTGTTGCCCGCGTAGCCGCCAAGCACGATGCCGTAGACTCCGAGCGAACTCACCGCCATCACGTAGAGCACCCCGATGCTTACGTCGGCGACGGGCGTGAGGACCATGTAAGCGTGGTCATGAGTGGGACCCCAGGGGATGGTGCCTCCCAGGGCGAACGCGGGGAAGAGCGCGACCGCAGGCGCGATGAAATAGATGAGGATGTCCACCGCCTTGGGGGTGAAATCCTCTTTGGTAAAGAGCTTGATGCCGTCGGCGATGGGCTGAAGCAATCCGAAGAGTTTCAGCTTTTTGCCGCGAAGGCCCGCCATGGGAAACTTCTTGCCGAAAGTAAAAGTCGCCACCCGGTTCGGCCCCCAACGGTCCTGCATCCAGGAAAGCAGCCTTCGCTCCCACCAGATGAAGCCGGGAACGATCAACAAGGTTGGAACTACGAAAAGCAGCGCCCGGATCAGGGCTTGCAGAAGCGGATCCAGGTTGGAAATGGCTTCGATCATCCCAGCATCACTCCCTCATCGGCGATGTCGATCGCGGCGGCGAACGCAGGAGCCTCTTCGGCGATGGCGGCCCGAATCTCCCGCGCATCGAAGCTCGGCCTCTGGGGCGTGGCCCTCAGTATAAGATCGGCGAAGACCCTCCATGCAGGTTTGGCATCTCCCTTGGGTGTCAGGACCGGGCCGAATGCCTGCACCCGGCGCTCCATGCTCACATAGCTGCCCTCGGTTTCGGCTGGGGCCGCCATCGGCAGCACGACCGAGGCATAGGGGATCGCTTCATTGTCCAGGCAGTCCTGCACCACCAGAAAGTCCACGTTCTCAAGCGCCTTTTCGACCTTCTTTCGGTCCGGATGGGCCTTGAACGGGTCCACCCCAGCCAGCCACAGGGCTTTGAGCTTTCCCGAGGCCGCCGCATCGAGAATCTCGTGGGTGTTCAGCCCCCGATCCGATGTGGGGATAGCCGCGCCTCCGGGGAGCCTGTCGGGTAGCACTCCCATCCATACGAGACCCTCGTGGTTGGCCTCGCGGGAACAGCAGTTGAAGCTGGCTCCCGTCGTCATCGCGAGCCCGCCAAGGATTTCGAGCGCCCCCTGCGCGTTGTCCAGGTTGAAGAGTCCGTGGGTTGTCACCACGGCCGCGCCCGGGCCCATCATTGAGGCCGCTTCGCGGAGGCTCGCGGCGGAGACCCCCGTCAAAGCCTCTACCCTTTCAGGTGTGAATTCGGCAAGCGCCTTCCTGGTGGCATCGGGGACCTTGGCATTGCCGCTCTCGATGGCCGCCGAAAGCAGACCGTTGGCGAGGGCCGATTCGGTTCCCGGCTTGCAGCGCAGCACCAGGTGCGCAAAGCTGTCGGCGTCCGTGGCTTGCGAACCCGCAACGATCACCTTCGCGCCGTTATTGAACCACGCTTTGCGGACCCTGAGGAAGAGGATCGGCTCCTCGTCGGCAAGGGAGGAGCCAAAGATCAACACTGCGCACTTGGACTCGAAGCTCGCAATGGAATCCTGAACCTGGGCGATGCCGAGCTTGGATTCCAGACGATCTTCGGGCTTCTGCAAGGTTGCTGTGAAGCGGTGGTCCAGGTTTGCACTCATGTAAGTCTGGCGAAAGAGCTTCTGGAGGAGGTAGCTATCCTCGTTCGAGAGGATGCCGCCTGCCAAAGCCGCCACCTTGGCGCCGCCTTTGGCAAAGGCGGCTTCGATCTCTTTGTAGGCGGGTCCCCAGTTGCTTGGCGCCAGGTGGTCGCTGTTTCGAATCAGAACTTGGGTGGGCCGGCTGTCTGCGTTGAACCGGTCATGCCCAAACTTGCCAAGGTCGCAGGTCCACTCTTCGTTGATGCCTTCATGGGTGCGGCCGTTGATGCGCATGATCTGCCCGACCCGCCAGTCCATCCACACGTTGCAGCCGTTGGAACAGAGCGTGCAGATCGCCGGCGACGTCTGCAGATCCCAGGGCCGGGCTCGGAAGCGGTACTTGGAATTGGTCAGCGCGCCCACGGGGCAAATCTCGATGACGTTGCCGCTGAACTTGGAGTCGAAGTTCTTGAGCCCGAAGGTCGAGGGCTGCATCTGAGCGCCACGGAAGCGAAAGGCCAACTCGCCGTCGCCGGATATCTCCTCGGTGAACCTCACACAGCGCCCGCACTGGATGCAGCGTTCGAGGTCGAGGGTCACGTAGTCGGAGAGCGGGTACGCCTTGTGCGCGTTGCGCTTGGCTTCGACGAAGCGGCTGGTGCCCGGCCCATAAAAGATCGTGTTGTTCTGGAGGGGACACTCGCCGCCACGGTCGCAAACCGGGCAGTCCAGCGGGTGGTTGATCAGCAGAAACTCAAGGACGCCCTTGCGGTCGCGGTGGACGGCTTCGCTGTCGGTGAGGACGACCATCCCTTCGGAAGCCGGCAAAGTGCAGGCGGCTTGGGGCTTGGGCATCATGCGGACCGAGCCGTCCGGCTGCTTGAAACCCACTTCGACCAGGCACATTCGGCACATGCCCACCGGCTTCATCCTGGGGTGGTAGCAGAAGACGGGGATTTCAAGCCCCAGCCGCTTGACGGCTTCGACGATCAGCTCGCCCTTGGGAACGGCAATTTCGACGGCGTTGATCGTGAGATTGACGGTGGTTTCTTGAGCGACGGCGGCCATAAGTAGGTTCCGGGATCGATCTATTTGCGAGGCGCCCTCACGCCGGTCCCCACCGATCGCTCGATGGCCATTCCCCACAAGGACCAAGCGCGCGAGCAGAGCCGCGCTCAGCCTCAACATTTACCCTAATCCATGGGACGCTTGCCGCACCCGGATCGCCCCGCAAAACTACGAGGCGCGGCGTCTTTGCCTGGCGACTTCTTGGGGGCTGGGAGAATTGCGGTCCATAATGAAAGGTCTCCCTCGACGGGCGCGTATTCGTTTCGCCCCAAATGCTTATCTTTATTTGAATTGAGGTTCTGTATGCTCTTAAGACTCTCTTTGACTTCGTTGCTGTCGGCGTGTGCGGTTGGGCTTGCCCTGGCCGGTCCCACCAAAGACGACGAGGTGCTCCGTGTCACGCGCACGGAAAAGGTGCCTGCGTCCAGGTTTTCCACCTATCAGTTCTTCCCTCCCATCGTTCGCAACTTTGCACCCATGGAAAGGCCCGTCGGGAACCGGTTCCGGCCGCCATGGCGTCTGGAATCCACCGATTCGAACTCGATCCAAGCCGGTGAAGTCGAGGACTATGCCGGCCTGTCGGGGCGTGGCGCGCTATGGACTTCGATCACGTTCACCGGGTGGGTCCCCGCCGACCCCACGCTGGCCGTTGGGCCGAACCACGTTGTGGTCACGACCAACACGGATATCGGCCTTTACACTAAGGGCGGCACCGAGCAGCTTAGGCAGGACCTCACGACCTTTTTTGCTTCGACGGGCGTGACCGGCAGCTCTTTCGTCTTTGACCCGAAGTGCTATTACGACAAGCTGGCGAACCGCTTTGTGGTGGTCGCGCTCGAGCAGACTGGCTCGTCGATCTCGAAGCTGCTGCTCGCGGTCTCGGACAACAACGATCCGAACGGGACGTGGTACGCGTATCGCCTTGAAGCAAGGGTCTCCTTTAGCTCCTCGACTTACTGGCTCGACTATCCGGGTGTCGGCTACAACAAGGATGGCTACCTCTCGTGTGGCAACCTGTTCCAGTTGACCGGTCCCTCCACGGACCCCGGTTACCTGGGCGTCGAGCACATCCTGGTGCGAAAGAGCTCCGTGCTAAGCGGCGGTGCCGCGACCGTGAGCTACTTCACGATCGACACCGCGAATTTCGGCGTTCAGCCGGCCCAGATGATGGATCCGAATGCGGACCGAATCTACATGGCGAGCGACATCAATACGTCGTCGATGCGCATTCACGTTCTCACGGACATCCTGGGAACTCCCACGATCACCAAGACCAGCCTCTCCGTGCCATCGTACGGCTACCCGCCCGGATACGCGCAGAGCGCCGGCGGGCATAGGCTCGATCCTCTCGACGGGCGCATCCTCACTGCCGTTTGGCGCGGTGGGAAGCTCGTGTTTTCGCAGGGAACCTATTCGAACCCTCAGTACCGCAGCCGCTGGTACGAGGTGAACACCAACAACTACCCGTCTTCGTCGCCGACGCTGGCGCAATCGGGCAACGTAGCGAACGCGAGCACCAGCGTTCACTACATCATGCCGGCGGTGTTCACGAACGAGTTCAACGACATCTCGATGCTGTTCACGAGGTGCTCTTCGTCCATCGTGGCCGACATGATGGCAACTGGACGGAAGACCACCGACGCTGCCGGAACGATGGGAACGCCCTTCCTTCTGACCAGTGGGGCAGGCTCGGTCTATGGCAACAACACCAACAACCGATGGGGAGACTACTTCGCCGTCACGGTAGATCCCAACGACGACACGACCTTCTGGGGCTGCGCCATGGTGTGCGACGGCAGTCAAGGATGGAACGTCGAGATTCAAAGCTGGACGGTCACCACGCCCGTGGTGCTGAACTCGGTGACGCTCGACGCGACGACCGTAATCGGCAACGCGGGTACGACGGGGCATGTGAATATGAGCGGCAACGCCCCACCGGGAGGCTACGTGGTGGCGCTTTTCAGTTCCAACACGGCGGCGGCGACGGTCCCAGCGACGGTTACGGTGCCTGCCGGCGCGAGCACGGCGGCCTTTGCGATCACGACGCTCAACGTGGCCAGCGACGCTTCATCCTCGATCCGGGCGACCTTCAGGAGCGTTGTCAAGAGCCAGAACCTGAACGTGCTCTGGCCTTCGAAGGTGTTGCCACCCACGGCCTTCTCAAAGCTTGGCAACCTTATTTCTGGCGACCTGGCTTCGCTGGCGGCGGTGGATGCGAACCGCATGAAGTTGAAGGTTTCGGCCGGCGCGGACCTGATTCCTCCGGTCCGTTTGAGTGTGGACTGCACGTCCCCGATTTCGAACCCGACGAAGCTGGAGTTCCTGCTCACTTCAAGGGTGAACGTGGACGGGCGGCTGATGCGGATCTTCTTCTTTGATTGGGATCTGAACAAGTTCGAGCAGGTGTTCCAAGGCGCCGCCCCGCTCTCAGAGACCGCAAAGACCGTGACGCTGACCTCGAATTTTCTCAGGTTCATCCAGGCAGGGACATTGAAGCTCCGCGCGCGTGTGGACCTGATCGACTATCTCTCGGACGTGACCACCCTTTGGGAGTTCACGACCGACCAGGCCGCTTTCAAGGTCTATAGGTAGACGGAGGGACCGAGGGACAAAGGGCAGGTTCCTGCTTTCAGGAACCTGCCCTTTGTCGTTGTTTGGGACTGGATCTAGAGAAGGGATGATGGGATGATGGGATGAGGGGAACGGTAACCGCCAAGCCTGCCCAAAGAAAAACAGTTCCGTGTGGGCGACCATAGTTACCTCTCACAAAGACACAAAGGCGGCCGGAGCCACAAAGGGTGCATTGCCTCTCACCCCCAAACTTGCCTCCGATTCGATTCGCAAAACCAAGGGAGGGTCCCACTCCTCATCCCATCATCCCTTCACTCGCCCGCGCCCCCTCTCCCTCTCACCCTCATTCACCCTCGCGCATCCTCTTGCACCCTATGCAGTGAGGCGAGATCGAGCCCTCAAAGGAAGCCCCTAACCGCCGCCGACCGGCGCGGTGCGCATGGTGAACTCAATCTGAACCTCAAACGCCCTCGGCCAAGGAAGGAATATGCGGACGTCCTCTAGGCCCGTGATCTCCGCTTGGCTCGTTCCAGCGAAGAAGCGCCTCCCAAGAAACTGCGTTTTGAAGTACTCCTGAAGGTGCTTTGTCAGGCTGGTTTGCACCAGGGTTTGCACCCGCTGGAAGTCTGCATCGTAGATCTCGTCGCGGCTGGCACGGAGGGTGCTGTCGATCATGCGATAGGCCTCCGGCCGCGTGAACTTGTGATAAGCGTAGTCGTTGACGATGCGGTGAAGCAGGAACTCTCGTTGCGCCACTTCGCGGCCTTGTGGGTCGCTTCGCAGCCGACGCGCCAAGAGATAGGCGTTGGCCGCCGGGATCGCCGTGCCCATCGTGTTGCCCGCGGTGTTCCATCCGGCATAGGCCAGCAGCTTCATAATTCGGGTCTTTTCCCAGAGCGCTGAAAAAAGCACGGGGTCGGCGGTGCCGTCGCGAGCCAGATTGATGTCGGCGACCGCGACGGGGAAGCCCTGATCGATCTCTTGCTGGAGCTCGGTGACGAACTTCTGGCGCTCGTCGGGGTCGGGGTCCGGCGTGTTCAGATAGAGCGAGTAGTCGTAATCGGTGCCCGCGGGCGCTGGGGTCGCCCCACTTGCGAAGAGCTGGTCCTGCAGGCTCTGAGCGACAATCTTGGATTCGTAGTTCGCGACCTTGGTCACGCCCTTTGAGTCTGAGTACACGATTCGGACCTTTGGCGCCCAATTGTAGTGGGTGAGCAGGGCGCGGCTGGTGAGCACATTGGCGTGCTGGTCGATGCCCTCGCAAAGGTAGACCTTGTGGTTGATGGCGTAGCGTAGGCAGAGGGTGCGAAGCTGCTGCTGCTCGGGAACGTGCGGCCCGTAAGGCTGGGCGTCGTCCTGTCCGAGCACCAGGTAATCGAGGACCTTATCCCTTACGAGACCGAGCAGGGTTCGCTGGAGCAGGTGGTTGCGCTCGCGGGTGGCCTCGTAGTTACGGATCTCGATCGGCGGGATCTTGGCCTGGAGGTTCTCCATCGAACGGCGGGCGTCCTCAGAAAGCGTCCTCCGATAGCGGTCCTTCATCTCCTCGTATTTGGCCAGTTGCAGCCGCCAGGCTGCTGCGGCTTTGGTGGCAGTCGGCCAGAGGCGCGTGATCGAGGAGAACCCGTAGAAGGCGGTGTCTGGATGGCGCTGTCGGATGATGGCGAGGCGGGAAATGCGCCTGGTGGCCGTTTCGAGCGGCACGTCGTTGACGCGGCTCGCAATGAGCCCGCCATAGGCGACCATGTCGGTGCTGACGACGGTAGCGATCACGTCCGAATAGTCCTGGTCGCGAAGCCAATCGAGGATGGCGTCGGATTGCCCGGGTGTCGTGAAACGCCCCAGAAGTTCCGCGGGAGGCAGCTCGACCCTAACACCGGCCATTTTGCCGATCATTTGGGCAAACTGGCCTGCCGCCGGCCGGCTGTCGAGTGGGATGAGGAGGATGCGCTCGCCAATGGCGCTTGCCGAAAGCAAGGCAAGCCCCAGGACGATCCACCGTTTCATCTGGCGCAAGATACCCGCGCAGCGCGTGCTCACGCGAAGGTAAGCGCCATCTTGTTTCGCGAAAGGGAGGGGTCGAAGACGGGGAGGGCTGAGAAATGCCGGATTGGTGCTCTGAGGCTCCAATCGGTGAGCCTAAGCAACCCAGGCGAGACGCCAGGGCTATAACGTCTTGAGCAGTCTCCGGAGGGGTTCCAGAGGGTGAACGGAGCGTCTCTGCGCTCCCTCACGGGCCCATGGCTGAGGAAAGCTCGCGTCCACGGCAAATCCACGTCCGGTACATTCGTCTCTACATCCGTGAGCGATTCGCTCAACAAACCATGCCCACCTCGCTCGACACCGTCATTCAGGAGTTTCTCGATTCAATCGCCGCGAAGCGATCGGCGCAAACGGTCCGTGCCTACGGCGCGGACCTCGCACAACTCAGCAGCGTTCTGGACGGCAGGTTCGACCTTCAACCTCAATCCCTGAGCACCTACTTGCGGAAATACGGCACGACGCCGGTGACCCGGGCGCGCAAGCTGTCCTCCCTCCGTTCGTTTGTGAGGTTCTGCCGGTCACAGGGGTACCTGGCCAGCGACCCCACCGAAGTGCTCGACGCGCCGATCAGGCGAAGATCTCTACCCAAGGTGCTTTCCAAGCAGCAGGCTGCGGCTTTGCTGGACCAGCCCAACCTTCGCAAGACTCCCTTGCGCGATCAGGCCCTGCTGGAGCTGATGTATGGCGCGGGGCTTCGGGCGAGCGAGGTGGTCGGCGTCAACATCATTGACCTCGACCTTCGGGAGGGCTGCGTTCGCGTGCGAGGCAAGGGAAGCAAGGAGCGGATAGCTCTCTTTGGGGTCTCGTGCACACGCGCGATCGAGGCGTACCTCGCGGAGGAGCGGGTGGTTGCAGGTCCTAACGGTGGCCCCTCACCCGGTTCGCCGGAGCTCACCGACCTCTCCCCAAAGGGGCGAGGTGGCCCCCTCTTCACCAACCCACAGGGACGCCGACTGACCACGCGCACCGTCCAGAACGTCGTCCATCGCCTTGCCCGAGCAGCCGGTCTGCCCCCCGACGTGTCGCCCCACGCCCTGCGCCACAGCTTCGCGACGCACCTGCTGGACGGAGGCGCGGACCTCAAGACCGTGCAGCAACTCCTCGGCCACGAGAACCTCGCGACGACGCAGATCTACACGCACATCAGCATCGAGAGGCTGAAGGACGCCGTGGCCAAGGCCCATCCGAGGTCGAAAACGAGCGAGCACAAGTAAACTCCGATGCATGTCTTCCGACCGCTGGCTCCAGTCCTATTCCGGCGTGCGCGCCACGGTCGGTCCCGGACCGAACGTCAAGCGCGAGGACGCGGTCTTCGCCTTTCGCCATGCCTACTGCTACGCCATTTCAAGGCTCCAGGCGAACCCCAGCGAGCGCGCCCGCATGGTGTTGGCGCGCGACCCTCGACCTACCGGCGAAGCGCTCCTAAGAGAGCAGGCGGCAGGAATGGCCAGCGCCTTTCGCGACCTCGGCGTCGAACTGGACCTGATCAACCTGGGCGTGGTGACGACGCCCATCTGGCAGCACTCGGTGCGCGTGTTCGAGGCGCACGGAGGGGTGATGGTGACCGCCAGCCACAACCCAGTGGACGACAACGGTTGGAAGTACGCCACGGGTGTGGAGACCCATGCGCTCGACCCCGCGCCCCCGGGGGCCTTGCTCTCTGCGAGTGAGATGGGCAGCCTGATCCGAGCGGCCAATGCTTTCAGGCCACAGGCGGCGGTGACCTCGTTCTCGCCAAGCGTCAACGAAGCCGAGCGCGAGAGCGCGGTGCAGAAATACGTGGACTTCGTCCAGGATTCCTATTTCGCCAATACGGAGGGCGCGAAGGTGGTGCTGGACCCGAACGGCGGGGCCGCGACCGTGGTCTGCCGGCGCGTCTTCGAGGCGCTGGGCGTCGAACCGATCGTCTTGAATGAGGAAGTGGGGAAGCCCGCTCACGACGTGGACGTGGAGCAGGTGCGAGCCGACGGCAAGCACGTATTGCACGACCTGGCCGAGCGGGTGCAGGCCGAAGAAGCGCTATTTGGGCTCGCCTACGACTTCGATGCGGATCGCGGCAACCTGACCTTTGTGGATGGGGAAGGAAAGGCGCAGATTCCGTCGCCCCAGGCGGCCGCCGCGATCAACACGGCGATCGCGCTTGCGGTGCATCGACGGTCGGGGGATGCGCGGCCGGCGGCGGTTGTGGCGAGCGATGCGACGTCGTACCGGGTGCACCAGATCGCGCGGGCGTTCGGGGCTTCGGTGCACGAGGTGGAGACCGGCGAGATCAATGTGGTCACCCGAATGCGCGACCTTGAGCGGCAGGGCCTCAGGGCTGTGGTTGGGGTCGAGGGTCCTAACGGGGGCACGATCTTCGCGGGCACCACCTGCCGCGACGGGTCGCTGGTTGGCGCCGGCGCCATCCTGGCCTCCGCGGACGCCGAGCTCCGACGCATTATCTCGTCGGCGCTGACCCACGACGAATCCATGGGCCCTGGGCTATCGGGGTTCATCGCCGACCTCCCTCGTCAGCGGACCGTGGCGGCGAAGGGGCAGGTTCAAGAAGAGTGGTGGCCGATGATTGACCGCCTTGAGCAGGAGTTTCCATCCGCTTTTGCCTCAGAACTCTCGAAGGACTGGACCGGTTTCGAGTTCCTCTATTCGTACACCCGGCACGTCGGCCCCGAGCGGCCCGAGGGCAAGCTGTGCGGCTGGAAGGTCAGGCTGGTCAAGGAGTCCGCCGATGGTGGCGAACGGCGCAGGCTCGGCGAATATCAGCTTGAGACCGCCGCCACGGATGAGGGCAAGGGCATCGAGCGAGAGGGCTTTCTTTGGATACGGGGATCAAAGACCGAGGCGGGGCTCCTGCGGGTCGTCGGCGACGGTCCTGATGAAGCGGCGGCCCAGGCCATCTTGCAGCTTGGGCTTTCGATGCTTAGATAAGGGCCATGAGGAGCGTTCTCACCGAGTTCCGGGCCATCGATGCCAAGGACGAGGGCCTCTTGCGAGAGTTCTGCTATTTGGCGCTGTATGTGGAGCCCGGCGCGGCGCCCTTTCCGCCCGAGTTCGTCGATATGCCCGAGATCGCCAGATACTGGATGGGTTGGGGTGCGGACGGGGACCTGGGGGTTTTCGCGGTTCGGAATGGCCGTGCAATCGGGGCGGCGTGGCTCCGCACCCTGCAGGGGGACGCTCGCGGATACGGCTGGGTGTCGGATGAGATTCCCGAGCTGTCGCTCTCGCTTTTGCCCGCATTTCGGGGCCGGGGTATCGGTTCCAAGCTGCTTGCGGAGCTCCTCGGCATAGCTGACATGCGGTTTGGCGGGATCTCACTGAGCGTCTCCAAGAACAATCCCGCTGTGCGGCTCTATGAGCGCTTTGAATTTGAGACGGTGGGAGGGGATGGCTCCTCCCTGATCATGCTTCGCCGGCGTTGAGGTTCAATCAGCCCATGAGCGCACCGACTCCCCTCTCCCGCGTAGCGGCCTTCGAGCAGCTTGGCTTTGGCCTCTTTCTCCACTTCGGGCTCTATTCCCAGCTGGGTCGGGGCGAGTGGGTGCAGCACATGGAGAAGATCCCGAGCGCCGAATACCTCAAGCGGATGGACACCTTCACGGCGAAGGACTTCAGCGGGCGCGAACTGGCGAGGGCGGCTAAACGCTTTGGGATGAACTACATCACCCTGACCTCACGGCACCACGAGGGATTCAGCCTCTATGACACTAAGGGGCTCTCCAAGTTGGATGTGACGCGGACCCCCTGCGGGCGCGATCTGATCCAAGACTACATCCAGGGTTGCCGTGCTGAGGGGATTGTTCCGATGCTCTATCACACCACGCTCGACTGGAATGAGCCCCGTTTCGAGTCGGACTGGGGCGGCTATCTCCAGTACTTGCGCGACAGTGTTGAGGTGCTCTGCACGCAGTACGGCCCGATCGGGGGGCTATGGTTCGACGGGAACTGGTCGAAACCGGAAGCCGATTGGCAGGAGGAGCAGCTCTATGCCGTGATTCGCAAGCACCAGCCCGAGGCGATCATCATCAACAACACGGGCACCGGCGCGATGGGCCAGACCGGGCATCCGGAGATCGACAGCGTGACTTTCGAGCGCGGACGGCCAAGGCCCCTGGACCGCTCGGGCGCGCCGAAGTGGATCGCAGGCGAGATGTGCCACACGTTCGATTTTCATTGGGGCATCGCCGGGCACGATTACAACCTGCTTTCTCCCGCGCACGTGATCGAGGAGCTGTGTTTCTCCCGGCGCGCGGGGGCGAATCTGCTCATGAACATCGGGCCGACGGCGGAAGGGGCGTTGCCGACCTATGAGCGCGCGGCCCTTGAAAAAGTGGGCGATTGGCTGGAGCTTCACGGCGGGCGCGAGGGCGTGATGTACGGTGGGCGGCCCTGCGGGATTGAAGGTGAGGGGAACGACTTTGGGCTGGACCATGAGGGCGTCCGCTACCTATTCGTGACGGACCTAACGCCTACCGGAAACACGCAGGTTGAGGGCGTTCCTCATCGCGGTCCTGGGCCGCGGGTGTTTACAGGAGTCGAAGGGACAGTGAAAGATGCCAAGTGGATGGACAGCGGGGAGGCATTGCAGTTCGACCAGAGCGGGGATAGGTTGACGCTCCATGCGACCGGGTACCCGTACGGGACGAATACGGTGGTTCGGGTGGCGAAGTTGGGGTAGGCCGGCCTCACTCGCGTGCGGCTACCGCCATTGCCTCGACGTTCTCGATGGGTACGTTCGGGAGCAGGGCCTCGTGGCTGGGGCTGACCACGTAATTGGGACCAAACACCTCGCGCAGACGAAGGACCTCATCGCGCACCTGTGCCGGCGTGCCGTTGACCAAGAGGTCTTGGGTGTCGACGCCACCCACAAACGCCAGGTCACTTCCGTATTCGCGGGCCAAATCCTGTGCGCTCATGCCTTCGGCGAGGGCCTGCAGCGGGTGAAGGCCGTCTACCCCCGCCTCGATGAGTTTGGGAATGACGCCCCGAATCGAGCCGCAGGAGTGAAGGAGCACTTTCTTGCCGTGTTTCTTCGCCACGCCGATCAGCCGATTCATGCTGGGCAGGACGAAGCGCTCGAACAGTTCGGGTGAAAGGATGAGCCCGCGCTGCGTGCCGAAGTCGTTGCCGAAGAAGTAGGTGTCGGCGGCATCGCCAAGTTGCTCGAAGAAGATCTCGTTGGCGGCGACGTAGTGGTCCACGACGTGCTCGGTGACCGCATCTACGACAGCGGCGTTCGAGTACATGCCGAGGAAGTAGTTGTCCATGCCGAAGAACTCGGCGACGTCGTGGAAAAAGGGCGCCCACATTCCCGTCCAGACGCCCTTGTTTTGGTGCTGCCGAATTCTTGCAAGGACCTCGGAGAAGTCGAAGTGGGCCGGATCGGGCCATGAGTGGGCGTGTACGAGGCTGACATCCTCGCAATCGGCGAAGATGCCGGGGTGGTTGAGCGTGACCCGCTCGCCGCCGCCATAGAAGTCGAAGGGGGGCTTGCCTTCGGGATGGCGGTAACCGGAATCGGCAGGGATCCAGCGGGCGTCGTCGCCGAAGTGGCTGTAGAGCGCCTCGGTGTCTTTGAGACCGAGTTGCTTCAGGTAGATCGGGACGGTGTCGGGATGGGGGTTGCCGGTCCAGTAGCCGCAGGCGCCCTTGTTGGTTCGGCTCAGGATAGAGTGGACCTTGGCTCGTGGGGAATTCGCTGGTGGGCCAAGCGAAAGATCCATACCGTCATGCTACCGCTGAATCCGCGGACAAGGATGTCCGCGGGCCGGGGTCCAGGCATGGATGCCTGGGCTCCCTTTGCCGAGCACCACAGGCGCGGCGCCTGCGCAGCGGGGTGCGGTGAGGCCCCTTCTATAGGTCGAACTGAACGCCTTGCGCCAGGGCCGGGCGCTCATAGCCGTAATACGTCGTGCTCGTTTGGCGGCGCATGTACTGCTTCCAAGAGTCGGAACCGGATTCTCTTCCGCCTCCCGTCTCCTTTTCGCCTCCGAAGGCCCCGCCGATCTCAGCGCCGCTCGTGCCGATGTTCACGTTGGCGATGCCACAATCTGAGCGCCGCTTGAAAAGCTCCGCCTCGCGCACGTCGCCGGTCATGATCGCCGAACTCAGGCCCTGGGGCACCGCGTTCTGCATCTCGCAGGCCTCGTCGAAGGTGCGGTAGCTCAGGACAAAGAGGATTGGCGCAAAAGTCTCGTGCTCGACGATGGCGGTTTGCCTGGGCATGCGGGCAAGCGCCGGTGCGACGTAGTAGGCGTCAGAGCTGGTGTTCAGGTGTTCAGGTGATGGGTGTTCAGGTTCAGTCGGAGTTTGCGCCAGATCGCCTGAATACCTGGCCACCCGAGCACCATTCAGCGAAACTCGCTCCCCACCAAACACCTCCAGCGCATCCTTCCTCGCCTCTTCGAGCGCGTACTGCATATCGTCAAACGACTTGCCGTCGATGAGCGGACCAACCAAGGTGTTCGGGTCGAGGGGATCGCCGATCTTGCCTGCCGTGATGCTGGCGTAAGCCGACTTCAGCTTGGCCCAGACCTCGTCCACGATACTCTCGTGGACGATCAGCCTGCGGGTGCTGGTACACCGCTGCCCACAGGTTCCCACCGCTCCAAAGGCGATGCTCGGGAGCGCCACGCCAAGGTCGGCGGTCGGGGTGACGATGATGGCGTTGTTGCCACCGAGCTCCAGGATCGTCCGGCCGAACCGCTGAGCGATCGTTCCCGCGATTGCGCGGCCCATGGCGGTGCTGCCGGTCGCGCTCACGAGGGGGATCCTCGGGTCTTCCACAAGGGCCTTCCCCGCAGTCGCGCGGCCCCCCATCAGGATCTGGCTCAGGCCGCCCGCAACGTTCGTCAATCGTAAATCGTCAATCGTAAATTCACTTAGCGCCTCCTCGAAGATTGCCTGGCAGGCCAGCGCGCAGAGCGGGGTCTTGTCGCTGGGCTTCCAGAGGACCGGGTCGCCACAGACCCACGCGAGCGCCGCGTTCCAGGCCCACACCGCGACGGGGAAATTGAACGCACTGATCACGCCCACGGGACCGAGCGGGAGCCAATTCTCCTGCATCACGTGGCTCGGGCGCTCGCTGGCGATGGTGAGCCCATGAAGCTGGCGCGAGAGCCCCACAGCGAAATCGCAGATGTCGATCATCTCCTGCACTTCGCCGAGCCCTTCGCTAAGGACTTTGCCGTTCTCGAGGGTCACCAGCCGCCCCAGAAGCTCCTTCTTGTCGCGGAGCTTTTGGCCGAAGATCCTAACCAGTTCGCCTCGGACCGGGGCAGGGACGTCTCGCCAGGTTTCAAAGGCCTGGGTAGCCCGCTGGATCTTGGTTTCGATCTCTTCGGCGGTGTCCAGCCTCAGCGTGGCGAGCAGCGAGCCATCAATCGGGGAATAGACCTTCAGGTCGTTGCCCAGGTGAGCGGGGAGGTTGGGTATCAGTTGTGAGAGGACGCCATCGGCCAAAGACATGGGCTAGGTGTACCCGCCGGGCAGGTGGAGTTGCTCGCCGCGCATGGCGCGCCGGCGGCCGGGTGAGGTCGCTGATTCCGTCGCCCCGGGCCGGGAGTGGATGGGTATGTGAGCTAGGACAGAAGGTGAGTCGATTCGCCCAAGTGGTAGATTGACCGCAGGATGGGCACCAACATTTCGCATCTCTCAAGCCTGAGTGCGACGATCGCAAATCGGCTCTCGTTGGCCTTCCCCGGCATAGAGAAGCGCTTTTCGGTTGTGGAAGGCGAACTCTGGGTCACTTGGCCCTCAGCTAATCCGCGCGTCGAATAAGATCTTGTGCTTAAGTGCAATGGTGAGCCGAGCCTCTATTGGTACAACGGCTACATGTGCGACTTTCCCGCATTCTTGCACGGCACTGATGAGGGACAGGCTAGCGCGATTGTGGATTTCCTGCAAGACTTCTTTGGCGACAGGATCGTCTGCGGCGTCGTTCTCAACGAGGAGGGCAAGTCAACAGGCGGCGGACCAATAGCGGTATCCGACTTGGACCAAGATGCTTGGTGGTCAGACCCGATGGCTGTCGTTCGTAGTTGGACTGGCAAAGCAGATCTCTTCTAGCCCCCCTACGGCACCGTCGTCACGCTCGCCACGGCCGAGTAATTGCCCACCGGGTCGTCGCCATCCAGATACCTAATCCGGTACCGCCGAACTTCCGGCTGGCCCGCGACCAGCGGCGCACGAGCATCTGGATAGGGCGAGAAGCGGTCCGTCGCAAGCAGGGTCCAAGTGACTTCTGCGGCCCTATGGCTCGAGATGATCACCTGATCGGACGAAACCTCCATAGCCGCCATTCTACTCCCGCTGCCCCGTAGGGGCGGCATGTTCAAATCGGCTCCTCAAAGAGATACCGCTCTTCATACGTCATCTCAAACTCCTTCAGGCACGCCAGAAACTCATCACGGAAGCTCCGTTTCTTGTGATGCTCCTCCTGATTCTCGATATACCGCACGACGTTTCCCAGGTCTGCATGGGCATAGGAAAACGCTCCAAACCCCTCCTGCCAAGAAAAGTGCTCCCGGACCCACCGATTCTCGTTGATGTGGTTGGACGATCCCGTCTTGATCTCCCGAACAAGGTCGGATAGGCACTTGCTGGGCTTGAGACCGATGAGAATGTGGGCATGGTCGGGCATGCAGTGGATCGCGATGAGCTTCTGACCCTGGTTTCTCACGATCCCTGAGATGTACTTATGCAGCTCTTCTTTGCGGTCGGGGAAGCCGCCCCTACGGGGCTTTCTGGGCACCCCCTTAGGCGCCGTTCACCTTGGCCACGTCGCCGGCGACGATGCCCGCCGTGCCGACATACACGTTGATCTTGAGGGCGAATTGTGGCAGCCAGGTCAGTCGTTCAGCTTCGCGATCGGGTAGCCAAGTGGGCATCTGCTTGTTTCTCCTTCGGGAAATCGCCTTTCCAGCCTGGAAATGGCCCAGTTCCCTCCGGAAATGACGATTCGCCACGCGGAAACGCGGCTCCTGGATCTGCCGGAGCGGTTCATCCAGATGGGAATGGGGGTTTGGCAGATGGAAACGCCGCATTTCCAGGCGGAAGAACGGTACTGGCAGAGGCTGTTGGGACTGTCTCGACTTCCCCTGGAGCGGCAACATGCGGGCACACCACGCTGAAGCGTGGAGTCACCCAATGAACTGCACTCTGAGCGACTCACCCTGGGTGGCCCGCCGGAATCTCAAAGCCCATTCGCTTCTGCCCCCTGGGCAAGAGGACGACAAGTTTCAGGTTGACGCCGTGCCGACGGTGCGCGGCGATGTACACTCCTCGCCATGAGGACCGGGAAGGCAAGCGTCGCGCCCTACGCCATGCTGCTGCCGACCTTTGGCCTGCTGGCGGTGTTCAGCCTCGTGCCATTCCTTTGGGCGTTCTCGACCTCGTTCTACGACTACGAGGTCGGCGGCGAGGCCAAGTTCATCGGTATCGCCAACTACATCGAGTACCTTCACGACCCCACCCTCTGGCAGAGCTTCGCCAACCTGCTGTTTCTCATGCTCTTCGGGCTGGTGACGGTCTCCACGGCGCCGCTGATCGTCGCCAAGCTCATCTTCTCCCTGCGCTCCGAGCGGGCGAGGCACCTCTACCGCGTTCTTTTTCTTCTGCCGGTGGTGGTGCCCGGAGTGGCGGGAATCATGATCTGGAAGGACATGATCTATGGCGATACGGGCCTGATCAACGAGTTTCTTCGCCTTTTCGGCGCGGAATCGCTCACCCGTGGATGGCTGAGCGAACCGAATATCGCCCTCTGGGCCGCAGCGTTTATCGGGTTTCCCTTTGCCGGTGGAATCAACATCCTCATCTATTACGCGGGCCTGGCGGGGATCCCGGACAGCGTCCACGAGGCCGCGGAGCTCGACGGTGCAAAGGGGATCGGGAAGTTCCTGCGCATCGACGTTCCGCTTGTGCTTTCGCAGATCAAGCTGCTCACGATCCTTACGGTCATCGGCGCGGTCCAGGGCTTTGAAGGGATGTTCATCCTGACCAAGGGCGGCCCGGGCTTCAAAACGATGGTGCCCGGGCTCTGGATGTATATGAACGCCTTTAGCTTCCAGCGAATGGGCTACGCCTGCGCGATCGGGGTCTTTCTCTTTTTGCTGATCTTGGGCCTTACGGTGGTCAACCTGCGGTATTTCCGCAGTTCAGAGGACCTGAGGAGGGAAGCAAGGTGAGACGAAGGAGAACCGAAGTCGGCCTTCACCTGGGTCTCATCGCGATCCTCACGATGACGCTTCTGCCGTTCGTGTTCGTGCTCAACAACTCCCTTCGCTCGAACTCCGAGATGAACCACGCCTACTTCGGGTTGCCGCGGCGGGCACTTGGCCAACTCTTCGATGGTTACGCCTATGCCTGGGAGGTGCTCCGGCCCTACACGCTCAATACGATTCTGGTGTGCCTGGCGACGGTTTTCGGCGTGCTTGCCGTGAGCACCGTCTCGGCCTACGCCTTCTCCAAGTGCCAGTTCAAGGGGAAGGCGATCCTTTTCCTTGCGATTCTCAGCTTCATGATGATCCCCGGCGTGCTGACTCTGGTTCCCAGCTTCCTTTGGGTCAAAAAGCTGGGCCTGCTCAACTCCCATTGGGTGCTCATCCTCCCTTATATGGCAGGGGGCCAGATCTTCGCGATCTTCCTGTTCAAGGGGTTTTTCGATGGCCTTCCCGGTGAACTGTTCGAATCGGCGCGGATGGACGGCGCGGGGCACTGGAAGCTTTATTGGAACCTGGTGCTGCCCCTCTCCAAGCCGATCCTCTCGGTTGTCGCCATTGTGAACGTGCTTGGCACCTGGAACAACTTCCTCTGGCCGTTCATCACGAACTCGGACGCCAAGTACCACGTCGTGTCTTCTGGCTTGTTCCTGATGGGCCAGAGCACGGTCGCCGCCAACCACGCGACGATGTTCGCGGCGTATGTGCTCGCGAGCCTGCCGTTGCTCGTGCTGTTCCTGTATGCCACCAAGCCGTTCATGGCGGGCGTCACCAGCGGCGCCTTCAAGGCCTGAGCTATTCCCACCTCGCCCCTTTGGGGAGAGGTCGTTGAGCGCAGCGAAACGGGTGAGGGGGAAGATGGCAGCGATGAGCGAAGGGCGATGCGCGACGGGACGCCTAACAGACCCGACTGAACCCGATTCCAAGAAGCTTCGCGAGCTTTTCGAGGGTTCCAGCCATGTGGCCGACCCCGATTGCGCAATGGTGCGCCGGGCCGGCGATTGCCCAGCGGTTGACGAACTCCTTTGCTCCGATCGAGAAGCGATAACGGCTATTGGTGTTGCCGATCTGGAGGACCGGGCCGGGAACCGATTCCCCTTCAGCCACAAGCAGGGAAGTCTCGCCGCCCGGTCCCTGGACCACCGAAAGCAACGTCACGGGACCGTTCTTTACGCTCATCTGGATCGACAGCCCCGTGCCCGGTTTGCCGTGGTAGACGGGCAGGGGAACGAGCCGAACCTTGCCCTCGGCGATGGCGAAGTGCGCAGGGCCGTCGTGCCCGAGCAGCACCACGTCGTCCTCGAAGTCCATCAAGTAGAACTCGGAGAACGAGCCACCGCAGCCCAAGCTGTCCAGGACCTTCATGGCCAAGGCGTTCTTGACCTCACATTCTCCTGCAGAGGGCACGCGCCGTCCGGTCAAGAGCGTGTATCCGGGGATCGACGACGTAACGATGTCCTCGTATTCGTTCCCCGGCTGGCCCTCATAGTAGTAGGCCATCGCCCGGAGCTCATGGCGTTCGACGAGCGCGTCCAAAGCGCACGAAGTCTTGGCTGCCCGCTCCAGCTCCATCGCGGAACAGTCCGGCGAGACCTCGAACGTCCTGCGTAACTCCTCGACCTTGCTGAGCACATGCGCTTCCGTGGCCAGATCGCGAAGCGCCTTCAGCTCGCACATCTCCAGCAGTTCGAAATGGCAGCCAAAGGTCCCCGAGAGGGCCGTCAGGTCGCTGTAGACGTCCAGCATGCCGCAATAGTAGTGCCCCAGGACCCCAACCCGGGTGTCCTGAAGTGCCTTCGCGGCCCGAATCGCTGCAATCCACTCGCCGATTTCCCTCCAGGCGCTCTCCTCATGGAGATAGCCGGTGACCAGGTGATACGGGATGCCAGTCCGGTTGAACACTGAAGCAATCTCAGGCACGCAGCAAGCCTGGCAGTGCGCCAGCCACTCGCCGGTCATGAGGCCCCGGTCACCCAGCGCGTTGAAGGCTTCGTAGTCGATCGCCGCAACAGGCTGGAGGTTGAGCACAATGACCGGCACCTTGGCCCTTTGAACCACCGGCAAAACCGTCGAGGAAAGGGCATAGGTCGAGACGAAGAGGAACAACGCCTCCACGCCCTCCCGTCGAAAGAGATCGGCTGCCGGCGAGGCCTTTGAGGGGGAATCCACGAGGCCGGCGTCCACCACCTGAGCCCCACAGGCTTCCAGCTTGGTTCGGACCTCTTGTTGGTAGCCCTGGAGCCTCTTGTGCAGGCCCGCGAACTGGTCCCAATAGGTGTTCAGTCCGATGCCGAACAGCCCGACCTTGACCTTGCCCATACCCGCTTCGCCCCCTCGCTGATTGGCCGCGCAAGGGCGCGGCCCTTCAGTTCCGCACGCCTACGTTACAGGCCGTAAATCTCCTCATACTTCTTGGTTAGGCCCGTTACGTAATCCTCGGCGCCCATCGGTTTGCCGGTCACGCGCATGACCAGTTCCTTTGGCGAGTAGTATTTGCCCTGCCGATAGATCTTCTCCTGCAGCCAACCCAGGATCGGAGCGAATTCGCCCTTCTCCATCAGAGCGGAAGTGTCGCCAAGGTCCTTTTCGAGCACGTTCCAGATCTGATAGCTCAGCAGGTTGCCCATCGAGTAGGTCGGGAAGTACCCGATCATGCCGCCCGACCAATGGACGTCCTGCAGGCAGCCGACGGTGTCGGTCTCCGGGGTCACCCCCAGATACTGCTTGTACTTGGCGTTCCAGGCTTCGGGCAGGTCCCTGATCGGCAGCGCGCCCGTCAGCACGTCGCACTCGATCTCAAAGCGCGCCAGGATGTGCAGGTTGTAGGTGACCTCGTCGGCCTCAACGCGGATGAAGCTCGGGCTGACCTTGTTGATCATCCGGTACCAGTCGTCTACGCCGATATCCGAAAGCTGAGGGAAGGTGGTCTGCAGGTCGGGCAGAAACCGCTTCCAGAACGCCTTGCTCCGGCCCACGATGTTCTCCCAGGTTCGGGATTGGCTCTCGTGCAGCCCCAATGACACGCCGCCACAAAGGGGGGAGCGGTCCCATGCGGGGTTCTGGCCCTGTTCATACATCCCGTGGCCCGCCTCGTGGAGCGAGCCAAAGATCGCCGAGCCCACGTAGGGCTTCCAGCGCGTGGTCAGGCGCACGTCGCCGACCGAGAAGCTGGTGCAGAACGGGTGCGGCGCGGTGTCCTGGCGGCCGCGCTCGAAGCTGAAGCCGATCTTCTGCACGAGGTTTTCGGTGAAGGCCTTCTGCTTGTCTTCTGGCCAATCGCCGTAAAGCCGTGAGTCGTCCGGCTGATTGCCCGAGGCTTGGATACGCCGGACGAGGTCCACCTGACGGTCTTTGACTGCGCCGAACATCGCGCGCACGTCAGCGGCGGTGGCGCCCTCTTCGTATTGGTCGAGCAGGGCGTCGTAGATGTGGTCCTTGTAGCCAAGGAACTCTGCTTCTTGTCGCGCGATGGAGAACATGTGCTCGAGGCAGGGAAGGAACGCCTTGAAGTCGTTGTTCTGGCGGGCTACGACCCATTTCTCGTGGCCCTCGGCGGCGGCTTTGGACTTTTCCTCGACCAGCGAGGCCGGGATTTTTGTGGCGAGATCGAGGTCGCGCTTGACGACGCGGACCACCGCCGCGTCGTCAGAACCGGGTTCGGCGTCCTTGGCTGCGGCCTCGGCCAAGCGGATGGTCTCGTCGCTGGTGAAGGTCTCGTGCGTCATGCGAGAGAGGATGCCGAGGTGCTCCGCGCGGGCCAACGCGCCGCCGCGCGGCATGTTCACCTGCTGATCCCACTCCATGATGTTGCAGGCTTCACGCAGGGCGTTGACGTCGTAAAGCCGGGCTTTCAGCTTCTCGATGGCCGGCGAAGAGGTCTGGGTGCTCATACGGCGGAGATTACCTGTCCTCGGATTCCTCGGAATCTCTAGCCACTTCTGGAAAATGAGGACGTATGTACTTGACAGCATTGCACGCCGAGGCCTACGGTGTTTCACACGATAGTGTTCTGGGAGTTCAATTGGTCAACCGGACAACCTGAGCAGGTGGCCGGGCCCCATCTTTCAACGAGCCGAACGAGGGTGGTCTCACGACCGAGCGCCCGGGTTAGGCTCGAAGGGCCGACCTAACTGAGCTAAGGGCAGCGCCCTGGGGAATGGTGCGGGACGAACGAGCCCTGAAGGGGCGACCTAGATCGGCTAATCCCACAGATACCGCTCATCGGGTTCCACCCCTGACTCGCGCAGCAGAGCCCGGAGTTCATCCTGAAAGGAGCGCCTAAGATGGTGCTCCTCTTGGTTAAGAACGTATGCTTGAACTCGGTCCGTCTCACTCATCCCTACCGAGAACACGGCATAGCCTGCTTGCCAAGCGAAACCGGATAGTCCTTTTGACTTGATCCATCGTGAAGAACTTGTTTTCAGGAGTTCGGCGGCAGCTGCCAGACTGATGGTTCGTGAGAGGCCGAACAACAGGTGAACGTGGTCCTCGACACCTCCAACCTGGATGGGGATGCATCCGTGATTTTTGAGGACGCCACCGAGATAGGAGTGGAGTTCGGACCGAATCACGGTTGAAAGGACTGGGGCTCGGTCTTTCGTACTGAAGACCATGTGGACCAGAACCCTGGAGAGCGATTGGGGCACGGCCAATTATCCCATCTAGGCCGCCCCTTCAGGGCTCGGATCATTTGGGCGCTGCCTACCAGGGCGGTGCCCTTCGCTAAGTTCGGCCGGCCCGTTGGGCCTGATCCAGATGGTCCTTGGCGCAGGCAACCCGAATTGCCGGGCGCAAGCGAATAGCCGATAGCAAGCGAATTCGGCGAAGTCATAGGCCGCCCCTTCAGGGCTCGGATCATTTGGGCGCCGCCTACCAGGGCGGTGCCCTTCGCTAAGTTCGGCCGGCCCGTTGGGCCTGACCGAAGCAAGCGCACGATGCGCCAGGAGGGTCCACGACGCAGATTCTTTTTGGCCGTTACAGTCGGCAATTGGAGTCCAAACAGAGGAACAACTCGAAAAAGACAGCCCTTGGAGGCAACGCCCTACCAGTTCACTTGAACCACTTCGAAGGCCTCGATGCCGTCGCCTTCCTTGAAGTCTTCCCAGCCGTCGAACTTGATGCCGCAGTCGAACCCGACCGTGGCTTCCCGAACGTCCTCTTTCACGTGCTTCAGGCTCGCGATCTTGCCCTCGTAGACGACTTCAGTCCCGCGCGTGACGCGGCACTTGCTGTTGCGCATGACCTTGCCGTCCACCACATGGCAGCCGGCGACCTTTCCAAAGCGGGATAGGTTGAACACGGCGCGGACTTCCACCCTGCCTTGATACTGCTCCTCGAATTTGGGCTCCAGGCGCCCGAGGATCGCGGCTTCGATGTCCTCGATGAGCTCGTAGATGATGCGGTACGTTCGAATCTCGACCTTTCGCCGCTCGGCCTCGATCTTTGCGCCCGGTTCGGGCTTGATGTTGAAGCCGACGACGATGGCGTTCGCTGCATGGGCCAGCAAGATGTCGCTCTCAGTGATGGTTCCCACGCCGTAATGGATCAGGCGCACTTCGATCTCTGGATGCTCGAGCTTGGCGACCAGGCCGCGCACCGCTTCGACGGAGCCCTGGACGTCTGCCTTGACGATAAGGTTCAGGACCTTTTGCTCTTCCTCGCCTTCGAGCTTCTTCTTGAGGTCTGCGAGCGACATGCCTCGGTTTGGCCCTGCCAGCGAGTCGAGCCGGTTCTGGGCGGCCCGCGATTCCGCGATCTCCCGCGCGAGCCTTTCCTCCTCGGCGAATTCGAGCTTGTCTCCCGCTTGCGGCACGTCAGAGAGGCCGAGGATCTCGACTGGAACCGAAGGACCGGCCTCAGCGATCGCAGAGAGCTGATAATCCAGCATGGCCTTGATCTTGCCGAAGGTGGACCCGACAACCACGGCGTCTCCCACTCTCAACGTCCCGTTCTGAACGAGAATGGTGGCTACGGGGCCGCGGCCCTTGTCGAGCTTGGCCTCGACGACGGTGCCTGAGAGCTCTCCTCTGGGGTCGGCTTTGAGGTTCATCACGCCTGCCTGAAGGACGATCATCTCAAGCAGTTGCGGAACGCCCTCGCCCGTAATGGCGGAGACCGGGCAGCCGATGACCTGGCCGCCAAAGTCCTCGAGGATCACGTTGTGCTCGGTGAGCTGCAGCTTGACCTTGTCCACGTTCGCCGCCGGCATGTCAATCTTGTTGATCGCCACGATCATCGGCACGTTGGCGTTTTGGATGTGGTTGATGGCCTCTTTGGTCTGAGGCATGATGCCGTCGTCTGCCGCCACGACGAGGATCGCGATATCGGTGACCTGGGCTCCTCGGGCGCGCATTTCGGTGAAGGCCGCGTGGCCGGGCGTGTCGAGGAATGTGATTTTGCCCTCGGGAAGCTGGACCTGGTAAGCGCCGATATGCTGGGTGATCCCGCCGTGCTCTTTGCCTGCGACGTTTGCCTTGCGGATGTAGTCGAGAAGGCTTGTCTTGCCGTGGTCGACGTGGCCCATGATGGTGACCACGGGCGGCCTCGGCTGCGCGCCCTCGGTGGCCTTGCGAACCTGGGTCACAGCCGCGGGAGCGGGCTTGGGTTTGGGTTTCGCAGCGTCGGCCCAGCGGACCGTCAGGCCGAAGTTCTGCACGAGCTGCTCGGCGACCTCAGGCTTGAGGGTCGTCGTCAAGGTGGCCATGACCTTCATCTTCATCATGAGGGTCTTCTGGATTTCGGGCTGCGGAAGGTCCAGGGCGGTGGCGACGTCGCGGGGCGTGATGTTGGGGTGCAGCACGATCGGCGAAGCCTTGTCCAGGTCCTTCAGGCTCTCCCGAATCAGGGCGACCTCATCGTTGTCCGCCTCGAAGTTGGCGCCATCGAGCGCAATGCCAAGGTCGGCGAGAACGCCGGCCGCTTGGCCCGTTTTGAGGCCATATTCCTTTGCCAGTTCTCCGATCGCGAGTGTCATTCCTTGCTGTCTTACCTCAGTTGGCATCGTAATTCCCGTTTGATAGCTTCAATCTCGGTTGGTTCGAGGGTTCGTCTGAGCGCGCGGGGGAGCCTTCCACGCTCTGAAATGCCGCCGATACACGCCTCGGCAGCGCAGACGTAACCGCTTCTGCCTGCCGTTCCTGGCTCCCAAATCCCGATCGTGCCGTCCTTCTTCGTGCCCACCCGGAGTAGTTCCGCTTGGGGTGCGCGACGCCTACAGACGATGCAGGATCGGATAGGGCGGGCGCTATGCGCTTGTCGCTCCTTGCGGCCGCTCCTTGGATTCTGAGGCGGCCTGCGCCTCACTTCGGATGTCGATCTTCCACTCCGTGAGCCTGGCGGCTAGCCGCACGTTTTGGCCTCCCTTGCCGATGGCCAGCGAAAGCTGGTTGTCGGGCACGACGGCATAGGCGCTGCGCTCGTCTTCATCGAGCTTGAGCGCGTTTACCTTCGCGGGGCTGAGCGCGTTCGTGATGTAGGTCTTTGCGTCGTCGCTGTGGAGCACGATGTCGATCTTCTCATCGTAAAGTTCCTCGGCGATCGCCTGAACCCTGGCGCCGCGTGGCCCGATGCAGGAACCCTGGGCGTCCACGCGCTCGTCCGTGCTGATCACGGCGATTTTGCTGCGCTGGCCGGGTTCACGGGCGACGGCCTTGATCTGCACCACGCCCGTGGCGATCTCGGGCACTTCCAGTTCGAACAGCTTGCGAAGAAGGTTGGGGTGAGTGCGGCTGACGATGACTCGAAGCCTTCTCTGGCTATCATCCACGCGAAGCACATACACCCGGATGCGGTCGTTGATGCGGTACGGCTCGGTGGGCACCATCTCGCGGCGCGGAAGCTCGGTCTCGATCTTGTTGACCTGCACGTAAACCGCATGGTCGTCCTTGCGAACCACGGTCCCGGCAACCAGGTCGCCGATCTTCTCCTGAAAGACGTCGTTGACCTGCCGGATCTCTGCTTCCCGGAGCTTCTGGCTCAGTACCTGCTTGAAGGTGGAGGCGGCGATACGGCCAAACCGGTTCGGGTCGACCTCGACGGGGATGAAGTCGCCGACCTCGGCGTCCTCCTTCTTCTTGCGGGCGTCGGTCACGGTCATCTGGATAGAGGGGTCGGCTACGATGCCCACGACCTCTTTCTCAAGGACGCACTTCCACCCTTTTTCAGGATCGATGTGCACGGCCACCTCGCCGACCGCGCCCACATACTTCTTGTAGGCGACGGCAAGGGCCTCCTCGATTTCGTGGAGCAGCTCCTGATAGGGGATTTCGCGCTCCTGTGCGATTTGCTTCAGCTGCTCCATGATGTCCATCGCTGTTCTCCACTCCTGTCTACGTGTTCACCTTTCAACAGCGCGCCGTTTGCTAGCTGTCGGTGAAAAAAAAGAGGCCCGTTCGGGGACCTCTTTGGGCTCACCACGTTGTTAATGGGATTATAGCATAGCGGGGTCTGGGACCGGAAGGGACGCGAAGCCCGAGGAGGGGCCGAGGGACATAGAGCGTGGCCAATCGGGTGGCAGGATGCAAGGCCGAAAGTCACGGCTGGCGGTAGAGCCCAATTAGCATCAGTGCTACGGCTATGGGCCCACCAGTCCCTATGTCCCTACCCTGTCCCGTGGAGCTCCCAGAATCTCTCGCGAGACAGGGTCGTCATTATTTCATCCCGAAATGCGCCGCGCTTCCAGAGCTTCTGCGGCAGGCGCCCGCAAACTTCGTATCCGGCCTTTCTCTGCATACCGAGAGAGCGTTCGTTGCCGTCGATGACCGCGGAGAACAGCCTTCGAAGGCCGGCCACTTCAAAGGCCCAACGCGCCCGGACGATCGCCGCATCGGTGCCGTAGCCCTTTCCCCAGAGGTCCGTGCGCCCGATGAGGGAACCTGTGACCGCGACCCCGTTGCGATAGTCGATGCCATGCACGCCGGAAGTGCCGATGTGCTCCCCGTCGAGGGTCTCGATGGCGAAGATAATCTCGGTATCGCTGAACCTGGAGCGCGCGTCGAACCACTCAGCCTCCGCCAATTTGGTCAAAGGGAAGTCGCCGACGAGCAGCCATGCGGTGACCTCCGGGTTGTTCATCCAGGCCACGCAGTTGTCGAAGTGCTTCTCTTTGTCCAGCGGCACAAGCTTTGTTAGCTTGCCTTCCCATCCGTATCCCATGGTTTTCTCCTTGTTCGTCGTTGCCACTTTCAGGAACGAGAACGGGCCATGGCATCGTATCCTCCCAAGTTGGAGGAACCAGCCATCGCCCGCGTCGATGCTTCAATGCGCCTTTGCCCGAAAGTGTAAGGTGTTTCGACGCGCGGCATGGCCCTACGGTTTCTGCATTCACACTTTGGAGCAGAATAGCCAAACCATGCGCGCCAGACTGACCTTTCTTCTCATTCTCGCCTTGTTCTCCTCGGCAATGCCGCAGGGGGGCAAATACCCGGTCTTTGAGCCTTCCCGATACCGTCCTGCCGAAACGAAGGCGCGACGCGACCGGCTGATGGCGGAAATGGGCCCGGGATCGATCGGGGTGTTCTTCACGAACCCCACACGAAACCGCAACAACGACGTGGACTTTCTGTTTAGGGGAGACTCCAACTTCCTCTATTTGACGGGGTTCGAGGAGCCCGATGCCGCGCTCATCCTGGTGCCGGATGGGTTTGATTTCAACGGGCGGCGGGTCAGGGAAGTGATCTTCGTCAACCTTGCAGACGCGATGTCTGAGACCTGGCTGGGCTACCGCATGGGGGTCTCGGGTTCAACGGCTATCCTCGGTATTGAAGCGGCCGCGCCTAACACGGACTTCGCTACGGTTCTCGCGAAAGCGGCCGCCGCGGCCACTTCGAAGAAACTGACGAACGGGCAGGTACCTGCCGACGCCAGCCCACGCGATCCGCTGGGCCAAATGGTCCAGTCCTACCAAACCTGGCGGTCGGGTGCAGGTTTTTCGGCAGGCCTAAACGGAACCTCCACATTGCGACGCTACCGGCAGGTCAAATCGGCTTGGGAGATCGAACTGCTCAAGAAGGCCAGCGCCATCTCGGCGCAAGCCCACACGGAGGCCATGCGGAGCATGAGCCCGGGCATGTGGGAGTACCAGATCGCCGCGGTCCAGGAGTTCATCTTCAAGTCACAGGGCTGCGACTACACGGGGTATCCCTCAATCTGCGGTTCCGAGGCCAACGCAACGATCCTGCATTACGAGGCGAACCGCCGCCAGATGAAGGCCGGGGAACTGTTCCTCACCGATTCGGCAGGCGAATACTACAACTACTCAGCCGACGTCACGCGAACCTACCCGGTGAACGGCAAGTTCTCGCCCGAACAGAGGGCGATCTATGAGATCGTGCTCGCGGCGCAAGACAAGGGCATTGGGATGTGCAAGGTGGGCGCAACGATGGGCCAGATCGGCCAAGCGATCAGCGCTGTGTTGGCAGACGGCTTGATCAAGATAGGGGTCATCAAGAATGCGAGTGAGCTGGGACGCTACTACATGCACGGGTTTGGACACGGGATTGGGCTGGACGTACACGACCCGGCGCCGCAGACCCTGGCAGCAGGCGCGGCGCTCACCGTGGAACCCGGCATCTACATCAAGGCCGGGAGCCCATGCGACAAGAAGTGGTGGAACATCGGTGTGCGCATCGAGGACGACATTCTGGTCACCGAGGCCGGACCTCTAAATATGTCGGCGGGCTGCCCGAGGAAGGTCGCGGACATCGAAAAGCTGATGGCCGAGAAGGGAATCGGGAACGCGGTGTCCGCGCCCTGGAAGGGATAGCGAGGCGTGTAGGCGCTTCTTTCGGTCTCGCTCTGGCAGTGAAGGGATGAAGAGATGATGCGATAATGGGATCAAAACCCGCTCTGCAGGGTCATTATGGGCTGGCACATCCAATTCGATGAGGGTCCGCTCATCATTTCATCAGCCAATCGTCTTCGCGAATTCTGCCCCCTCTCCCGGTTCGCCAGAGCTCACCGACCTCCCCCTCTTGGGGGAAGGTGGCTGCACGACTATCTCGAGAATAGTGCGCTACGCCACGCGGACTGTGGGCGCATCCTCTGCCTTGTCGGGTGGAGTTTCTTTGGGCGGCGCAGGAACTCGGCAACTGACGTAGAGGCGAATCCCCCGGTTGGCCACCACTGAGCCGACCATGCACATAACCAGGAGCAGCAGCACCTTGGTGGCGATCGTTGCCAGCGATTCGCCGGCGCGGTAGAGGTCTACGGCCTTGGCCTTGTGGTCGGCAAGCGCCACAGCGGGAGGCACTGAGAACAGGGAATAGGCCAGCTCGAAGGTCACTGCAAGCAGCCCGATGCCGGCAAAGAACACCAAGAGCCCGATCAGGGACCCAAGCCAGTCGGAACGCAGCTCCCGCTTAGCCAAGGTTGTGCGGCCTCACTTTTGCGCTTTTCAAAGATCGTCGTGTTGCCTCGTCTTGGCTCGGATCCAAACCGGCGCAAGGTTCCAGGGCTCCACCCTTCGCTGCAACAGCTCGGCCCGTTGGGCCTGGCAAGACTGCTTCCGGGCAGCGCCTCTGAGATGGCTCAACCCCGAGGCGGCGGCGACCTTGCATCTTCTTAGGATACCGAACCAAAGACGGTGCCCTCCGCGGCAGGGTAGCTGCCCAATACGACGGTTTCCAGGGCGTGGCCCTTGAGCAGTGCGATGGCGTCTTGTAGGTTCACGTCGGTCCGGTGGCCCACGCAGTCGGCATAGAAGATGTATTCGAACGCGGCGCGCTGGGCTGGGCGGGACTCGATCATCATCAGGTTGACACCATGCTTTACGAACGCGCCGAGGGCGGTGTAGAGTTCGCCAGGACGGTTCCTTAGGCTGAACATCAAGCTCGTTTTGTCGGCGCCGGTCTTTGTGGGTTCGTTGAAGCCGATCACGATGAAGCGGGTCCGATTTGAAGGATTGTCCTCGATGTGCTCAGCCAACACCGGAATTCCGACGGTTTCGGCGCCGAGTTTGTTCGCGATGGCCGCGCTTGTGGGGTCTTCCAGCGCTTTGGCGGCCGCGGCGGCGGTCGGCACGACTTCGATCACCTGCGCTGCGGGAAGGTTGGATCTGAGCCATCGTTTGCACTGTCCCGCCGGCTGGGGCCCCGCATAGACGACCTTGATATCCTCGAACCTCTCGGCCAGCGACACCAGATGGTGGTGGATCGGGACGTAGGTCTCTGCGCAGATTTTCACGTTAGTCTGCGGGAACATGTCGAGGGTCTGGGGTACGACGCCGGCGATGGAGTTCTCGATAGGAAGAACGCCATAGTCCGCCTTGTCTTGATCAACTGCGTAGAAGACGTCCTCGATCGATTCGATGGGCACGAGCTCGCTGGAGCTGCCAAAGGTCTGCAGGCCCGCCATGTGGGTAAACGTGCCGGCTGGGCCCCAATAGGCAACGGAAGGCACCTTCTCTGCGGCTCGGGCGGCGCTGACGATCTCGCGAAAGATGCTTTCGAGCTGCGTGTGGCGCAGCGGGCCGAGGTTGCGCTCCTTCAGGCTCTGGAAGATCTGCCGCTCGCGTTCGGGAGTGAAGAACGGCTTCTGTCCCTTCTGCTTCCAGCGGCCGACCTCCTGGGCTAAAGAGGCGCGCTCGTTCAGCAGCGCAACGAGTCGGTCGTCGATTGCGTCGATATCATGTCGGATCTCCTCCAACGGCCTGGGTGTTGAGTCGTCCATAGTTTTCGCCCGAGCATACGGCTTCCTGCATTGTGGCAAGGTCTTTCGCCCAACGCCAAGAGGCTGCCTTGAGTTAGAATCGAATCAGGTCCCTTTGAACGAAATCCTTCGCCCATTACTTGACCTTCGAGCGATGAACTCCGAGACCTTCGCGAGCATCGTCGATATTCTATTGGTTTCGTTCCTGAACTACCGGATCTTGGTGCTGGTCCGGGGGCCGAGAGCCTGGCAGATGGTAGTGGGAGCGTTCTTCGTTCTGTCCATTCTGCTTCTCAGCAAGGTGTTCAAGCTGTATGCCCTCGAAGTGGTCCTGGATCGAGCCCTGCTGCTTGCGCCCGTGGCGATCGTCATTTTGCTGCTGCCGGAGCTTCGCAAGGCTCTTGAAGTGTTCGGCAAAGTGGGGCTATGGGGACCCCGGTTGGCCGCCTACGAGAACGCCGGCTTCGCCAGCATTGTGGACTCGATCGTCGAGGCCGCAACCTCCCTTTCCGAGCAGCGCACCGGCGCCCTGATCGTCATCGAGCGAGGGGCGCCGCTGGCGGACACCATCGACAACGGCCTGACCCTCGACGCCAAGGTGACCGCGCCGCTGCTGGAGTCCATCTTCTTTGATGGAAGCCCTCTGCACGACGGCGCGGCCATCATCCGCGGAGACCGGGTCGTTGCGGCGGCCTGCAGGCTCCCTTTCAGCGAGAATCAGAGCCTTTCGAAGTCGATGCACATGCGGCACCGAGCGGCAGTTGGGATTTCGGAAGTCGTGGATTGCTCAGCGGTGGTCGTGAGCGAGGAGCGGGGCACCATCAGCTACGCCGAAGGCGGAAGCATCCGCGTGGTTTCTGCGGAGCAGCTGCGTTCGATCCTGCTCGGCACCGTGAAGTCGGCGCGCAAGCCAGGCCTAAAGTTGAGGTCAAGGAGGGAAAGCCATGCAGAAAAGGCAGGGTAAGGTGGACGTCCCCCTCGCCATCGTCTCGCTCATCCTGGGCGTCGCGACGTGGCTCTATGCCGTCAACATCCAGCACAAGAAATTGCCCATGGAGAAGGACCTTCGCATCGACGCACCGGAGCCGCCTGAGGGATTCGTCGCCACGAAGTTTCCGTCGTCTTTGCGCGTGGCGTTTCGGGGCACCAAGGAGGAGTTGGACGGAATCACGGACCGAGACCTCAAGAATAGCTTTGCCTGGATCGACATGCGCGGGGCAGAAGAGGGGACCCACTCCTATCCGGTTCGGTTTGAGCTCCTAGGAAACCTGGAGCGCCTGGAGCGAACCTCGCTAAGAGCCGTGGACGTCACCCTTGCGCGGACCGTCGTGGTAGCCAAGCAAGTCGAGGTTGCCGAGTTTGGCGAATCACCCAATGGGCTGCGGTATGACGCCTCGGCGGTTATGCCAAGCTCCGTAGACCTAGAAGGCACGCCCGAGGACCTGGCCCGCGTGAGCAGGGTGCGGGTGCTCCTCGACCTTTCAAAGGCGGAGATCGGCAACACACAGCGGCTCCCCGTGTCGGTCATCGACAAGAACGGAAAAGTGCTGTCAACGGTCTTGCCGTCGCCGGGAGTGGTCTCGGTCATTCCGGCCTTCAGCGCAAGCGTGCCGACCAAGAGCGTCATGGTGAGCCCCAAGTTTATTGGGACCCTCCCCGCGGGTCTGCGCCTCTCAAAGGTTGAGGTCACCCCAAATCAGGTTGCCGTGCGCGGTGAGCGGAAGCTCCTGTCGGGCCTGTTCCTGGTCAGTACCGCTGCGATCAACCTTTCGTCCATTCAGGCGAGCACCGTTCTGCCGGTGGAACTCCAGCTTCCACCTGGAATCAAAACATCCGGTGTGGCCAAGATCACGGTTCGCGTCACCGTGGAGCCCGTCGCCGAGCCTCCATCAATGAATCCCTCGGGACCGCCGTGATTGAGACGAGGCCCATCTTGCCCAGTGAAGCGGAAAAGTTCCTTTCGCTTCTTTGCGGGGTTTTCGAACTCGATATCGACCGAGCGCGCGGCGTGTTTTTCGCCGAGCCGCTCTTTGATTTGAGGCGCAAGTGGGGGCTCTTTGATTCCGGGAAGCTGGAGACGATCCTGACGACGGTTCCGCTCAGCTTCGGTTGGGGCGGAGCGGTGGGCATCGCCGGAGTGGCGACTCGGCCGGAGGCTAGAAGGCAGGGGCACGCGGAGCGGCTGCTTCGTGAGGTGGTCCGGGCTTCACGCGCTGCCGGTGAGCGCGCCCTTTTTCTCTTTGCGAACCAGATCGAACTCTACGAGAGGGTCGGTTTTGGAGTCCTGGATGAGGTCGTGCGGGGGCCCTTGCCCGCGACGCACAGCGACGGCTCGGAATCGCTGCTCGGCTATGATGACGTGCGAGGCCTCTACGACGCCTGGTCGCTCCAGGATCCGAACCGTCTGCGGCGCGACGACAAGCGCTGGGAGTACTGGCGCTGGAACCTGAGGGTGTGCCAGCGCGCGCCGGGCGGCTATTTCTGTGTGGACGGCCATGTGGTCCGGGAGGCGGTGTGCGACGCCGGTCTGCCTGAATGGCCTTGTAGGCCCGGGGAGTCGTGGTGCGGCTTGGGCTCGATGACGGAGCGCCTTGGGGTGCCGGCCGATGTGAGCCCGACTGGAACTTGCCTGATGGGAATCGGGCGCGAGTCGCCGCCTGCAATGTTTATGACGGATCAGTTTTAGGTGGTTAGGGCGAAGAGCGAAGAGGCGGAGGCGCTTCACGCACAATGAGGGAGCCTTGTTCGCGCTAGGGAGACTCTCACTGGCTTTAGAAGCCAGTACAATTCTGCGCATGGCCCGAGTCGCTCCTCTCGTTTTGCTGCTCCTTGCCCTCGCTCTCGCCGGCTGCTCTTCCAACCCGGTGGCGGGCACCTGGAAGCTTCAGGTTCCCGAGGCGCTGGCGACGGCCGCGAAGACCATGGGGAAGGGAGAAAGCCTCGACGCCAACATCGTCTTTGGCGACGACGGCAAGTTCAAGTTGAGCGGCTTCGGCGCGGGAAAGTCGGGGCAAATGGAGGGGAGTTACTCGGTGAACGGAAAGAAGGTGACCCTGAATTTCGAGAAACTGGACGGCACAGCCATCACCGAACAGCAGATGAAGCCCGAAACTGCCGAGCTTTCGGAGGATGGGAAGTCCTTCCTCATCCGTGGGGCGACCTTCGTCAAGCAATAGGCCCGCCCAAGCCTCCACCTGCCATAATCCGCGCCATGGCTGACCTTGTGATCGAAGACCTCGCCGTGGGCGATGGCGACCTCGCCGAGACCGGCAAGACCGTCACCGTTCATTACACCGGCACGTTTGAGGATGGACGCACGTTTGACTCCAGCGTCGGCAGGGGTCCTTTCAGCTTTCCGCTCGGAGCTGGCCGAGTGATCAAGGGCTGGGACCAGGGGGTTGCGGGCATGAAGGTCGGCGGAAAGCGCAAGCTGGTGATTCCCAGCGAGCTGGGATATGGCTCTCGCGGCGCGGGCAATGTTATCCCGCCGGACACGACGCTCGTCTTCGAGGTCGAACTCCTGAAGGTTGGCTGATCGTCTGACCTTCGCCGCAAGGCGTTAGGACCATGCCCGCTCTTACGTGCCTTCTTCTTCTCGGTTGTGCGCTCGGCCAGTCGTCGTCTCGACTGACGTCCGAGCTGCCGAACGGCATCTTTGTGATGGTCCAGCGACTACCGGAGGCCAGGCGGGTCACCTCACGGCTGATGATTGCCAGCCGTGGCGCTGAGGAGACCTTGGCCACCCAGGGGCACCGGCACTTGCTCGAGCATCTTTGGGCGAAAGGCGCCGACGGAAAGCTCGATGCGGCGTTGGAAGCCGAAGGCATGATCCTGTCCGCCCAAACCTTGCGCGACGCGACCGAATTCTCGATCACGGGTCCGAGAGAATCCTTTTCCAAACAGATTCAGGCTCTAAAGAGCCTCCTGAAGCCACGAAGCTTTGACTTGCAGGAAGTGAAGCGTGAGGCGCGGATCGTGGGCGAGGAGGTGCTGCTGGAGCCCGACAGCCGCACGATGAGCAGATTAGCTTGGCAGGCCGTGTATGGGGCAAACGGGTGCGACCCTAACGGCACGGCCTCAGCTCTTGTGGCGGCAACTCCCCAATCTCTTTCAACTCTGCAGAGGAGCCTTCTGCGATCCCGCCACATGGTTGTGGCCGTCTCGGGTCCGGTCGACCCTGAAACGACCTCCAACCAAGTGGCAAAGGCGTTCTCGGAGATTCCTGAAATGGGGCCGACTCCCTGGCAGCTTCGTTCCTCGCCCATGAAAGGTGCGCGGGTTGAAAGCTCGGAACTGACCGGCTCCGGGTTGGCGGTTGGGGTGCCCTCGATGTCCGAGCCCCGAACGGTTTGGGTCCTCGCGGCTGCGCTCGCGCTTGCGGCGAAGAACGAGGGCGCCTATGTGACCTACACACCCACCATTCGTAATGGCGTCGTGCTCGTCGGCAAGAATCGAAGCACGGCGGTGCACTGGAATGACGCGGAGCGGCCCACGTTCGGCGAGGGGAAGAACCTGGCGAGGCGGTGGCTGAAGACCAGGCTGGCAGACTCGGAGCAGGGTCTCTTCTGGCGCGCCTATTGCCTCACTCAAGCCCCTGGCGCGCGGCTCGAAACGATGCTCGAGAACCTGGAGGATATGACCCAAGCCGATTTCGACAAAGGGGTCGCCTCATTGGGGGTCGAGACTGCTTGCACGATCCAGGGCGCAGCTTCGCCAAGGACGCGGGCAAAGGGATTGCCGCTGATCGATGTCGACAGGGGTTCGACGCAAGCCATGCCGATTGGCCTGCCGATCGAGATTCGCCAGGACCCCAATGCCGAGCACCTCGTGGTGCAGGCTTTGATCCCGCTGGCGGGGCTCGGGCAGACGGACCCTGCCGTCGCCACCCTCCTCGGACGGTGTCTCTTGCTCGAAAACGGGGCATATTCCGAGGCGAAGCTGCGCAGCTTCGCGAGTCAGACCGGAGAGCCGCCCCTTGTGGAGGTCCTGTCGAGCCACATTCGGGTTAGGCTTGTCTTTCCCCCCGGAAACCTCGCCACGGCCATCGCGCTTCTGGGGTCGATGGTCCAGAGCCCCGGCTTCGGTGAGGCCAACTTGGCGAAAGCGCGCGCAATCCAAGAGGCACTTCAGGCACCCTGGCTGGCGTCGCTGAACCCCGAGGTCCTGGACCTGGGCGGGGTGGAGCAGCGCCAGGTCGAGGCACTCTATCGAGCGGCATTTCGACCGGAGAGGGTGCGCGTGGTGTTTTCGGGCCAGGTGGACGGCCCCGAAGCTCGCAGGCGCTGGGATCAGAAGCTGGCCAGCTGGGCACCGGAGCTACCTGGCACACGTCTGCCCGGCCCGGCAGTCAACCGGTTCTTGCCCATGGATACGGGATTTGGTGCGGCATCATTCGAGCTTCGCGGACCCGAATTTCCCTACTGGGACGGCGCGCTCGCAACTCGGCTCCTGATGATTTCGGCGCTTGGGATCGGGAAATCAGGCGCGGTCTATAGGGTCCTTCGGGAGGCCAACGGCTGGAGCTATCGACAGGAAGCTTTTCTCACGCCCACGGCGTTTGGGTTTCGGCCCAGGCTGTGCGCAACGTCTTCCCAGATCCGTCGCGAGGACGAGAAGGCGATTCGCGATGCACTGAGAGCAGACATCGGCCGCTGGAGTGACGCCACGCTCAAGACGGCGCTCGCCCTCCTTTCTGCGACTTACGACCAGGGATCCTGGCCCGAGCCCGTTTACTTGACGGGAACTGGGCCGCTTGGAGAGGAGCCCACGGACCGAGACTTTTCGAGTCTGTTTTGGAGGGCGATGGCCGGCCAGTCGTTCGACTGGAGCAAGCTGGCTGCCCGCGCCAAGATGGTCCGCCTTGAGGACCTGAAGGATGCGGCACTGCAGTTTGTGGACCGGGCGTCCTGGCTCTACGTGCCAGCCGGCAAAAGGTGACCGGTGTCCGCAACGGCGCCTCAGACGTCATTAGGGTTATGGGGCTTTGCTCTGCCGGTTTGATTCTGCTTGCTTGTCTCCGGGCCAACGGCGCGAGTTCACCGGTTCAGGGACACGCCAAGCTATCGCTCTCGGCCGTGGAGGGACCCGCAAACGCCAGGTCACTCTGGCTTGCGGCGCAGCTTGACGTTGACCCCGGATGGCACGTTTACTGGGAGAACCCGGGCGCATCGGGGATCGCCACCAAGCTGGAGTGGTCAACGCCAAATGGCTACGAGATCGTATCGACTTGGTGGCCCACACCCAAGGTCTTTGAGGACGGAGGCATCGTCAACTTCGGGTACGAGGGAAGGGTCGCCTTCCTCGCCAAGGTGGCGTTCCCCCCAGGTCAGCGCTCTGCAGCCAAAGGAGTCTTCGGGGTGAAGGTGGATTGGATGGCCTGTAAGGAGGCGTGTGTTCTGGGCTCCTCGAAGGCCACCCTACCGGTGCAAGCGGCTCTCCGCGGCAAGGGCAAGGGTCCAAAGGTAAGGATCGACTGGACCCGGTATCCGGCAAGCATTAAAGTGAATGCGTTCAAGTGTTGGTGGGTGAGCGGGCGGGCCACAGTAGTCGGAGAGGTCCCGGTCCCTTATCCGCCTTCAAGCGCGTACTTCTTTCCACGGGTCTCGGACCAATTTGAGCTTGAGAGCAAGCAAGACATCGGATTCCGCAACAGCAAGAGCGGCTCGATCGTCGAGATTCGGATGACGCCGGTCGACCGCAACAAAAGAAGCGGCCAAGTTGGCGGCGTTCTTGTTGTGTGGGATTCTCAGAACAAAGAGACTTCGTACATCGTTGATGCAAGCAAGTAGGGATTGAGATCCCAGACCATTGGGGTGACCTAGGATGAAACGAATCTTGATCGCACTGTTTGCAGGCGCCGCGCTGGTGAGCGCTTTCGCCATCGCGGGGCAAGCTGGGCCTACGGCTGCTCCCGACTTCAAACTCGATTCAGCCGCCAGCAAACCGGTCTCCTTGGGGGACTTCAAGGGGAAGTATGTGGTGCTGGAGTGGTGGAATTACGGCTGTCCGGTAGTGGGGAAGCATTACCGAAGCGGCAACATCCCCAAGCTCCAGAAAGAGTTCATCGATCAGGGCGTCGTTTGGCTCTCCATTTGCTCCTCGGCGCCCGGAAAGCAGGGCCACGTGACGGCCGACAATGCTTTCGACACGATGAAGCGGTTTGGTGGGGCTCCGAGCAACATCCTGTTGGACTCGGCCGGAACAGTGGGCAGGGCCTACAAAGCCACCGCGACACCGCAGATCGTGCTGATCTCGCCCAAAGGTGAGATGCTCTATAACGGCGCGATCGACAACGATCCGTCGGCGTCCGGTGAGGCGATTTTGAAGTCGGAGAACTACCTTCGCAGGGCGTGGGCCGAAGTGAAGGCAGGCAAGGCGGTTTCGACTCCTAGGACGCAGGCGTACGGCTGCAACGTCAAGTACTGAGGGAGGCTGGGAAAGGCGATAGGGCGGCCTTTCAGGCCTTGGGGTCTTTGGTGACGCCAAAATCCAGAGCATTGCAATTCGCTTTCACCTAACATCCCCTTGGATCTCGAAGGGCGGCTATCGAGTTGTGGAGTTGCCAACCGCGCGGGGGTGCTGCGAAGTGCCGGCCTGAAGGACCCGGCGCACTCAGCAGAGAAACCTAAGGGCGGTATGTTGTTGAGTTCATTGCTCCTGCTTGCGGCCTCGTTGACCGCGTCCGATGACTTTCCCCTGGGCGTTTGGTACGAGGGCGGCGCCGGGGAGTTCAGGCACAATTTAATCCCGATCGACCCTAAGCAGGCCGAGCCGCTCTATCTGGCGAACTTCAAGGACATAGCAGCCCACGGGTGCAACATCGCCGTGGCGCCGAACACGACCCCTGACCATTTCAGCTCACTCCTGGATTCGGCGCAGAAGGCCGGCATCAAGCTCATCTTGGAGCTTGGACATGAAGGGGGGCCGATCGGTGAGGCAGTTCGCAAGGGAGGCACGCCAAAAACTGACGCCCTGCGAGCCGCCTTTGAAGAGCGCCTCAAGCCGATTCAAAACCACCCCGCTCTAGCGCGGGTTCAACTCCTCGATGAGCCATGGAAGGAGGTGATGCCGACCTACGCCGCCGTAGCCCGTGAACTAAAGCGCTTCAACCCGAAGATGCCTCCGTTCACTTGCATTATCGAAGCCGACCACGTTACGAAGTTCCTCAGCGAGACCCACAGCGATGTGGTCGCTTTTGATTGCTACCCGTTGGGTGTCAACACTCCCGTCGGCGATGAGAAGGCTCTCAAGCGCTTCGAGGACGTGGCGTTCAAAGCGGCAGCCGGCGCCGGCTTCTACACGGCGGACGCTTGGGCGGTTATTCAATGCCACGCGATTACCGGAAGCCTGCGGTATCCGACGCCTGCGGAGCTACGGCGGATGACGCATACTGCGCTCGCCGCAGGCTGCAAAGGGATCTTTTGGTTCTTGTATCAGACCGAATGGCTCGACCCCAAGAAGGGAATCGAAATGGGCGGCCTGGTGGACGGGAAGTATCAACCCCGCGCGCTCTGGGATGAGGTGGGCAGGCTCACGGCACAGATACGCAAGATCGCGCCGGTGCTCGAGGAGCTTGAAGCCGAGGGGGCCCGGAACACCTGCTCGGACGGGCTGGACTCGGTGTTCTTCGGCGAGGGCGGGCTTTACGTGTATCTGGTCAACCCCGACGTCTTCAAGGTCAGGACTCTGAATGTCAGCGTGTTCCCGGAGTTCTTGAGGAATGGCTTTACGCTGGTGCCTGCTGCGGGAGGAGACGCGATTCCGGCAGTGAAGACAGGCGAGAAGTTCAACGCCAAGGTTCACTTGGAAGCGGGAGATGGGGGGCTGTTCAAGGTAGAGTTCAACCGATAACGGCCCGCAATGGACGACGAGGCTTAACATGATCACAAACGCCATCGCATTTGGATTTCGGCTGGTCATTTTCGCTCCCTTGGTGGAACAAATCCAGTTTTCGTCCATGATGTGCGAAGAGCGATTGAGCTCTTGGAAGCCTCCATCCAGTTATATGGCTCCCGAGGGAGCCGTGGCCTTTCGGCCTAAGGACGTGGTCGGCCGCTGGCGTTCCCACGGAGGACTAACGTCAAGCAGCCTGACGATCACGGTCGAGCCTGACCATCACATTCGCGTTTCCCTTGAAACGAGAGGATGTATGGATCGCTGGCGCCTGAACCGAACGGCAACGATTGTTGGGAAGATGCTCTTGCTGAACAAACCCATCGAAGAGTATTGCGGCGATCCCTACCAGGGCCTCTACTTGAGGCGAAATGGAAGGGAACTCTATTTGGTGCCGGCCGGCGCACTGGAACGTGCCATTGCCTTTGGAGGCGGTCGGAGGAATCAAATCGAAGATTGGGTTAGCTTTGAGTCGTTTGCGCGCACACCGGACCGTTGATCGGCAGCCCGGGCTTTGCCCGACCTGCGTGTAGCCCATAATAATCCAAACCATGGCTACCGAGTTCAACGTACCCGAAGCCCAGAAAGACATCGTCGACCTGCGGTCCGACACCGTCACGCGGCCGACGCCCGAGATGTACGAGGCGATCATGAAAGCCGCCCTCGGCGACGATGTTCTTGGCGATGAGCCGACGGTGCTCGAACTCGAGAGGATCGCCTGTGAGCGAACCGGCAAGGAAGCCGCCGTCTATGTGCCCAGCGGCACGATGAGCAACCAAATCGCCGTCCCAAGCTGGACCGAGCGCGGAGACGCGGTGCTCTTTGAAGAGGAAGCGCACATGCTCTACTATGAGTGCGGCGGCCCGGCGGTACTTGGGCAGGTCCTCACATGGACCCTCCCTTCCAAGCTTGGGGTCATGGACCCGGAGGACGTCGAGCGGCACATCACCAAGCGCTCGATCCACACGCCTGGCGTAAAGCTCATTTGCCTTGAGAACACACACAACAGGGCCGGGGGCACGATCCTTCCGCTTTCGGCGATGAGAGCCTATCGCGCGGTTGCGGATCGGCACGGGATTCCAGTGCACTTGGATGGCGCGAGGCTCTTCAATGCGGCGGTGGGGATCAGCGAAGGGCGAGGGGCGAAGGGCGAAGGACACAATGGAGAAGCCATCGGGCGAGAGGCGAGAGGCGAGAGGCGAAGGGATTCCGGTCTTGTTCCTTCCGACCCCGGACCTCGGACCTGCGACCTCGGTCCCTGCGCCATGGCCCGCGAGATCTGCTCCTATGTCGATTCCGTCAGCATCTGCCTGTCAAAGGGGTTGAGTTCGCCAGTTGGCTCGGTGCTTTGCGGCCCATCGGAGTTCATTGCCCGAGCGCGACAGTGGCGCAAGAGGGTGGGCGGTGCGATGCGGCAGGCCGGCATTCTGGCGGCCTGTGGGATTGTCAGCCTCACCAAGATGATCGACCGCCTGGCCGACGATCACCGCCGCGCGCGTGCGATGGCCCAGGCCCTGAGCGAGTTGCCCGGAGTCAAAGTCGATTGGGAGCGGGTGCAGACCAACATGGTGCTGGTTTATGTCGACGACGGCCCTGCTTGGATGAGCGACCTAAAGGATGTCGGAGTGTTGGCGCTCCCGCCGGCGCCAGACCGCCTGAGGCTCGTGTTCCATGCCGACATTGACGATCCCAAACTGGAGAAGGCCATCGAGGGGTTCCGACGTGTCGCGGAAAAGAGAGCCTTGAGCAAGGTGTGACGCCGCCGAATGCGATCGCAGTTCAGAGATCCATCGCCCCGATCAGCCCCCGACATTCCCACTCAAGACCACCGTGCCCTTGGCATTGTTCTGCAGGCGAAGGGGGCCCTTCACGACGTTGTCGGTGACCACCGCGCGTGTGACGCCGGGCCCAAGCACAATCTGCTTCTTGGATTCGCGAAATTCGCAGCCGCGGACCAGAAGTGTCCCGGAGTCCGCCCGGATCGCGGGCAGTCCCGCGTTCTTGACGTCCCACTGCACGAAGGTGCAGTCGCCAAAGCCCACGGTCCCGGCGCCTTCGATCCGAGCGATCTGGTTGCAGGGACCCCAAAACGCACAATTGCTGAAGCGGACGCTCCCGGAGTGATTGGGGCCCACAGAGACCATTGTGGGGTCCGGTCCGTGGAAGCTCACGAACTCGCCGTTGGTGATCAAGAGCCCCATCGGCGCGCTCTGATCAATCTGGATGGCGGTCCAGCAATCGTCCGCGCCGATCCCCAGGAAATTGCCGTTGCAGACGCCGTTCTTGCTCTCGATGAATCGGTAGCCGACCTTGTAGCCGAAGCAGAACGTGTTTAGGACGTACTGCCAGTCGGTCCGTCCGAACACGAACGCCTCGCCATTGGCCATCTGCCATTGGAACAGCTTCGGCTGCATGCTCCACCAGGGGTTGAAATGCACGTTTTCGATGCGCCCGATGTCATAGATCGAATCGACGTATACGCCGCGCCTGAGAGGCTGGCCCTGGACATTCCGGATCAGATGCCGCTCGTTCTGGCTGGCGTCGATTCCGTTGTAGGGGTTTAGGAGCTCGACGTCGAGCACCGCAGGGTTCTTGCCGCGCATGGCGACGGCATAGGGATACGGTCTGGGCTCAGCGGCTGGGTCCTGACTGGGATAGTAGAGGACCACTCCTTTCAGGGTGCTGTTGGTGTTCAAGGTAAGGAAAGCCGGTCCGTCTTCACTGCCTGCTCCCTCAGTGATGAGGAAGGTCGTTCCGTCATCGGTAGGGAGGGGAAGTCCCTTGTCGCGAACGCCGTTGTGCGCTGGCACCGACTCCCATACTCCTTTCAGGGTCACGCCGGCGGGCACGTTGAGGTGGCCCCTAAAAAGGTACTTCCCCCGGGGTGCGAAGACAACTTGGCCCGCCTTTGCGGCTGCATCGAGAGCCCTCTGGAAAGAAGGGGTGCAATCGACGAGGCCGTCCCCTTTCGCACCAAAGTCCAGAACAGACAGGCCCTGAGTGACTAGAGCCCCGGCAAAGAGGAGAGCTACCATGGTTGCAGTCTATCCTTCCAATCGGTTTCCTGCAAACGTCGCGAACCTGCGGTGTCATTGGTGAATCCAGCAATTCTCGTCTTGGAATTGGGATGAACTGACTCTATAATTACAGGAGTTGCTTCGTGCTCAGACTAGTAGTACGAAGCGGACGTTAGGAGGCGCTATTCTCATGCAGTTTTCCTTGATGACCAAAGGAATGTTCTTCGTATCTTCGGCCGCGTTGGCCACCTTGGGCTACGTGGCATTTGCCTCGGGACCCAAGTTCAGCCCCAAGCACTGCGGAACCCGGGAACTCTCGGTTCAAGAGCATGTGTTCATCGAAGCCCAGCTCATCTCTCACGAAGGGATCCAAGCTACCGGCGGCACAATCCCTGTCTATTGGCACGTGATCAACAACGGATCGGGCATTGCGAACGGGGACATCCCCGACAGCCAGATTGCTGCACAGATCAGCGTCCTCGACGCCGCTTACGCGCCTTGGGGATGGGATTTCCAGCTGGTTTCGGTGGATCGAACCACCAATCCCGAATGGTATACGGCCGGCCCAGGCACCAGCGCCGAGACCCAAATGAAGAACGCTTTGCGACAAGGAACTGCGGACGACCTTAACATCTACACGAATAACATGGGTCAAGGCCTTCTCGGCTGGGCGACCTTCCCGTCGGATTACAGGAGAAAGCCAAAACTCGACGGCGTGGTCGTCCTCTTTTCGTCACTGCCTGGTGGGACTGCAGCCCCGTACAACCTGGGTGACACTGCGACCCACGAGATCGGGCATTGGATGGGCCTCTATCACACGTTTCAGGGTGGCTGCACAAAGAACAATGATTCGGTCGCCGATACCCCAGCAGAGAAATCCCCTGCCTTCGGATGCCCGACGGGTCGCGATTCTTGTGCCGGGACCAGGTTTCCGGGGCTTGACCCCATCTACAACTTCATGGACTATACCGACGACTCGTGTAAGAATGAGTTCTCGGCCGGGCAGGATTCGCGGATGGACTCCATGTACACGACCTACCGCGAGGGCAAGTAGCCATTCGCATCTATCCACTCACTCTTGGCGCTATCAAGCGCCAAGAGTGAGTGGGCATTCTGGGCTGTGGCCAAACCCATGGTGGTGGGCGTCCAGTCCGGTAGTGATTGATTCAGCCATGTAGCCGGGCCAGATTGAGAACCGGTTTCATTCCATACAAAAAAGTCTTTGGGTTCGCGAGAATCGTCACTATAATGACTTGATGCGCCGGACCGCCGATGTTTCGGCGCCCTACGGAGGGATTTGAACGCTATGTATGTATCGAACTTGATGAAAGCGACGTTGCTTTGCACCCTTGGCGCATGGAGCGTCTTGGGCTATGTCGCCAACGCCGCGGGATCGCAAAAGATTCGCTGTTCCACCAAGGACCTCAGCTTCCGGGAGATGGTGCGCGTCGAGGCCGAACTCTACAGCGCTCCAATCAACCCGCAAGCCGTGACGACCATCAACGTCTATTGGCATCGCATTCACGACTCCAGCGGCAATGGCGGAGTTGTCACTTCGCAGCAGGTTAACGACCAAATTGCGGTGCTCAACGCCGCCTATGGGCCGAACTTCCAGTTCCAGCTTGCCGGTGTGAGCGACACCAACAACAGCTCTTGGTACACCTGCAGCGGCGGCACGTGTGAGACCCAGATGAAGTCCGCGCTTCGCCAGGGCTCTGCAGACGACCTGAACATCTATTCGAACAACATGGGGGGAGGTCTGCTCGGCTGGGCGACGTTCCCGTCTTCGTATGCTGGGAACCCGACCAATGACGGAGTGGTAATCCTCTATTCCTCGGTTCCGGGAGGAACCGCGGCGCCGTACAACCTCGGCGACACGGGGACCCATGAAGTGGGCCACTGGATGGGGCTCTACCACACGTTCCAGGGCGGCTGCTCTAGGAACAACGACTTTGTGTCCGATACGCCGGCTGAGAGGTCGCCCGCGTACGGTTGCCCGGAGGGACGAGACTCTTGTACAGGGCGGAAGTGGCCAGGTCTGGACCCGATCCATAACTTCATGGATTACTCCGATGACGCTTGTATGTTCGAGTTTTCGGCCGGCCAGGACACCCGGATGGATGCCCAATGGACGACCTACCGAATGGGCAAGTAAGGTCCAATTGAAGTGGCCCCCGTTTCCTTGGTGGGAGGCGGGGGCTTCTTGGTGTCTTGGGGCCGGCATGAGCCAAAATGGACGGGTCCATGGCCCAACCCAAACCCACGCTCCTCGTCCTTGCCGCCGGAATGGGCAGCCGATACGGCGGCCTTAAGCAGATCGACCCGGTTGGACCTTCCGGCGAGACGCTCCTGGATTACTCCGTCTACGATGCCCTGCGTTCGGGTTTTGGGCGGGTCGTCTTCGTGATCCGGCATTCGATCGAGGCCGATTTTCGGGAGGCGGTCGGGAGTCGGTTTGAGTCCAAACTGGACGTCGACTACGCTTTTCAGGAGCTGAATCAGCTTCCTCCCGGATTCGTGCTGCCGGAGGGCCGCACCAAGCCCTGGGGCACGACGCACGCCATCCTCGCTGCCGAAAATCAGATTCACGGGCAATTTGCGGCGATCAACGCGGATGACTTCTATGGGCGAGGGGCGTTTCAAGCTCTTGCCGGGCACTTTGCCTCCGGCTCACCGGACTATGCGATGGTGGGATTTACCCTCCGGAACACGCTCTCCGAGCATGGCTCCGTCGCTCGGGGCCTCTGCAGGGTGGACGAAAGTGGCTATCTGACCCACATCGAGGAGGTCACCAAGATCGAACGAGAGGGCTTGGGGGGCCGTTACATGGATGATGCCGGCAAGGCCCATCACTTGACCGGGGACGAGGCCGTTTCGATGAATTTCTGGGGCTTTGACCCGACGTGTTTTGAGAGGTTCCGCAAGTACTTTTCCGATTTCCTGAGCGCCAGCATCGGCTCTGAGAAGTCGGAGTTCTATATTCCGAGCGCCATCAAGTCAGCCATCGATGAGGGCTCCGCCCGAGTTAGGGTGCTTCGCGCCGAGAGCCAGTGGTTTGGGGTGACCTATCGGGAGGACAAACCCTCTGTCGTTCAAGGAGTCCAGTTACTGATCGCTGGAGGCGCCTATCCGGAGAGGCTGTGGGAATAGAGTTTCATCCCGATCCTGGGGAGATCGCCCGCCTATTTGGGCTTTCGGAAGCGCCGATTACGTTCGAGCGCTATGGTAGCGGCCACATCAACGACACGTTCCTGGCCACGTACGTCTCGCCTGGCGGCATCACACGAGTCATCCACCAGCGCATCAACACCCTGGTGTTTGTTCGGCCAGAGGAAATGATGGACAACATCGTGCGGGTCACCGAGCACATTGGTAGGGGCGGGGGCCCAGACTCAGGGACATCAATCCCCGAACTGGGTGTGCCAAGGGTGGTTCCGGCGACGGACGGAAGGCCGTTCGCATACGATCTTGAGGGCGGTTTTTGGCGCAGCCTCACCTTTGTGGTGGGTGCGCGTTCTTTCGACCGGGTCCAATCTCCCGCCCAGGCCCGCGAAGCGGGCAGGGCCTTTGGGCACTTCCAGCTTCTCTTGTCGGACCTTCCTGGCCCAAGGCTCTTTGACACCATTCCCCGGTTCCACGATGGGGGCATGCGGTTCGAAGCGTTTGAGAAGGTGCTTGCAGCCGACCCAGCAGGCCGAGTTCCGGCTTGCGGCCCCGAGATCGCGTTCCTTTCAGCGAGGGAGGGCGTGTTGCGACAGCCGTTGCAGTGGCTCCACGAAGGCAGATTGCCTGAGCGGATTACCCACAACGACACCAAGATCAACAACCTGCTCTTCGATGTGGCCTCGGATCGGGCGGTCTGCGTGCTCGACCTCGACACGGTGATGCCTGGTCTGGCGGGCTATGATTTTGGGGACCTGGCGCGGACGGCGACAAGCCCAACCGACGAAGACGAGACGGACCTTGAGAAGGTCGAGGTGGATGCGGCGCTTTACCGGGCGCTCGCTGAAGGGTTCTTAGAGGGAGCCTCTCATTTGAAGGCTTTTGAGCGCGAGACGCTATTCGACTTTGGCAAGATGATCACGCTGATGATCGGGTGCCGGTTTCTCACGGACCATCTGAACGGAGACCAATATTTCCGGATCCATCGCGAGGGCCAGAACCTGGACCGGGCACGGGTGCAGTTCAAGTTGGTTGCGTCTATGGAGGCCCAGGAACGCGTTCTGCGGTGATCACGGCCTTGTTGCTGTTGAGCAGTGAGCTTGTGAACACCGGAGCGAGAATCGTTGCTATGAGCTTGGTGACCTTTGGTGAAGAGCCCGTGGGGTCAGCAAGATAGACCCTAACGTAGCGCTCGATGGGCCACGATAGCTCGTTGATCGTTTTGCACTCCAGAATGGCGAATCCCGTTTCGGCCAGCAACTGCCGTAGCGCTGCCACCGAGAAGTTCGACAGGTGAAACACTGAAGTCCTGCTCCGCTGCCATGCTCGGGCGAGGCGCTTGAGGCCGGGAATTCGATGCAGAGGGAAGGCGATTCGGTCCAATCGAGTCGCGACAGGTGCGTGGATGTAGAGAATTCCGCCGGGCTTCAAGATACGGTGGGCCATTGAGAGCATTTCTCTCGGTGCGGCACTGTGCTCAAGAACATCGATTAGCGTGACAACCTCCATACAGGCGTCTTCGACGGAGGATCCGTCGAAATCGCGATACAGCTTTGCCAGCCCAGGAGGCATGGCAACTTCAGGACCAACGACCTCGTGCGCGCTGACACTGGTGAACCCTGCCTCAATGAGCCGCCGAGGGAGCAGGGCGTTTCCTGTGCCGACATCGATGAGGGCCCTCTCAGTGAGTTGTCGAGCCGCCAGGTCTTGGACGACCCTGGCCATCTTCCTCTCGGCCTGGGCGCAAGTCTCATCGTAATACGCGCCACGGTCTCGTGCGGCGTAGGCGGAGGCGAGTTCCTGCGGGCTAGCTGCTGTACCCACATAGGTGCTTCCGCAAACGCCGCAGCGATAGTGTCTGATCCTCCCTTCGAGAACCCTCGGTGTGAGCGTCTCGCAAAGAAATCGGACGTTTCTGGAACCACACACCCTGCATCCTTCGATCAGCCTATGGCCCGTCATGATGCCTGTGGCTCCCTCCCTCACACATCGCCGCTGCCCGCGATTTCGAGGGCCTTCAGGGCGGCTTTGGCTTTGTTTACCGTTTCGTCGTACTCGCGTTCAGGCACCGAATCGAATACGACACCCGCTCCGGATTGCACGTAGGCGTTGCCGCCCTTCATCAGGATCGTCCTGATGGCGATCGCCATATCCATGTCGCCGTTCGCGCCGATGTAGCCGACGCCCCCCGCATAGCACCCACGACGGGTGGGTTCGAGTTCCTCGATGATCTGCATCGCCATCACCTTAGGGGCACCGGAAACGGTCCCGTGGGGGAACGCCGACCGGATCAGATCGAAGGCGCTGCGGTTCCTCGTGAGCGTTCCCGTCACGTCGCTGACGATGTGCATCACGTGGCTATAGCGCTCGACCACCATGAGGTCGTTGACCCTAACGGAGCCAAATTCGGAGACCCTGCCGAGGTCGTTTCGCGAAAGGTCGACAAGCATGATATGTTCTGCTCGCTCCTTTTCATCGGCCAAAAGCTCCTTCTCAAGAGCGAGGTCTTCATCGGGCGTTGCTCCCCTCCAGCGGGTGCCCGCAATCGGCCTCACGCGCGCGGTGTCGCCTGAAAGCCCGAACAGCAGTTCGGGCGAAGCTCCCACGAGATCGAAATCACCCATCCTCAAGACGAACATGTAGGGCGAGGGGTTGAGGCTGCGAAGCGCGCGATACACGGAAACCGGATGGCTGGCGCAGGGGGTCTGGAAGCGTTGCGAGAGCACGACCTGGATCCCGTCGCCGCGCTGCATGAAGCCTATCGCGGTTCGGACCTTCTCCTCGAACTCCTCGCGGGTCTGATTGCTTGTTGGGGGGTGCTGAGCGCTGATCTTGCCGGGAAGGTCGGGCATGGGCCGCCTGAGCCGAGCCAGGACCCTCTCGATCTCGGCGCAGGCCGCCTCGTAGCCTTCTGCCGTCCCTTCGGCGAGCACGATCACCCGGATAACGTTCTTGGCGTGGTCGAAGACGACGATGGACTCGGTTAGCATCATCGCCATGTCATCCAGGTTCAGGTCGTCGGTCTGCAGATCAGGCAGACGCTCCAGGAAGCGGACCAGGTCGTAGCCGATGAGCCCCACGGCGCCGCCGACAAACTTGGGCATGCCGGGGACCGACACCACACCGGCGCCGTCTGAAGTGCCCGGGCAAAGCTCTTGTTCGAGCAAGGAAAGAGGATCTTTGCCCTCTGGTAGATCGCCGTGCTGTTCTTCGGAGCGCGAGATACGCCTGTATTTGCGGTCCTTGGTTCGCAGGACGACCCGTGGCCGTGCGCCAAGGATGCTGTAGCGGGCCAGGTTCTCGCCGCCCGTCACCGATTCGAGCAGAAAGCTGTATGTCTCGTCGCTGGCCAGCTTCCAATAGGCGCTGAGCGGGGTTTCGACGTCCGCAAGGACGTCACGCCAAACCGGCATCCGCATGCCACCAGACGTCGCCCTTAAGAAGTCCTCTTTCGAAGGCTGCTGCATGGTCAGAATCCGGCGTCGCTCTCAGCTCTTTCTCTTGAGGGCGATCTTCTGGTCCAGTGGCGGTGTGGCCTCACGCTGGCTGATCTCGACGCTGTTCTCGTCCTTCCAGACGATGTCGAACGTGACCGTCTTCGGGTCTTTCTTGAGGCCTTCGTTGACCTTGTCCACCATCGCCTTGGGCAGATCAGGGGCCTCCATGGAGGTCGCCGTGAAGGTGAAGGACTTCTCCGACTCCTTGTAGTTGCCCATCTGCGCGGACTTTCTGCCCATCACGTCCTGGGTGAGCTTGACGGTTCCGTCTTTGTCGAAATGGAAGTCCATTCCGACTTGCATCGTTTGAACGGTGATGCTCCCCGTCCAGTCTCCCACCAAAGAAGGTTTGCCCTTGCAGCCCACCGAGACGGCCAGAGCCAAGACGATCGCCAACAGCCATTGAAGCTTCATAGGCTCCAGTATAGCCAGCTTAGGTGCTGCCCATCTGGATACCGGGACTAGAGCGGTGCCATCTCAGCCGTGAAGTGCCGGAGAAATGGCGCTTGCTTCAGGAAGCGGTAGCCCTTAACCGTGTCCCGGTTCCGGTGCATTTCGGCGATGACCTCGCAGACGTAATTCACGTGGGCTTGCGTGTAGACACGCCGCGGCAGCGCAAGTCGCACCAGCTCCTTTTCGGCAGGGACTTCCAGGCCGCCGGGCGGAGCGATCCCCGATCTCTCTCCGTCTGCCCCTCCCTCATCCATCCCAGAGGCCATGCAAGGAAGGGGAGTCCCTTCTGGTAGGTGTCGGCCAAACATGACTGAGCCGATCTCGACCGCGCGCACTCCTCCCGTCAAGTAGAGCTGGCAGGTGAAGGCCCAGGCGGGGAAGTGCTCGGCCGGAATCTGAGGATAAAAGCGCTTGGCATCCACATAGACCGCGTGGCCCCCAGGCGGCTGGATGACGCTGATGCCGTTTTCCAGGAGGTGGTCGGCCATATACTGAACGGTCCGGACGCGGTACTCCAGATACCGCTCTTCGAGGGTCTCGTCGAGTCCCACGGCGAGCGCCTCCATGTCGCGCCCCGCCATTCCTCCGTAGGTGGGAAAGCCCTCGACAAGGATGAGCAGGTTGCGCGCCTCGTCGGCGAGCGTGTCGTCGTTGAGGGCCAGGAAGCCGCCGATGTTGCCGAACCCATCCTTCTTGAGGCTCATCGTCGCGCCATCGGCATAGGAGAACATCTCCTGGGCGATCTCACGGGCCGACTTGTTCTCGTATCCGGGTTCGCGCTTTTTGATGAACCAAGCGTTCTCCGCGAACCGGCAGGCATCGATGAAGAAGGGGACGCCGTGTTTTCTGTAGAGCGCCGAGACCTCTCGAATGTTGGCCATTGACACGGGCTGGCCGCCGCCCGTGTTGTTGGTCACGGTCAGCATCCCCAGGGGGACATGGCCGCTATTGGACTCAAGAAACGCCTTCAGCTTTCCGGGATCGAGGTTTCCCTTGAAGGGGTATTGCGAGTCGATGTCCTTTGCCTCGTCTGTGACCAAGTCCACGGCTTCGGCCCCTGAATACTCGACGTTGGCGCGCGTCGTGTCAAAGTGGTTGTTGCTTGGGATGCGATTGCCCTTGCCCCCGACCAGGTTCATCAGGATCTTTTCGGCCGCCCTGCCCTGGTGGACCGGGATGACGTGCTTGAACCCAAAGATCTCTTGAACCTTGTCGCGAAACCTGAGGAAGCTCTTTGAACCCGCGTAGCTCTCATCGCCGACCATAATCGCCGCCCATTGCTGGCTGCTCATCGCGCTCGTGCCGCTGTCCGTAAGGAGGTCGATCAGCACGTCCTCCGCGTCGATCAGAAACGGGTTGAAGCGGGCGCTTCGAAGGATCTCCTCGCGCTCTTCCCGCCGCGTGAAACGGATGGGCTCGACGACCTTGATGCGAAACGGCTCAATGATCTCGTGCATGGCCGCTCGTCAGCGTACTCGGTTCATGCAGCCGCTCGTTGCTCGAAACCCGCCTCAGCTTTCTGAACCTCTGAGAGCACGACCTGCTCGATCACATCGAGCTGGTCCTCGGCAAGGTCGAGGGCCGCAAGATACTGCGTGCTAATCTCGATGTCCTCCTTGACCCCGAGCATGTTGTAGCCAATGCGCCGGGCGATCTGATCGGCGATAGACACAACGATGGTGGTCTCCATGTGCTTGGTATCTCTCTCGGGTTCGAGATGGAACTCGATCGCCGACCTCATCCCCGACGGCAGATTCCACTTTTCGGCCAACATCGCACCCACGCTGGAATGGTCATAGCCGAGAACCGCCTTGAGTTCCACATCGATCGAGGATGCGTTGGCCTTGGCTGCCTTGCAGGCCGATTCAAGCTCGACGAGCGCATGCCTTTCAAGGACGAGCAGACCGATATCGTGCATGAGGCCCCAGCCGTAAAGCTCCTCGGCATTGGAGGGCATCTTCAGCTTGCCGACGATCCTGGCTGCCGTCGCCGTCGCCACGCAGTGGCGCCAATAGGCCATCTTGTCGAAAGACGCCGATCGGCTGGATGTTCCCACCATCTGCTGGTAGGAAAGGGCAATGATGAGGTTGCGGACCACGTCGAACCCAAGCACGGTCACGGCTCGGGCCACCGACGCGACGCTGTGGCCACCGTAATAGGGTGAATTGGCGGCTCTCAGGAGTTTGGCCGAGATAGCGGGGTCCTGTTGGATCAGCTTTTCGAGGTCGCGCCACGAGGCGTCCGGGTTGTCGGTTAGGGCAAGCACCTGCGTCAAGATGGTTTTTAGGGCGGGCAGGTTCTCGTTTCTCGCGATCTTAAGCGCAATGACATCCAATTCCACACCAGGATTTTCGGTATTCCAGTACCTGTTCTTGACCGTGTGCGCTTGAGTCTCGGCATTGCCCGGCCCAGGATGTCTTGGGGCCCCGAAACCAAAGGGCCTACTTGAGCGTTATAGAGTTAGGTACTTTAGCGTTAGGGACTTAAGATGGCCAAGGACTATTATCACGTGCTCGGGGTGGACCGAAAGGCGGACGAAAAGACCATCAAGAGCGCCTATCGCAAGCTCGCTCGCAAGTACCACCCGGACGTGAACCCCAACGACAAGGCCGCAGAAAACCGGTTCAAGGAGGTGCAAGAGGCCTACGACGTAGTGGGCGACGCGGACAAGCGCAAGCTTTACGACCAGTATGGCGATCACTGGGAGACCGCGCAGAAGTTCGGCGGCATTCCAGGCGCCGGGACCGCCGGAGGGTTCCAAGACTTCGAGTTCGTCGGCGGCGGAGGGGGCGACTTCGAGTCCATCTTCCAACAGATCTTTGGTGGGATGGGTGGCGCTCGAGGGGCCAGGACCTACACTTATGGGGTCGAGGACCCTCAGGCGGCGGCGCGTCACCGCGAGGAGATGAAGACCGCTCAGCCCCGCGATCTTGAGAAGACCATAGAGGTCAGCCTCGAGGAAATCGATTCGGGCACGAAGCGGAAGCTGGTCTACCAGACGATGGACGCGGTCCAGACTCCGGATGGCCGTGTGACCACGCTTCCGAAGCAGCGCGAAGTGGTTGTCACGGTGCCCGCGGGCATTCAGGAGGGCAAGAAGCTAAGGATTGCGGGCATGGGCTCGAGCGGTCTGCGCGGGCGGGCCGGCGATCTTTACGTTGTCATTCAATGGGCCAAGCACCCCGAGTTTCAGGTCGTCGGCGACCACTTGGAGGTCGACGTCAATGTGCCCTATCCCGTAGCTGCGCTTGGCGGAGAGATCAAGGTTCCCACGCTCCGAAAGCCGCTCAAAATGAGGATCCCGGCGGGCACTCAGTCGGGCCAGAGCTTTCGCTTGGCGGGCCAGGGAATCGCGCGAATGGCTGGAGGCCGAAGCGACCTGATGGCTCGGGTGAAGATCACGGTGCCCAAGTCGCTTGGTGCCGAAGAGAAGCGGCTGCTTGAGCAGATCGCCAGGCTCACGGAGGCAAAGGCAGAGCGATGAGAGCGCAGGACCATCCCGTTTACATGATTGGTGTCGCGGCCCAGCTCTGCGGCGTCCACCCCCAGACCTTGAGGCAGTATGAGCGGCTCGGACTGGTGGTGCCCTCGCGTGTGGCTGCCAAAAATCGGCTCTATAGCGAGGGCGACATCGAGCGCGTCCGGCGTATTCAAAGGCTGACTCAGGGCATGGGCGTGAATCTGGCCGGGGTCGAGATCATCATCAAGCTGTTGGACCAGATCGAGGACCAGCGAGCGGACTTCGAGAAGCAGGTGCAGGACTACGTCCGGGAAACCGAGCGGTTCCTGCAGGAAATGGTGGGGAAGTCGAATACGCCGCTGAAGAAGGACGGGACGATCTTGCCGGTCCCGCAAATTCGGATAAGGAAGATCGAACTGTAGTCTTCTCTTCCAGAAGAATAGGACCTATAAGACGTAAAAGTCGTATAGGTCCTATTTGGCTTCCACGCCTGTTGGCCTCAGTAGTTCTCTAAGGCCGACGAGATAGCCTGGATCGTGGTCTTCGCATTGCCAAACACCATGCGGGTGTTGTCCATGACGAAGAGCTCGTTGTCGACACCGGCGAAGCCGGCGCCCATGCTGCGCTTGCTCACAAGCACGAGCCTGGCTTTGTCCACGTCGAGAATCGGCATGCCAAAGATCGGGCTGCTCTTGTCGTAGCGCGCCGCCGGGTTGACGACGTCATTGGCGCCGATGACGAGCACCACGTCTGTTTCCGAGAACAGCGGGTTGATCGTCTCCAACTCATAGAGCTGGTCGTAAGGCACGTCGGCTTCCGCGAGCAGTACGTTCATGTGGCCCGGCATGCGTCCGGCCACCGGGTGAACGGCGTATTTCACGTCGATGCCGCGAGCCTGCAACTTGCTGCACATCTCCTTGACCTGGTGTTGCGCCTGGGCCACGGCCATACCGTATCCGGGCACGATGACCACGTTCGAAGCGTTGGCCAACGAGATTGCCGCATCATCCGGCGAGTAGCTCTTCGGCTGCCTTCCCGCGAAAGCGCTCTGGCCGCTGCCCGCTACGGCTGACCCGACCCCGGCGAACATGACGTTCGCGAGCGACCGGTTCATGCCCTTGCACATTTCAAGCGTGAGGATGAGACCGCTCGCGCCGACCAATGCGCCACCGATCAGCAGCGCCGTGTTCATTAGAACGAAGCCCGCAAGACCCGCCGCACAGCCCGTGAACGAGTTGAGCAGCGAGATGATGACCGGCATGTCCGCTCCGCCGATGCCCATCGTTCCCGTGATGCCAAGGACCAGCGAGACGGCCATCAGCAACAGGAAGAACATCGGCGTCGCAAAGGTAGCCGGCACTGCGAAGATCAGGACGACCAAGGCCAAAGAGCCGGCCACGAGCAGGCCGTTGAACGCCTTCATCCCCGGGAAGGAGATGGGGCGGCCCGTCATCAGCTCTTGGAGCTTGGCAAACGCTATCATGCTTCCCGAAAAGCTGATCGAACCGATGATCACGCTGAGGAGCGTGGTTATCGACTGAACAGGGGGCTTATCGGCAAAGGCTGCACCTGCCTCGAGGAACTCGTAGAGCGCCACCAATGCGACCGCGCCGCCGCCCAGACCGTTCAGGAGAGCAACCATCTGCGGCATGGCGGTCATTGCGACTTTCCGACCCGAGCCCGCGCCGATGATCGCGCCAAGCGCGACCGCACCCAGGATCAGCATCATGTTGATGCTGGCCACGTTCTGGAACATCAGAAACGTGGCGCCGAGCGCGAAGACCATGCCGACCATCGACACCCAGTCGCCTTTTCGGGCGCTGAGGGGGTGGTTCATCAGGCGGAGCGCAAACACGAAGCACATCGCGCAGAGAAGGTATCCAACATCAATCCACTCGGGGCTCATTTCCCACCTTCCTTCTTGCGCGGCTTGAACATCTCAAGCATGCGGTCGGTGACCACGTAGCCTCCAACGACGTTCATGGTTCCGAAGAACACGGCGACCGTGCCGATGACAAGCATCAGCGTGGATTCCGCCTTTGCCAGGATGAGAAGCGCGCCAACGAGGATGACCCCGTGGATGGCGTTCGTCGCGGACATCAGCGGCGTGTGGAGTACCTGGGGCACCTTGGAGATGACCTCTAGGCCGACGAAGATCGCGAGGATGAAGACCGTGACCACCGCGATCAGCGGCCAGACACCGGCGCCCTCGCTGACGGAAGCGAGCAGGGAGGCGCTCATGCCGCCACCTCCCCGACCGCCTTCTTGACGGATTCGTGCGTGATCGCTCCATCGTGGATGGCGATCGTGCCGCTAATGATTTCGTCTTCCATGTTCAGATTCAGCTCGCCTCCTGGGGCCAGATTGACCAGAAACTCGAGGATGTTGCGTCCGTACATCTTGCTGGCGTCCGGCGCCATCTCCGAGAGCAGGTCCAGCGGGCCCATGATGGTCACACCGTCCACGACCACCGTCTTGCCGGGAACCGTTGCCTCGCAGTTGCCACCTGCGACCGCGGCAAGGTCCACGATGACCGACCCGTGAGCCATGTTCTTGAGCATGTCCTTTGTGATGAGCACCGGGGCCGCCCGCCCTGGGATCAGGGCTGTCGTGATGCAGATGTCGTTTTTGGCGAGCCTCTGCCCAATGACCTCGAGTTCCTTGGCATGTTGGTCCTGGCTTAGTTCCTTGGCGTAACCGCCCTCGCCCTCCGCCGTGACTTCAGGCATCGAAACGAAGCGGGCGCCAAGACTCTCGACCTGCTCCTTGACCGCCGGTCGCACGTCGAACGCTTCGACGATGGCGCCCAGGCGCTTGCAGGTAGCGATGGCCTGAAGGCCCGCAACGCCCGCGCCAAGCACGATGGCTTTGGCCGGGGGAAGGGTGCCCGCCGCCGTCATAAACATGGGGAAGAACTTGGGCAAGGCATCGGCGGCCTTGAGAACCGCCTTGTAGCCCGCGATGGTGCTCATCGAACTCAGCGCGTCCATGCTTTGGGCGCGCGTGATGCGAGGAATGAGCTCCATGGCGAAGCAGGTGACCTTCCCAGATGCCAACGCTTGGACCGTTTCTTTGTTTGAACCCGCGTAGAGAAAGCTCAGCACCATCGAGCCGGGCTTCAGTCCCTTGACCTCAGCCGGGGTGGGTGGGAGAACCTTCGCTACCAGATCCGCGCCGTCGAAAACGGACTTCGCGTCGGGAACGACTTGGGCGCCTACACTTTCGTAAAGGGGATCGAAGAAACCGGCCCTTACGCCGGCGCCAGATTGAACGATGATCTTAAAGCCTTTATCGATGAGAGCCTTGCAGCTGTCCGGAGTCAGAGCGACTCGGGCTTCTTCGGCTGAAAGCTCCATCGGCACGCCTACTATCAAAGCACGCCGCCTCCTTGATTCACGGGTAGAAGATACCTTTCAATAAAGAAGAGATACTTGCCCGGGGCTATAGTGGAAGTTTATGTCAGGATTCTTGGCCTGCTGAGCGCCTTCAGATTCCGACGCCTCTTCAGAAGGACAAGGCAAAAAAAGTGGCCCCGAAGTTGCCTTCGGAGCCTAAATTCATGGACAGGATCCATGAAAGTGTCGTTCTGTCTTTTTGGGGAGGGAACTGGTACGGAAATGAGGGGATTCAAGACCCGTGCCAGAAAGCCCGATGATCCAGAAGGCTTGGCGAAAGCCGGCAGTTCTCTTAGGTCTGGTTCCAGGCGGCGTGCCAGACTGGACGGCCAGCGCGTACTCGACCTTGGAGGCCATGAGTTCCTGCTTAGGAGCGGAAACAAAGATTGGGACCAAGGACCCGCCCCTGTGAGTTTTTGGATCGCAGAAGCGTTTCAACCATTGAACAAACTGGAGAAGGCCATGAACGAATTGATGTCCGTCATCTTGAATGAGCGCGATCGATACAAGACTCTATGGAACAGGACCTATGCGCCGTTGCGCCGTGCACTGACCGGGAAGTGGGGCGTGCTGCCCGAGCAGTCGCACTCCGAAATGCGCTTTGACTCCGACGGTGGCTTTCACTTCCGCTTCATGGACTCGGGCATGAACCTCGAAGGGCGCTACACGATCGTGGCCATCGAAGGGCACTCCTATATCGTTCTGGAAGCCAAGGACGATCAGCCTTGGGTTCTCAGGCTCGAAGAAGTCGACCCTTGGCGGATGAAGCTGCGATGGGTGGATCCGGATGGGCCCTCGATCGAGGTTTCGAGGCGAGCGCCGATGCCGGCGATGGCTGTGGCTTAGGCATCTCCCGTGCATCAAGAAACCCCTGGGTACGGCGTCTATCTTGCCGTCATGACCCTCATGGGTTGCGTCATCGGAATCCTCATGGCCTGGAAGCCTGACACCTACATCGGCAGATTTAGCGTGGTCCGAGCAGACAACCTCTGGAATCGTGGCTGGGGCATCGTCATTGCCGTGGGATGCTTCCTTGGGTTCCTTGCGACCCTAAGGGCCACTGTGCGTCGACGACAGGGCTGAGAGGCCTTCGCCGGCACGAGCTACGCGCTGCACGTGCACTGGGTTTCTGGGGTCCCGGGGAGTTGCTAATGAGTACGTTGGAAACGAGTAGCCCGTGCCACCCCCGGCCTCAAAGAAGAACGCCCTCCCTCGCTGAAGCAAAGGGAGGGCGTTTCTGTTTGATGGCTAGTGGTCCGCGTCCGACATCGCCGCTTTGAGCTTGGCGTACTCGGAGATCAGCGCTTGCTGCTCAAGATGCGGCAGCTCGTCGTAATGCGAGACCGTCTGCTTGAACCTTCCGCGGCCCTTGGTGATCGAGCGAAGATCGAGCGCGTAGCGCATCATCGTCGCCATCGGGACCTGAGCGCGCACCCTGGTTTTTCCGGGAGCGATAGGGTCCATGCCCTGCAGGCGCCCACGGCGCCCATTCAGGTCGCCGACCACGTCGCCCACGCACTCGTCGGGGACGTCCACATCCAGGTTCAGCACAGGCTCCAAGATCGTCGGCTGAGCCTTTTCGGCGGCGTTGCGGAACGCGAGCGCGCCGGCGATCTTGAACGCCATTTCGCTGGAGTCCACCTCGTGGTAGCTTCCGTCATAGACGGTCGCCTTCACGTCCACCACCTGGTAGCCGGCGAGGAAGCCCTGTTCGAGGGCTTCGCGCAAGCCCTTTTCGATGGCAGGAATGTAGTTCTTCGGGACGGAACCGCCCACGACCTTGTTCTCGAAGCTGAAGCCCTCCCCGCGTGAGACGGGCTGAAGCTCCACCCAACAGTCGCCATATTGGCCGCGGCCGCCGGTCTGCCGTTTGTGCTTGCCCTGTGCCTTGCTCGCGGCCTTGATGGTCTCCTTGTAGGGCACCTTTGCGTCTTCGGTCGTGACGTTCACGCCAAAGCGCGTCTTGAGCTTTTCGATCGCAGTGTCGAGGTGGATGTCGCCCATACCCTCCAAGATCTCCTGGTGCAGGTTTGGATCGCGGGAATATCGGAGCGTCGGGTCTTCCTCCAAGAGCTTGGTCAGAGCCGGGCCCAGTTTGTCCTCGTCCGCCTTGCTCACGGGATGGATGGCGATTCGGTAGATTGGCTCAGGGAACTCGACCGGCGGAATGCTGACTTTGTCCTTCTGGGTGCTCAGCGAGTCGCCCGTATGGGTGTCTTGGAGCTTCGCCAGGACGCAGATGTCGCCGGCGAGCACCTGGGGCGCAGCTTCTTGGTTCTTCCCGTGCGGGAAGTAAATGTTGTGAAGGCGCTCGTCGCGCTCGTGGGTCACATTGTAGACGTGGTCATCGGCTTTGAGCATGCCATTGAACACGCGAACGTAGTTGATCTTGCCCACATAGGGGTCAGCCGTAGACTTGAAGACGTAGGCCGCTAAGGGGGCAGCGGGATCGCCCTTGAACTCCTTGTCGCCGATCTTCTTGGGCACGTCGACGGGTGACGGAAGCTCGTGAATGATGCGTTCTAGTAGGTTTGCCGTGCCGACGCCGGTGGCTGCAGAGCCCAAGAGGACGGGAACCACCTTGCCGGTCTCGACGCCGACGAGCAGACCGTGCTCGATCTCGTCTTCAGTCAACGACTCGCCCTCGAGGTATTTCATGGCGAGGTCGTCGTCGCCTTCAGCCGCTGCGTCCATCATCATCTCGCGCAGCTTCTCGGCTTCGGCCGCAAACTCGGCCGGGACCTCGCCGATCTCCTCTCCGCGGTCTTTGCCTTTGTAGACCTTCATGGAGAGCAGGTCGAGCACGCCGCTGAAGTTGGCCTGCTTGCCCATGGGAATTTGAACCTGAACGACCCGCTGCTTGAATCGGCCCCTCAAAGTCGTCATGAGGCCGTCGAAGTCGGCGTTGTCGCGTTCCAGCTTGTTGACGAAAATGCATTTGGCGAGGCCATATTCCTCGGCGATCTCCCAGGCGTTGTCGAATCCAACGTCCAGATCGGCCTTGGCCTCGCAGACGATGACCATCGATTCGACGACTCGGGCAACGGCATGAAGGTCGCCGATGAAGTCGGGGTAGCCCGGAACGTCGATGATGTTGATCTTGTGGCCGTGCCATTCGAGCGGCAGCACGCTGGCGCTGATCGATATCTTGCGCTTGACCTCAAGGGGGTCAAAGTCGCTTGCGCTGGTGCCGGCATCGACGGCGCCTACGCGGTCGGTTGCGCCGGCGGTGTAGAGAAGATGCTCGACGAGCATGGTCTTGCCGGCGCCGCCGTGACCCACGATGGCGATATTACGAATCTTGTCTGGCGAATAGGCTTTCACTCAATTCCTCCGCAGTGAGGGCTTGAGCATAGCACGGGTTTGGGCCTTGAGGTGAGTGGTGGGTGGCGTCGTCGATCAAGGACTCCAGGTGCGCGGCCAAGGCCGGGTGCGACCACTTCAGCTCGCGAAAGGAATCTTGCCCTCGCAGCCGTTCCAGGGTCTCCCCGGCGAGCCCGGCTTCAAGATCGAAGTCGAAGTCGCCGATGTCCAGGAAGCGCGGCTCTCCGCCCACCTCGCCCCAATTATCGAGGAAATTACAGACGCGGGCCGAAGCCTTATGCGCCTCAAGCTCCTTGGCGAGCTCAACGACCCGCCTCAGCGAGGCCAGTGCCTCGCTCTCTGGCCGCTCCCGGAGGATCTCCCGGTACGTCCGCGCCCTCCTCTGGAGCACCCAAGGGCCCGTCTTCACAGATCGTTTAGGGCCGGTCGCGAAGGGCACTGTCGCGGCCTCGTCGGTGTTCCAATCCACAATCGCCGCCAATTCAGGAAACTCGCGGCAGCACCGTTCAGCGCTGCCGAGGGCCCTCTTTCGGTGCAGGTGCGCCGCTTTCAGCGGGTTGCCTGGCGCCAAGGACCAGGACACTCTTCCGAGGTGGATCCCCATGTCGGCGTAGCGCCGCGCTACCGTTTGGGATGGGACAAAGACCTTGAGCACGTGGTCGTTCGAAGCATAGCAATCCACGAAACAGCCCTTCGCCAGCCAAAGAAACTCCGATTTATGGGGCTCGCCAATTCGCTCCAACCCCGGCTCATTTCGTTCGTTTGCCCCCATGCCCAGCAGTCAGTATAGAAGCAAAACGCTCGCGGCACAAGCTCTTGCCATGTGGCATCATGGAGAGGCTTCATCGACTAAGATCCGACGCCTATGAACCTCCAGACCTCCTATCCTCGCCGAAACACCCGGGCCGTGCGGGTTGGGAACGTCACCATCGGTGGCGGGCAGCACGTCGTGGTGCAGACGATGATCACCGAAGAGACGTTCAACGTCCAGGCGTGCGTCGAGCAGGTCATTGCTTTGCACAAGGCAGGCGCAGAGATCGTTCGAATCACGACGCCGACACTCCGCGAAGCCGACGCATTTGGCGAAATTGCGGGACGTGTTCGGAAGGACTATGGTCCTGTGCCAATGGTCGCCGACGTCCATCACCAGGGCGCGGGGATCGCCGCAGAGGCCGCCAAGCACGCCGACAAGGTGAGGATTAACCCGGGGCTGTTCGTATTCAAGAAGCCCACCGGGAGGTCGGAGTTTGCGGAGCAGGACCACGCCGACCAGCGCGCCGAGATCGAGGAGCAGCTGGTGCCGGTGCTGGAGGCTTGCACGGCCCATAAGACCGCGCTGCGCATCGGTGTGAACCATGGCTCTCTGGCCGAACGGCTACTGGTCACCTATGGCGACTCGCCCGAAGGGATGGTGGAGAGCGCGCTGGAATATCTGCGGCTCTGCGAGAAGCACGGCTTCCAGAACATCGTGATCTCGATGAAGGCCAGCCGCGTGCCGATCATGCTCGCGGCGAACAGGCTCCTCGCGATGCGGCTGGAAACCGAGGGTATGGACTATCCGATCCACCTCGGCGTCACGGAGGCAGGGGACGGGGCTTACGCCCGTCTGAAGTCGACGGCAGGCATCGCGACCCTGCTGAACGAGGGAATTGGCGACACGATTCGCGTTTCTTTGGCTGAAGACCCCGCGAACGAGATTCCGGTCTGCTACGAAATTCTGCAGGCGGTGGGACTGAGGAAAACGCAGGTGGAATACATCGCCTGTCCGAGCTGCGGAAGGACCAAGTTCAACCTGCCGACGGTGCTGCACGAGGTCCGCGAGGCCACCAGACACCTGGTTGGGCTCGATATCGCTGTGATGGGGTGCATCGTAAACGGTCCTGGCGAGATGGCGGATGCGGATTACGGGTACGTGGGGGCGGCGGGAGGGAAGATCACGCTGTACAGGAAGAAGGAGCCGGTGAAGCACGGCATCCCCCAGGAGCAGGGCGTCTCTGAGCTGATCGCACTTTTGAAGGAAGACGGGGTGTGGGTGGAGGCGCCGGAAGGGGCGGCTCAGCGGCAGGCGCTTAGGACGGTGTGACCCATGGCTGACAACCGTGAGCGATTTCTAACCGAGACCCCCTATTCCAGGCTCAAGACGCTGGGGCCAGCCGGGATGTCGCTGCTTGACCTGCTCGCCCTTGGCCTTGCCGAATCTGAATCCGACCAAGACCGGACCGAACAGGTTGCCCGCACCTTGGCGCCATCGCTCCAGAAGCTGCGCGGCGTCGGCGACCTTTCGGCCAACCAGCTTGCCGCAACTGGAGTCAGCGACTTTGCAGCAGCCCGCTGCATGGCGCTCATCGAGCTCGGCCGAAGACTGAATTATGCGCTCAAAGGCCCATTGACCCAGGTGAGCTGTGCGGACGTCGTCGCGGAGGCGCTCTCCTGGCTGCGCTTTGAAAAGAGAGAGCATTTCCTCGCCGTCCTGCTCGACTCCCAGAATGTCATCCTCAAGGTTTCGACGATCCACATCGGAACCCTGACGAGTTCGATCGTGGGGCCCAGAGAGGTCTTCCGGGAGGCTATTAGGGAAGGGGCCTCGAGCTTGATCGTGGCGCACAACCACCCCAGCGGCGACCCTACCCCCAGCCCGGAGGACATCGAGCTCACCAAGAAGCTTGTAGAATTGGGGCGCGCGCTGGACATCCCGGTGCTGGACCACATCATCATCGGAGAGGGCCAGCACAGGAGCCTTCGCGAGGCAGGGTTCCTATCATGAGCGAGAACACGTGGGAGACCATCGTCGAAGGCGTGCGAAGCACGGCGCAGTCTATGCACGCGGCGCGGGAGGCGGGGCTTTCGCTCTCCAGGAGTCTGACGCAGACCAGCGCGAAGTGCATCCGCCATATCCATCGGCGACAATGGACGCAAGCCAGGGCCCTGCTCGAAGACGCCAAGGCGCTCTCGAAGCAGGCTCGTGTGGCGCTGGAGCCCTATCCCGAGATCCTGCACGCCGGGTTCCTGCACGACGCCGAGAAGGAGATGGTCGAGGCAGCTGCAGTGATGGCGATCGTGCAGAAAGAGCCATATCCGACACCCGAGGACTTGGGCGCATTCCCGATGAGCTACCTGAACGGCATGGGCGAGGCCTCCAGCGAGTGCCGCCGATTCGTTCTCGACGAAATCCGGCAGGGAAGACCCGAAGAGGCTGAGCGCATCCTGGGGCACATGGAGGCGATCTACGAGGAGTTGATCACGTTCGATTACTCCGACGCGATGACCTGCGGCCTTCGGCGAACGTGCGACGCGCTTCGCGCGGTCCTTGAGCGCACGCGTAGCGATTTGACGACGACCGCCAGCCAGATGGAGCTGGTCCGGGAGCTGCGGGCGACGAGAGAGAGCCTGGAGCGCTAAGCGCTCCGGGGTTCGTGCGAGAGGGTGTGGGCACCCCCTCACCCGGTTCTCTGCGTTCACCGACCTCTCCCCGTGGGGGGCGAGGTGGAATGTGCCCCCTCACCCGGTTCACTGCGTTCACCGACCTCTCCCCGTGGGGGGCGAGGTGGAATGTGCCCCCTCACCCGGTTCACTGCGTTCACCGACCTCTCCCCGTGGGGGGCGAGGTGGAATGCAGGCATAAGGTGAGGAGGCTTTGCTTCTTGGCCTCTGGGCAATGTGCCTATCGACGCCGGCGGATGAGGGCGACGGCGCCTAGGCCAAGCACGGCCAGGCTGGCGGGTTCCGGCACCGTGTCCAGTTGGAAGTCAAACGCGGTCAATCCGCCGTGATCCTCAAGCTGGAACGCAATCGTGTGCGTCCCGGCGCCCAAAGAACCTATGTTCTTGGTGTATTCCCAATAGCTGGTATAGCCTTCAGCGTTTGCCGACCACACCCAAACGCCATCGATGTACATATCGAAGCCGTTGTCAATAGCCACGTGGGCGAACAGCGGCCCCATCGAGCTTCCCATCGTGAACGTGTGCCTTAGCTTGGGATCGTAGTCCGCGTCCCAGGCGGTTTGCGTGGGGTTGGAATCGATGCCGGTCGAGTTTGAGAACACGGCGTTTCCCGTGAACCAAGCTGAGTCATCGTATCCGGTCGTTTCCCATCCAGCGGTAGAACCGCCATACATCGTCGCAGCCGTCGCGTCGATGTACTGGTACGACGATTCGGCCGCAACCAGCACAGCTGCGCCCGCCTGCCCCGCCGCAAATGCGGCTGCGAGTATCAGTATTCGTTTCATTTTGCTCCTTTCGCCCAACAACAGGGCCTGAGAGCGACTGCCCTCGTATAAGTATTTGTCCCAGCCCTGCCATTTGTGACAGGATCAGCCAATAAGTCCCCCCGTCCAAAAAAGGACTGGCAAACTTGCCAGGTCACTCGAACGGAAGGTTGGTTGGCGGTTTGGGGTGGTCCACTTTCTTGCGGGCCTGTTGTTTCGATGCCGCATTGGCGTCCACGATCGCATACAGGTGGAATAGAAGCGCCAAACCCACCGGCAAGAAGATCATGTAGTTGGGCGGCTGGCCGTTGAAGGGCTTCCCGGTCATCGCCGCGCCGAGATTTCCGAAGCCCATCACTCCGGCAACGACCCACGCCCCCAGCCACAGAATCAAGCAGAGTGCCCCTGCAACAAACCGTCCGGTAACGACCTGCCCAAGGCCCGGCAGGATGATCGACATCACGACGGCTGCTTTGGCGCTGGCCGCCATTTCGGCCTGGCTCGCTGAACTCACGTAAACCTGAGAAGCTGCAAAGGCGCTGAAGACCAGGTCGGCATGCTTCTTTTCGAGTCCGACGTTGCCAGGAGAGAGTGCGATGGCACGCTTGTACATCTCGATGGCGGGGCGCTTTTTGCCCTGGGCCTGAAGCTCGTCTCCAAGGGCTTCCAGAACCGCACCCGACTGCGGGGCAACCTTTGCAGCTTGCTCGAGAAGCGAACGTGCTCCATTGTGGTCGCCGCGCATGGAATGAACGCGCGCTTGCCTTAGGAGAGCTTCCGCCTGAGCCACTTGTTCGGGGTCTGCGGGCTCGGCTGCTAGGGGAATCTCGGGAAGCTCAGGTTCCGGCTCTGGCTCTGGAACCGCGAAATCGAGGGCTGTCAGGGCCCGCGCGAGACGTGGATGCTTGGCCGCCTTGGGGTCGGCGAGGTTCGTTTGGGCTCTGAGCGCTTTGAGTTTGGCATCGAGCGCTTCTTCAAGAGCCTGCCGCACAACGCCGTCGTGGGCAGATTCCAAGGATTGAGCGAGCTTGAGGACTTGGTTCCACTGGTCCTTGTAACGCTCTCCCTCACCCGGTTCACTGCGCTCACCGACCTTTCCCTCGAGGGGCGAGTTGGGAGCGGAGGGGCCTATTCCGCCAGGCTCGGGTCGGGCTTCATGTTCGTCCAAAGCGTCTCCAGATCATAGAACTGCCGTTGCTCTTCGCGCATGACGTGGAACAAGACGTCGCCGTAGTCCTGCAAGACCCACCCGCTGCGGGCGCCCTCCACACGAAGGGGCCGCACCTTCAGGTCCCTCAGCTTCTCGGCCACACGGTCGGCGATGGACTCAACATGCCGATCGCTTGTCCCACCACATATGACGAAGAAATCGGCGACTGAGGTTTTCGTGTGAACGTCGAGAACCTCGATTTGCTCGGCCTTCATGTCGTCGGCGAACTCTACGATCTTGTCTGTTTTCTCTCTTGAGGTCATTCAACTCCGATAGAGCTTGTGCTCCAGCACATAACTCTGCACCGCCTCCGGCAGCCATTGCCCAACGCCGAGGCCCCGCGAAACGTACTCGCGAATCTCCGATGATGACACGTCCTGTGGCTTCAGCTTGATGATGTCCACCTTTGAGCGGAACGCCTCAGGCAGTCTGGAAATCACTTCATCCGGCTGGTCAGGAGCGCGAACAGCCACCCCCAAACGACAAAGACGGATAAGTTTCTCAGGTTGCTTCCAGTTTGGGAGGCCCTTAAGAGCGTCCGCTCCCATCAGGAACCAGTAGTCGGAGGGGCTCGCCTGCGCCAGTTGAAGCATGGTGTCGACGGCGTAGCTGGGACCTCGCCGCACCACTTCGATATCCGAAACGCTGAACTCTTGCCTACCGAGGATCGCGAGCCGGACCATTTCAAGCCTCATCTTGGCGGGTGTGACGGCCTGATCCAACTTGGCGGGGTTCTTGTGGGCCGGCACAAACAGCACTTCTTCGAGTCGGAGCTGTGACAGTGCAGCCTCCGCAAGGGCCAAATGCCCACTGTGCGGAGGATCGAAAGTGCCGCCTAAAATTCCGATTCTCATGCTCAAGCTTCGTCCGAAAAATCGAACACCCAATCCCCAATCAAGATTGTTTCCCCTTCCTCTGCGCCAAGTTCGCGGAGCCGTTCGATAACTCCCAAGCGCTCCAGGCGCTTGTGAAGGTACCGCACCGAGTCATCGCTTTCCATGTCGGTCATAGCCACCCAACGCTCGACCTTCTTGCCAAGCACCTGTTTGATGCCATCCTGCTCGACGATTTCCCAGGCATCATCGTCCTGCGCTGCCGGCGTGGGAATGGCTATCCGAACGGGCTCGGAGGCGGGCCGAGATTTTAGGGTCTCCAGCATCGCGTAGAGAAGGGGCTGGATGCCTGAACCGGAAGCCGCAGAGACGCGAAAGAGCGGATGGCCGACACTTTCAAACCGCTTTGCCACGTCTTCAGCGGCGCCTTCCAGCATGAGGTCCGTCTTGTTCAACGCGACGATACGGGGCTTGCGCCAAAGCTCCTCGGCATAGGATTTGAGTTCAGATTCGATTAGCTCGTAGTTGTTCAGGGGGTCTGAGCCGTCGATCGGCAGGATGTCGACCACGTGCACCAATGCCGCGCAGCGCTCGGCATGTTTGAGGAAGCGGTCGCCCAGACCATGGCCTTCGTGGGCGCCTTCGATGAGCCCTGGCAGGTCGGCCACGGTGAACGTTTCCTCCCCAAGGCTCACGACCCCAAGATTGGGTTCAAGGGTCGTGAACGGGTAGTCGGCGATCTTGGGCTTGGCTGCGCTGATCTGGCTGATGAGGGTGCTCTTGCCGGCGTTTGGGAGCCCCACGAGGCCGATGTCCGCCAGAAGTTTGAGCTCGAGTCTGACCGTGCGCTCCTCGGCGGGCTCGCCCTTTTCGGCGATCTTCGGGGCCTGGCGTACGCTGCTCACGTAGTGCATGTTGCCATGGCCGCCCCGCCCGCCTTTACATACTCTGTAGCGGGCGCCATCGAAGCTCAAGTCGGCGAGTTCGGACCCCAAATTGAAATCGAAGATCATCGTTCCAACAGGCACGTGGATCTCGATGTCTACCGCGTCCTTGCCCTTCTTGTTGCCGTGGGCGTTGCCTCCCGATTCGGCTTTGATCCGTGCGTGGAGGCGAAAGTCGTAGAGGGTGCGCTTGTTGCGGTCCGCGATCAGCCAGACGTCGCCGCCTTTGCCGCCATCCGCGCCGTTGGGCCCGCCGCGTGGGACGTGCTTCTCGCGGTGAAACGTCACCGCGCCATCGCCCCCCTTGCCGGAAGTGAGTTCGACGGTGGCTTGGTCGAGAAACATGGTGAATCCTATCAGTTCGAGCCTAAAATCCCAGATCTCAGATTGCAGATCTCAGACCCGGAGTCTGAGGTCTGCAATCCCCAATCCGGATTTCCCAATCGGCGATCCAGAATCCGCAATCAGTATGCCCTTAGCGCATGCCTTCGATCAGGTGAACCACCATTCGGCGGCCCTTCAAATCCACTTGCTTCACAAACTCTTTCACGGCGGGAATCATGATGCCGTCCACAACCAGCAGGTCATGAGCGGGGTAGGGAAGGACCTTCTCCACTTCGCCCAGCACCTCGCCTGCCTCGGTCACCACGCGCATACCGATGAGGTCGGCGGTGAAGTACTCGTCTTCGTCCAGTTCGACATCCAGGTCCTCGTCGGCCTCAAGGTACTCCCACTGCAGCTTCTCCGCGGCCGTTCGGTCCGAAACCCCCTCGATCTGGAGCACCAGGCGCTCACCTTGGAGCCTGGCGCCCAGGATTTCATGCTCGGCGCCTTGAATGGTAAGGACTTTTCCCGGATCGAACCGCTCGAAGAAGTCGGTCAAGGGTTCCACCTTGACTTCGCCCTTCAGACCTTGGGCGCCTACGATTCGGCCGATCCTGATCGTTCCCAGAGGCTACTCCGTGGGGATCTTGACGAACGCGCGCTCATGGGCCTTGGCCGCAACGGCGCTGACCACGCAGCGGATCGCCGAGACCACGCGCCCGCTTTTGCCAATGATCTTGCCGACGTCTTCGGGAGCCACGTGGACCACGAAGGTCCGGGTGTGGCCGGTGAGTTCCTCGTCGATATGCACTTCGTCTGGCTGTTCGACGATGCCCTTGACCAAAGCTTCAACTAAGTTGCCGTACTTCATGGTTAGGCCTCTTTGGCGGGAGCCTCAGGCTCTGCTTCGGCCACAGGCTCGGCGTCAGCAACGGTTTCGGCGGCCGCTTCCACTTCGACGACGGGCTCTTCGGCCGCGGGTTCAGGCGCCGCTTCGGGCTCGGGGGCCGGCGCAGGTTCTGGGGCTGCTGCGACCGGTGCCGCGGCCACCGGAGCGGCTTCGGCCTTGGGTTCAGACTGTTTGTCCATCACCGATCGTACCGACGTGGCTGCCGTGCGCTTGTCCAAGAACGCGTAGTCCTTCTTTGCTCCGGGCCGCTGGGCGAAATACTGTTCCAGGACGCCGGTCTTGTTCAGCAGACGAGCCGCCGTTTCGGTGGGCTGCGCGCCTTGCATCAGCCAGTGCATCGCTCGTTCTCCGTCGATTTCCACGTGCGTGGGTTTGACGATGGGGTTATAGGTCCCCAACGTCTCGATGAAGGCGCCATTGCGTCCCGCGGTCGATTTGGCCACCACGACCCGATAGAACGGGCGGCCCTTTGCGCCAATGCGCCTCAATCTGATCTTTACCACTCGTGTGTCTTCTCCCGATATCTCACGCGGCCGTCATTTTCGGCGTTTTCCGAACTTCTTGAACCGCGCCTGCATCTTGGCGAACTGCTTCATCTGCTTGCGAGCCTCATAGAGCTGTCGAAGCAATTGGTTAACGTCTTCGACGCTCGTTCCCGAGCCTTGCGCAATGCGTCTTCGCCGCGAGCCATTGATTATATCCGGTTGAGAGCGCTCTTGGTACGTCATGCTGAGGATAATCGCTTCTATACGGTCCACTCGGCGCTCATCCAGACTCGCCAGCTGCTCATCCGAAATCTGCGCGCCGAGGCCGGGAACCATTTTTAGCACGTTTTTGAGCGGCCCCATCTTGCGCATGGTCTTAAACTGCTGCAGCATGTCGTGGAAGTCGAGGCCGTCTCCGCCGAGGAGCTTCTTTTCAAGCTGCTTGGCATCGTCTTTGTCGATCGCCATCTCGGCCTTCTCGATGATGCCGAGGACGTCGCCCATGCCGATGATGCGTTGAGCCATCCGATCGGGATGGAAAGCGTCGAGAGCATCGGTGCTCTCGCCAAGGCCGATGTAGCGCAAGGGAACACCCGTTGCGGCTCGAACGCTGAGCACCGCGCCGCCGCGAGTGTCGCCGTCCAGCTTCGTGAAGATCGCACCCGTGAGCGGAACCCGCTCATGGAAAGCGTTCGCGACGTTAACGGCTTCTTGGCCCGTTGTGGAATCCACCACCAAGAGGGTCTCGCTGGGCTTGACGCTGCGATGAACCTCGCCAAGCTCGCGCATCAGGTCTTCGTCGACCTGGAGGCGGCCTGCCGTGTCCACGATCAAGACGTCGGCCATCATGTGCCGCGCACGGGCCAAGGCCTCCTGGGCGATCTGAACCGGCTTGGTTCCGTCCAGCTTGGCATAGACCTCGGACCCGACCTGCTCGCCCAGGACTTGAAGCTGTTTCACTGCGGCGGGCCTCTGGATGTCGCAGGCCGCCATCATGACCTTTTTGCCCTCCTGCTGGAGCTTGAGCGCGAGCTTTGCGGCTGTGGTGGTCTTGCCGGAGCCCTGGAGGCCGCATAGAAGCACCACCGTCGGAGGCTCGGAAGCCCAATTGAAGCGTGTGTCGGCGTCCTTTCCGCCGAGGAGTTCGACAAGCTCGTCGCGGACGATCCGGATCAGGGTCTGGTCGGCGCTCAGGCTGCTAAAGAGCTCCTCGCCGACCGCCTTTTCTTTGACCTTGGCAATGAAGTCTTTGGCGACTTGGAAGTTGACATCGGCCTCAAGGAGCGCCACGCGAATCTCCCGGAGCATGTCCTGCACGTCCGATTCGGTGAGCCTTCCTTTGCGTCGAAGGCCCGAGAAAATCCCTGTGATGCGCTTGGTCAGGGTGTCAAGCATGCGCGGGGATTGTACCGTTCGCAGCGACATGGCTCCAGAAATCAGGGTCTTCCGGAGACCTAGCGAGGCTCTTGACGTCGCGACGAGGTGCGCGCCAAACACCGCAAAAGATGAAAGTTTCCAGGCAAAAGACCCCCTCAAGTGACGCAAAGAAACACCGACAATGGGAATAGCGTCATAAACTGGAGTAGAGACAAATGTCTGCATCGAACGGCCACATGCATTCGGACACCTCGTGCACCTGCGATCGACAGGGCACCTTTCCCTGGATTCCCGTCCTCGCCGTGATCGGCGTGGCGGCAGGCGCCGTGATCTTGGCCAAGAAGCTCCAGGCGGGCCGAACGGGTGAGTTTTCGCTCGATGACGCAATCAGCCAGTGCGACCGCGCGGCCCACCAACTCCAGGACCGCATGCGCGCGTATCAAGCTGACGGCTTTGCGGGATAGATCCAGCGCGGCCATCCACAAGATAGGTAGGCCCGATAGGACGTATGGGTCGTATACGCCTTTTACGCCAATTGGAGCAAGACGGGCTCCCTTGTTCTTTCTGATAATCATTATTATGGCCTTTTCTGGTTAGGCTCCCATTCCCTGCTCTCTGGTACCCTCTGAGCCACGGTTTGCGCCCTGAATCTCTCTCTTTGCGGCTCAAAGCGTGACCTGCCATGGCCGACAACTCGATTCGCGTGATGATGCTCTCCTGGGAATATCCTCCCAGGATCGTCGGCGGCATCAGCCCTCACGTTTTTGAGCTTTCCCGTGAATTGGTCAAAGCGGGTGTCGAGGTTCATGTGGTCACCAAGGCGACGCCTCAGGCGCCCGATGAAGAGGTCGAAACCAGCGGCGTCCACGTCCACCGAGTTCACTTGGAGCGCGAGCCCGACAACTTCATTCATGAAATCCAGCTCCTCAACGACGCTACTGAGCGCCGCGTCCGACAGCTCTTGGAGGACTGGCGCCCTGGCGGACGCCCGACGGTCTTTCACGCCCACGACTGGCTCTCGCTCGACGCCGCGCGGGAGTTGAAGTACGAATACCAACTTCCGATCGTCGCGACGATCCACGCCACCGAGGAGGGCCGCAACGGGGGCATTTGGAACGACCTTCAGAAGTACATCCACGAACAGGAGTATTGGCTCACCTATGAGGCTTGGCGGGTTATCGTGTGCTCTGAGTACATGAAAGGGGAAGTTCAGGAGAGCTTCGATGTGCCCGCCGACAAGATCGACGTCATCTACAACGGGATAGACGCCTCCAAGTTCGAGTTTGACTGGCCCCAATCCGAGTTCGCCGAGTATCGCTCTCGCTATGCGATGCCCGACGAAAAGATCATCATCTATGTGGGCCGGTTTGTGCGGGAAAAGGGCATTCACGTGCTTCTCGACGCCGCCAGCGTGATCCTTGCAAAGGAACCCAAAGCGAAGTTCGTCATTGTCGGCGGCGGCAAGCGAGACCGTTTCGAGGACTTTGTGCGGTGGTACGGCCTCTCGGAGAAGGTCTGTTTCACTGGGTTTATGGCCAACAGGAGCTTGCACCAGCTTTACCGGGTCGCCGACGTGGCGGTCTTCCCTTCTCTCTATGAGCCGTTCGGAATCGTCGCGCTCGAGGGCATGGCGGCGGGCATTCCGGTTGTCGCCAGCGACGCAGGCGGTCTGAAGGAGGTCGTGCTCCACGACGTCACTGGAACCCTCAGCTTTGCCAACAACCCAGAGTCTCTGGCCTGGGGGATTTTGAGGGTGCTGGGGGATCCGGATCGAGCCGGCCGACTGAACGCCAACGCACGGGTTCGGCTCAAGACCGACTTCGACTGGGCGCAGCTTGCCCAAGCCACTGCGAGCGTCTACAAGCGAGTTTGGGACGAGTTCCTTTCGAGCCACTGGGCTGAGCGGACGCTGTGGCCCGTCACCGCCGGTGCCGAAGAGCGGGCACGGGTGCTTAGGGTGCGCGAGATGGCCGAGCGCGGTGAGGTTGCTGCCAAGGCGACTCCGTCCGTGGCGGTCACCCCTGAATTGGGCCGAATCAGCTTCAAAGAGCACGAGGCTGACGTCTCGCCCCAGTAGCCTTATTGAGCTCGTGTGGCCATCTCGACGGAAGGGGCGTTGATGGGTTCCGCCAGAGCCCTCGAACGGGCTGGAATGCTCCGGACTTCCCTGGAATAGGGCACCCAAGCTGGAGCCAGACAGGCAAAGCCGATCAGGATGCCTGCCAGAAGAAGCGCTTTTGAGCCGCTTCCCTGCTGAAAGATCGCCTCCATGCGCCTCTTGACGAGCCGCCCATCGCCGGAAAGGGCCGTTGCGATGAGCGCGGTTGGCTCATTCCGGGTGGCGGCAAGAATCAGAACGGCGTGTTCGGCAGGGGATGTTGCCGCTGCCATACATGCCGACTGGTCTGCAACGACCTCCTGCCAAAGGTGTACTTCCCTTTCTAAGACGAAGGCCAGCGGGTGAAACCAGAACACCGCGCAGACGATCCGGTAGAAGACGCTCCAGACCAAGTCGGCATGGCGAACGTGAGCAAGTTCATGCTGAACGGCGGACTGCTGTGCCTGCTGATCGAAGTTGGGGGGCAACAGTAGCTTTGGATGGAGCCACCCGGTGGCCATGGGGCAAGCCGCCCCCTGAACCTCCAAGAACTGGACGCCATGTTCGGGCTGAACCGCGAGAGGCTTGGCCAAACGGACCACCGCTCTCGTTCTCATCGCAGAGGAGGCCATGTCCCCCAGGACGGCCAAAACGCCCAAGAGCCAGACTGAAAGAAGGAAAGCCCATAGCATTGGGGTCTGCGTGTCGCTGCCCGTTCCGGACCCAACGGGAACTCGGGTCTGAATCCAGATTCCGAGCGGAAGCAGCCCGAGCAGGAGCTTGAGAAACGCAATGCGTCCGGACCAAAGCCTGAACCGAGGCGACAGCTTCGGGCATCGCCCCGACGCGAGCGCAAAGAGGACCAACGGAGAAGCTGAGAGCGCTGCTCCAAGTAGAGCTACAGCCGAGGTTTCGATCACTTCCCTCTCCTCCTGTCCAACTCCTCGACCAACCGCTTCAATTCCGCGTGGTCTTGCTCCGTTATGTTCGCTCCGCCGCTCAGATAGGCAACGAAAGGCGAAAGCGAGCCGCCCAACGTGCCCTCGACAAAGGTGCTCACCAACCCCTCTCGGATGTTCTCAGAACTCATGGTGCTCTCATACCGGGCGATGCCTTCCCCGGATTGTCGCCGAAGAAGGCCCTTTGCCAGGAGGCGATCCATCGTCGTCTGCAAGGTGGTTCGCACCCAACCTTTGGCTGAAGCAAAGTACTGAGCCACCTGGCCGACGGTGACGCCAGGATGGCTCGCGATATAGGTCAGCACTTCGGCTTCCGAGGCGCCGAGGCTCAAGCGTTCGTTCTTGTTCATCTTCTTTGAGGTCTTCGGCCCGGCTACCGCCGGGCCTTTCTTGCTGGTCTAGGTGATGGGTCAGAGTGAAAGCGAACTACTTGGTTGCCACGCCAAGCTTGACGGCCTCGCCGCGATATGCCGACAGCACGTCCTGGTTGAAGTTGACGAGGATCCGGTCCCACTCTCGCTTTTGGGCAGCGTTGAGCTGCCCATAGACGGCGTTGAGGGCTGGTCTCAATCGGGTCATGCGATCCGTCGCAACGTCCGACTTCGACTTCTCGCCTTGCAGCTTGCGAAGCTCCTCGGTATACCGTTGGTGATGGCGCACCTGATCGTTTCCGACTTCCTTTGTGATTCGTCGGCTGAGCTCCATGTAGGGCCGCATGTGGTCTTCGCGAGCCTTGTCCCAGATGGCGCTGATCGTCGCGTTCTGCTTGGCTTCGATCTTGGCGAGGGCGTTGACCAAGGATGGGGCACTTGTGACGTGGTCCCACTTGCCCCCCGCCTGCCAGACATCGACGTTCCAGACGTCGTACATCTCGTGCTTCTGCTCGTCGGGTCGCATCGTCGTCAAGATGTAGTAGCACTGAGCCTCGATAATCCCTTGAACGCGCTCAGGCTGGCTCTGGGCCTTTGCAAGGTCGATCAGGCGATTGGTTTCACTTATGATCCAGGATTTGAGAACGTGCTGTGCAGCAGTGGGCGCTTCAAACTTCCAGGGTCCCGGGTGAGCGGACTCCATCCGTTTGTAAGTCCTGCCGTTGACGATCGCCGCTCCTCCCCCGGCTCTGGAGCGGGAGCCCGTGGCCTTCTGAGGTCCGTTGCCGCCGGTCTCTTTCGAGGCGATCTGTTGGGCCATGACCAAGGCCACGGTGCCGAGTATGCCGATGGCGCCAAGTGCGCGTAGTGTCAGTTTGAGTCGAAGCATTTTTCCTCCGACCGCCGCGGGCTCTTGCCGGCTGAACCCGGGCGGCGCGTTGACGACAGTTGTCGTCATTTGAGTTTGACGACAAGTGTCGTCACAAGGTTACGGGTCATTTTGACTTTTTCGTGAAAGCCGAAGGTTGGCGGCGTCAGCCAACCCACGCTTGACTTGCCCTTGCTCCCAAAGGCATAGTCAATGAGGCTGCGGCGACGCAGAACCCTGGCCTACGTGAAAAGCTCCAAGCCCACCCCCATCCACCCGCAGAGCCTCTCAAACGAGCTCGTCGACGCCTATCTCTCCGGGAGCCGGCTGGCATTGGCGCGGGTGATTACCCGTGTGGAGAATGACCCCAGCCTCTTCCCTGCCCTTCGCAAGGCCCTGGACGGCAGGCTTGGGAAAGGAGTTCGAATCGGCATCACGGGGCCCCCTGGCGTCGGCAAAAGCACCCTGACTTCTGCAATCGCTCTAGGTCTGGCAGGTAAGGGCCACAAGGTGGGCGTTATCGCCGTCGATCCCTCCAGCCCGTTCACCGGTGGCGCCTTTATGGGTGACCGCGTGCGAATGGACGCCCTGGTCGGGAACCCCGACATTTACGTCCGGTCGCTCGCATCGCGCGAGGGCCACGGAGGCCTATCGCCTTCGACCCCATACGTCGCCGAAGTCATCGAAGGCTATGGCATGGACCGCATCCTCATCGAGACCGTTGGGGTTGGCCAGGCGGAACTCGACGTGCTGCGATGCGCGGATATCGTGGTGCTGGTCCTCCAGCCCAGCACGGGAGACACGATTCAGACTCTCAAGGCTGGGATTATCGAAGCGGCCGACCTGATCGTCGTCAACAAAGCAGACCTTCCCGGAATAGATTCTGCGCTTCAGTCCCTCCGGTTCCTCTTCAGCTTGAGCGGCCCTAGACCCGATAAGCCTGCTCCGCCGGTGCTCGCGACGAGCGCTCAGCAATCTTCCGGCATCGAAAAGGTCATAGCCGAGATAGAAAAGCAAGCCGGCGAGCTGATCAGCTCCGGCCGACACGAGGCGATGAGAGCCAGACGGTTGGTCGAAGAGATAAGGCAGTCCATCCAAAAGGAGCTTTGGACGGCCTTCGACAGTACCATCGGCGCGGACGCCGCCATTGCCAAAGAAGCCGCAAAGCTGGCGAAAACGGGCGGCTCCCCATACGAGTTTGTGAGAAAAGCGTGTGCGAAGGTGCGTATCGAGCCCGTAAAGTAACGTAGAGTTTCACCATGGCGCAAATGAAGATCGACGACGAGGTCGGAAAGGCCGCTCCCACGCGAGATGCCGATTTCACGAGCCTTTCGGGGCGAGAGCTTCTGCCGGTCTACGATCGGTCCGACGTGTCTGACGAGGACCTGGGAGAGAACCTTCCGCTGCCGGGCGAATACCCCTACACCCGGGGCGTCCACCCCACGATGTATCGCGGAAAGCTCTGGACGATGCGCCAGTTTGCCGGCTTCGGCAGCGCCCACCAGACCAACGAGCGCTTCCGATTCCTGCTGGAAAAAGGACAGACCGGCCTTTCGACGGCCTTCGACAACCCAACGCTCTACGGTTGGGACTCCGACCATCCGCTGTCCGAGGGCGAGGTCGGCAAGACAGGCGTTGCGGTCGATACGTTGGCGGACATGGAGGTTTTGTTCGGCGGCATCCCGCTGGACAAGGTCTCGACCTCGATGACGATCAATGCGCCTGCCGCGTGGGTATTCGCGATGTTTCTGGCGAACGCCGAGAAGCGCGGAATCCCGTTCGCCAAGCTTCGAGGAACCATCCAGAACGACATCCTGAAGGAGTACATCGCACAGAAGGAGTGGATCTTCCCGCCGGAGCCTCACATGCGGCTCATTACCGACATGTTCGCCTTTTGCGCGGAGCACGTGCCCCAGTGGAACACGATCTCGGTCAGCGGCTACCACATCCGGGAGGCGGGAGCCACCGCGGCGCAGGAGCTTGCATTCACCCTCGCGGACGGCTTCTGCTACGTCGAACACGCCCTCGAAGCCGGGATGAAGGTCGACGATTTCGCCCCACGCCTTTCCTTCTTCTTCAACTCCCACCTCGACTTCTTCGAAGAGATCGCCAAGCTGAGGGCCGCGCGCAGGATTTGGGCCAGGCACCTCAAGGAGAAGTACGGTTCGACCAGCCCCCGATCCTGGCTCTGTCGGTTCCACGTTCAGACGGCGGGTTGCAGCCTCACGGCCCAGCAGCCAGAGATCAACATCGTGCGCACCGCGCTCGAAGCGCTCGCCGGTGTGCTCGGTGGCTGCCAGAGTCTTCACACGAACTCGATGGACGAGGCACTCGCGCTTCCTTCAGACAAGGCCGTGGAGATTGCACTTCGCACTCAGCAGGTGATCGCCTTTGAAAGCGGCGTGGCCAACGTCGCCGATCCGCTTGGCGGCTCCTATTACGTTGAGCGCTTGACGCGGGACCTGGAGGATGAGGCCGAGAAGTACTTCGCCGAGATCGAGCAACTTGGCGGGATGGTCAAGGCCATCGAGAACGGCTTCCCACAACGTGAGATCACAAGGTCGGCTTACGAGTATCAGAAGGCTCTTTCGGCCAAGCGCAAGATCCATGTGGGCGTGAACGAGTACGTCCATGAGGATGAGAAGCTGGAGATTCCGCTGCTTGAGATCGACGAGACGGTCGAACGCGAGCAGATCGCCAACTTGAAGGCGCTGCGCGAAAGCCGCGACAACGTGGCCGTAAAGGACCGCCTCGACAAGCTCGAGAGGGCCGCGAGGACCAAGGAGAACCTGATCCCGCATCTGCTCGATTGTTCGCGGCACTACGTCACCCTTGGCGAAATCTCGGCAACGCTCATCCGCGTGTTCGGCGAGTATCGGGAGACGGCTTTCTATTGAGGGAATGGAATGACGTGTGCGCAGGCTGAAGCCTGCGGCTACGGGCCCCTGATTGTGGGAGCCTTGGACGAGATTGGAAACTGGAATGACAGCAACGAAGCAGAGGATCAAAGTCGTCGTCGCCAAGCCTGGGCTGGACGGGCACGATCGTGGCGCCAAGGTCGTGGCGCGGTCGCTCGTCGAAGCGGGCATGGAGGTCGTCTATCTGGGCCTTCGGCAAACGCCTGAGGCGATCGTGGCGGCGGCCCTCGAAGAAGACGCCGACGTGATCGGGCTATCGGTTCTGTCCGGGGCCCACATGACGCACTTCAGGAGGGTCCGAGAGCTCATGCTGCAGGAGGGGATCGGTGACCGGCTGCTCACGGGCGGGGGCATCATCCCGACCAAGGACCAGGAAACGCTAGCCGATCTAGGCGTTGGAAAGCTCTTCGGCCCCGGAGATGACCCGAGCGCGATCATTACCTATATTCAGGATTGGGTCCAGGATCATCGGGCACAGGAAGTATAGGTATGGGAGTGCGCGGGCTTGCCCGCGCTTTCGGAGAGCCGGACCTGACAGAATCTTGGTGAAGTCGGGTTAAGGCGCGGGCAAGCCCGCGCACTCCCAAATAGGCTCCAATACTACTCACTCGTTGTGAGGCGCACATGGACTTTTCGATTAGCGAAGAACATCAATTGATCTGGGACGAGGCCCGCAAGTTCGCCGAAAAGCGGCTTGAGCCTGCGGTCCAGGAACTGGACGAAAAGCAGGAGGTCAACCTTGAGGCCCTGCGGGAGCTTGGTGCCCTAGGTTTCCTAGGCATGACGGTGCCGGAACAGTACGGCGGGACAAACCTGGGCGCGATCGCCTACGTGGGCGTAATGATCGAGCTCAGCAAGGTAGACGCGGGGACCTCGGTGGGCGTCTCCGTGCAGAACTCCCTGGTCAACGACACCATCGTCAAATGGGGCACCGAGGAGCAGAAGCAGACTTACCTTCCCAAGCTGGCCACCGGCGAGTGGTTCGGTTGCTTCTCGCTCACGGAAGGCGGCGCGGGCAGCGACCCCGGTTCGCTTCACGCTTCAGCGGTCCGCGATGGCGACGACTTCATCTTGAACGGCACCAAGAACTTCACGACGAACGGCGGGATCGCTGATGCCATCATCGCGTTCTTTCAGACCGATCCGGACAAGGGCGCCAAGGGAGTTTCCGCTTTCCTCCTCCCCAGCTCTTCACCTGGCTTCAAGGTCGGCAAGCATGAGAACAAGCTAGGCATCCGAACGAGCAGTACGACTGAGATGGTCTTCGACAACTGCCGTGTTCCCGCTTCCTGCCTGCTGGGGGTTGAGAACAAGGGCCTCAACGTCGCCCTGACCACTCTCGACGGCGGCCGTATCGGCATCGCGGCGCAAGCGGTCGGCATCGCCGAGGGTGCGCTTGAGGAGGCGGTGAAGTACGCCAAAGACCGCAAGCAGTTCGGGCAAAGGCTGGCGGACTTTCAGGCGCTGCAGTTCATGATCGCGGACATGGCAACCGAGGTCGAAGTGGCCAAGACCATGCTCTACCGCACCGCGTGGATGAAGGACCAGCACCTCCGGCACACGAAGGAATCGGCGATCACCAAGCTCTTTTGCAGCGAGATGGCGCATCGGGTTTGCCACAAGGCGCTGCAGATCCACGGCGGCTACGGGTTCATGAAGGAGTTCAAGGTAGAGCGCCTCTACCGCGACCAGCGCATCACGGAAATCTACGAGGGAACCTCAGAGATCCAGCGGGTGGTGATTGCTAGGGCGGTGTTGGGGGATTAGCGGAGCATTCCGGTAACCTCCCTACCCATGAAGGTCTTCATTTCCGTCGACATCGAGGGCATTACTGGGCTCGTCAGTTGGTCGCAGTGCGGAGGGCCGAACCCTTCCACCTACGATTTCCAGTTCGCCCGGGAGCGCATGACCGACGACGTGAATGCCGCCATCCGCGGCGCGAAAGATGCCGGCGCGAAGGAGATCGTGCTGCGCGATTCTCACGGCAACAGCAAGAACATCCTCGTCGATAGGCTTGAGCCCGGCGCACGCATGGTTTCGGGCCACGGCGCGGGCACCGACGGCATGATGATCGGCGTGGGCTCAAGCTTCGACGCGGCGATGCTGATCGGCTATCACGCCAAAGCCGGCACGGCGGGCGGCATCATGGAGCACACGATCTCGGGCAAGGTGGTCCACCGCCTGAAGATCAACGGCGAAGACGTGGGAGAGATCGGTCTGAGCGCAGGGGTCGCGGCGACTTACGGTGTACCGATCGTCTGCGTGAGCAGCGATCAAGCCGGCTGCGACGAGGCCGCTGCTCTGCTTCCTGGCGTAGCCACGGCAGTGGTGAAGCATGGCATCGGCCGTTACAGCGGCTTGTGTCTGGAGCCCTGCGAGTCCCTACCCCTGATCGAGGCCGCTGCGAAGGACGGTTGCCTGCGAGCCAAGTCGCTCAAAACTTGGCTCCCCAAGCTGCCCGGGACCGTCGAACTCGAATGCAATAGATCCGAAGAAGCCGACCAAGCGGCGCGGCTGATCGGCGTGCGACGGGTGAACGGCTACACGGTGGCCTACGACGCTGACACCTATCAGGAGCTCCATCAGGCCGCATGGGCCATGATCTCCGCGGCAGGAGTGGGTAGCAATAACGGGAACTAGCCCATTTCTGCCATTTGCTCGTAGAGCTTCCAGTGGCGTTGGATTTGGTCGCGGGCGGCTTCGAAGATGCTGTCCGCGTGCTCCGGGTTCGTGTACCTCAGCATCCTGTAGCGAAGCTCGTTCTCCGTGTAATCCTCCAGGTTTTTCGTCGGCCTCGCGGAGTCCAGCAAGAACGGGTTCTCGCCCGATGCCCGGACCTCCGGGTTGTAGCGGATCAGCGGCCAATAGCCGCAGTGCACCGCCCGGCTCTGCTGCTGTAAGCCCTGCTGCATGGGGATGCCGTGCGCGATACAGTGGGCATAGGCAATGATCAGCGACGGCCCCGGATAGGCTTCCGCCTCACGGAACGCCGTTAGTGCCTGCTGCGGGTTCGCCCCGAGCGCGATTCGGGCCACGTACACGTTTCCATAGGCGATCGCCTGAAGCGCGAGGTCCTTTTTCGGCGCGCGCTTGCCGGCATTGGCGAACTTCGCCACCGCGGCCATCGGGGTCGCCTTGCTCTGCTGGCCTCCGGTGTTGGCGTACACCTCGTTATCGAGGATCAAGAGGTTCACATCCCGACCCCCCGCGAGCACGTGATCCACGCCTGCGCTGCCGATGTCATAGGCCCAGCCGTCGCCGCCAACGATCCAGACCGAACGGCGAACCAGGTGGTCGGCGAGGGCGAGCAGAGTTCGCAGTCTTGAAGCCGACTCAGGCGCAGCGAAGGGCGAAGAGCGATGGGCGAGGGTCGGATCAAGAAGTTCATTCAACTTCTCCTTTAGCTCGGCAACACGCGCTCTTTGAAGCCGGATCTCCGACTCCATACGTTGGGGACCGTGGATCAGATCGTCCACCAAGACTTCGCCAATCTCACGCTCGAACTCGTGCAGCAGCCTGTGCGCTTGCTCCAGGTGCCGGTCGGCGGCGACGCGCATGCCGAGCCCAAATTCGGCGTTATCTTCGAAGAGTGAGTTCGCCCAGGCCGGACCCCTTCCTTCGTGATTGCGGGTCCAGGGGGTGGTCGGAAGGCAACCGCCAAACACCGAAGAGCATCCGCTGGCATTGGCCACCATCATGCGATCGCCGAACAACTGAGAGAGCAGCCGGACATAGGGGGTCTCGCCACATCCTGCGCAGGCGCCCGAGAACTCGAACAAGGGCTCCAGGAATTGCGCACCCCGGATCGTCGAGAAATCCACGCGCGCGCGGTCGTTGGCGGGAAGCGTCTCGAAGAACTCGAGGACTTTGCGGTTATCGACCTCCTGGCCCTCTTTCTTCACCAGGTTGATCGCCTTCTTGCTGGTGTCCGAGAGGTTCACGGCCGGGCATGCCTCAACGCAGAGTCCGCAACCCGTGCAGTCCTCCATATAAATCTGGAGCGTGTAGCGCGTCTCCGGAAAGCCCTTGGCATCGATCGTCGAGCTTTGGAACCCCTTTGGCGCCTCGGCCAGTCGGCTTTCGTGAAAGAGCCTGCTACGGATACAGGTGTGCGGGCACACCACACTGCAGTTGCCACATTGAATGCACAGCCCTGAATCCCAGATCGGCACGAAATCGGCAACATTGCGCTTCTCGTATTTCGTCGTTCCGCTGGGATATGCCCCGTCGATCGGGAGTTTGCTGACGGGAAGCAGATCCCCCTTCCCCGCCACCATCGCGGCCGTCACCGACCTCACAAATTCGGGCGCATCGCCTGAAACCGGCTCAAGGAGTTCGCGCTTGCTGGTGACCTGGGTGGGAATCGAGACCTTGTGAAGCCGTTCGAGCGTGGTGTCGACGGCCTTGAAGTTCATCTCCACCACTTCCCCGCCCTTCTTGCCGTACGTGTCCTTGATCGACTTTTTGATCTTGGCGATGGCCTTCTCACGTGGGAGAACCCCTGAGATGGCAAAGAAGCAGGTCTGTAGGACCGTGTTGGTGCGCGAGCCTAGGCCGGTCTCGCGGGCAACCGCTGTGGCGTCGATGACATAGAGCTGGATCCCTTTGTCGAGGATCCCCTGTTGCAGCGGTCTTGGCAGATAGTCCCAGACCTCATCTGGGCCGTAGGGGCTGTTCAGGAGAAGGGTCGCGCCATGAGCCGCACGCTCCAAGATGTCCATGCGGTGAATGAAGCCGAACGAATGGCAGCCGACGAATTGCGCCGCACGGATGAGGTAGGTCGCATGGATCGGCTCCGGGCCGAAGCGCAGGTGAGACACGGTCTGCGAGCCCGACTTCTTGGAGTCGTAAACGAAGTATGCCTGGGCAAAGCGCTCTGGGTCTTCGCCGATGATCTTGATCGTGTTCTTGTTGGCGCCCACGGTGCCATCCGCTCCAAGACCGTAGAACAATGCCCGATGAACCTTGGGAGACTCCACGGAGAACCCATCGTCGTAACTGAGGCTGGTGTGGGCCACGTCATCTTCGATGCCCAGGGTGAAGTGGTTTTTGGGCTTGTCCTTTAGCAGTTCGTCCAGAACCGCCTTGACCATTCCGGGGTGAAACTCCTTGCCGGCAAGTCCGTAGCGGCCGCCGATGATACGAGGTCTGAGGTCCGAGGTCCGAGGTCCGAGGTCTTCGAAAATCGCCGTGAGGACGTCTTGATACAGCGGCTCTCCGGAGGCACCGGGCTCTTTGGTGCGATCCAGCACGGCGATGGCCCTGACGGTCTTGGGAAGAGCCTGAATGAAATGAGAGACCGAGAACGGCCGGAAGAGGTGCACCTGAATTGCTCCGACCTTTTCGCCCTGTTTTGCCAGGTATTCGACCGTCTCGCGTACGGTTTCTGCGCCCGAGCCCATCGATATGATCACGCGCTCGGCCTCAGGGTGGCCCGCGTACTCGAACAGCCTGTAGGCCCGCCCGGTCAATGCGGCGAGCTGATCCATCACGCCCTGCACGATCTCCGGGCACTTCGCATAGAACGGATTGATGGTCTCGCGCGCCTGGAAATAGATGTCGTTGTTTTGCACCGTGCCTCGGATATCCGGATTGTCGGGGTTCATCGCCCTCAACCGGTGAGCGAGGATCGCCTCTTCGTCGATCAAGGCGCGCATCTGGTCCTCCGAAAGAAGCTCAATCTTGTTCACCTCGTGCGAGGTGCGGAACCCATCTTGAAAGTGGAGAAACGGGATCCGCGCCTTAAGGCTTGCGGCCTGGGCGATCAAGGCGAAGTCGTGCGCCTCCTGTACCGAACTGGAGGCAAGCTGGGCAAAGCCGGTTTGCCGAACCGCCATCACGTCCTGATGGTCGCAGAAGATGGAGATGCCATTGGCCGCCATCGCCCTGGCCGCCACGTGGATCACGCACGGTGTGAGCTCGCCGGCGATTTTGAACATGTTCGGGATCATCAGCATCAGCCCCTGCGAGGAGGTGAAGCTGGTGCCCAATGCACCGGATTGCAGAGCGCCGTGCAGCGTTCCTGCGGCGCCAAGTTCGCTCTGCATCTCGATGACGTCCACCACAGAACCCCATAGGTTCTTCTGGCCCTCGCTGGACCACTGGTCCGCCAGCTCGGCCATGGGGGTAGCGGGCGTGATGGGAAAGATTGAGCAGACTTCGTTCAGGCGATACGCCACATACGCACAGGCTTCATTGCCATCGATCATGGCGATCGAATGCGTGGCTCGTTTGGCGTGTTTGGGTCTATCTTCGGCGATGACGGACATGGATAAGCGTCTCCAAGGAGCGGACTTCACCCCGACGGGCATCGAGTAGTGGACGAAGCCACCCCTGGGCCGTTGCACGCCCACGGATATGCGGCTCGCTGGTTGGGTGCAGTCTGCGCTGACGTGCCGCCAGCATCGGGGGAACTCCTTACTTGATACTACTCACCCACGAAACAGGGAGTAGCGCGCAGAGCCGCTTCGAGCCCACTCAATTTCCCACGCAGGTTCAGAGCAATACTCGACAAAAGTGTAGAGAAGAGCCGGAAGTGTTGTCAGCCTACGACAAGGAGGGGCTGCGCTCTTCGAAACGGACCCTACCCGCGGCGCATCTGATGGGCGACTTCAACCGTATCCAGGAATATGATCCGCTCGGCTGCTCTCTTGTTGATCGTCCTGCTCCCGCTTGGCTGCTCGATGAGCGATGACGAGGTCCGCCAAAAGACCGGCGATGCCGCCGTCGCCGCCAAACGCGCCGCCGAGCAGGCCGGCGACAAGCTGAAAGTAGGTGCGACGATCGTCGGCGAGAAGGCCAAAGAGGGCGCAGCAGCGATGAGCGAAATGGGAAAGCGCGCCTACGACGAAGCCGCCGCCAAGGGCCGCCAGGCCATGGAAGAGGCCGGTGGCACGCTGAGCGACGCCGCCCTTAAGGCCAAAATGGCCGCCGGGTTCAAATTGGTTGCGGGGCTTAATGCCAGCGGTGTTGCCGTCGATGTTCGGGAGGGCAAGGTCTTCTTGAGCGGCACGGTTCCCACCTTGCTCGACAAGATGAAAGCCGAAGGCGTCGCCTACGGGGTGACCGGGGACAGCTCGAAGTTCGAAAGCAAGATCGAGGTGAAGGGTAAGGAGTAGCGGGCCGCGATTGAGCGGCGCCAGGCCGCCGCATCCCAATGGATGCCCCCCTCACCGCCTTTCACCCATTCTCCAATCCACCCATCCACCCTTTCCCCGATTCGCCCGCTCGCGCTCCAACCAATTCTCCCTTACCCCCACTCACCGATTCATCCCTAGCCCCCCCACTTCCCTCGGAGTCCAGGTACCTTGAAACCGGGTGCTTCACCCCCCTGGGGCCGCAAATAGGTCCCTGCTGTCTGGGACGGCAATGCAGAAATTGACCCAAAGCTACGTGCACGGAGCTTCAACCGTGCCCCTCATCGGCGACACCATCGGCATCCATTTCGACCAAGCGGCCGCCCGCTGGCCGGACCGCGAAGCGCTTGTCATACGCCACCAAGGCATCCGATGGACCTACGTTGAACTACAAAAGCAGGTCGACGCCTTCGCGGCAGGCTTGCTCGCCCTAGGGCTCAGGCCCGGCGACCGCCTCGGCATCTGGTCGCTCAACTGCGCCGAATGGGTGGTGACCCAGTTCGCCACAGCAAAGGCCGGGATCATCCTGGTCAACATCAATCCCGCCTATAGGCTCTCGGAGCTCGAGTTCGTCCTGAACACGGTCGAGTGCAAGGCCCTGGTGACCGCACGCAGGTTTAAGACAAGCGACTATCTGGGGATGGTCCGCACCCTTGCCCCAGAGCTTGAAACCAGCGCTCCGGGAGAACTCCGATGCGAGAAACTCCCCAATCTGCAAGTCGTCATCTGCATCGGCGATGACCCGGAAGCAGGTGTCCTGCGATTCCAAGATGTAGCGCCGCTGGCCACCGACGTCCATTGTCAAGCGCTCGCAAGCCTTCAAACCCAGCTTCAATTCGATGACCCCATCAACATCCAATTCACCAGCGGTACCACCGGCACCCCCAAGGGAGCGACCCTCACCCACCACAACATCCTGAACAACGGCTTCTTTGTTGGTGAGGCGATGCGGCTATCGGAACAAGACAAGATCTGCATCCCCGTGCCGCTCTACCACTGCTTTGGGATGGTGCTCGGGAACCTGGCTTGCGTCACCCACGGTTCGACGATGGTCTACCCCTCGGAGGCGTTTGATCCGCTGGCCGTGCTGGAAACCGTTCAGGAGGAGCGCTGCACGGCGCTACACGGCGTTCCGACCATGTTCATCGCCGAGCTCGAACAACCACGCTTCAGCGAGTTCGATCTCTCCTCCCTCAGGACCGGCATCATGGCCGGCGCGCCTTGCCCCATCGAAGTCATGAAGCAAGTCGTGGACCGCATGAACATGCGCCAGGTCACCATCGCCTACGGCATGACCGAGACCAGTCCTGCCAGCTTCCAGAGCGCGGTGGACGATTCCATCGAAAAGCGCGTGTCCACGGTCGGGCGCGTGCATCCGCATATCGAGGTGAAAATCGTGGACCACGAGGGACGTATCGTCCCGCCCGGCGTACCGGGCGAGCTCGTGACCCGTGGCTACAGCGTGATGCTCGGCTATTGGGGCGACCCGGACCGGACCCGCGAGGTCATCGACCGGGCCCACTGGATGCACACCGGCGATCTGGCGACGCTGGATGAAGACGGCTACGGCAACATAGTCGGCCGGATCAAGGACATGGTCATCCGCGGCGGCGAGAACATCTACCCCAGAGAGATCGAGGAGTATCTCTATCGGCACCCGAAAGTCCAGGACGTCCAGGTGTTTGGTGTGCCGGATGAGAAGTATGGCGAAGAGATCTGCGCTTGGATCATCCTGCACCACAGTGAGGAAGCCACTGCCGAGGAGATTCAAGCTTTCTGTAAGGGGCAGATCGCCCACTACAAGATCCCACGGTACATCCGGTTCATGGATTCCTACCCGACGACGGTCACCGGCAAGGTGCAGAAGTATCTCATGCGAAAGGCGATGATCGAGGAACTGAACCTGGCTGTCGCGCAGACGGCGTAGGGGCCGGAGGTCGGCGTCCAGAGAATCCGAAATGGGCCATGGTCGGGTTCGTTGTATACTCCTTCTGTGGGCTTTGCACGAATCACAGTGAATCCTGAGCAGATGGGGGGCGAGCCTTGCATCCGTAACCTCCGCATGCCGGTTGCCACACTGGTCCGTCTGGTTGCCGACGGGTGGACCCGAGAGCAGATCCTTATGGATTGGCCAGACCTTGAAGCCGAAGACATCACCGAAGCCCTTCGTTTCGCGTCGGAAGCAACGCGAACTCGAAGCTACAAAGTCAACTAGCGGTGCGGTTCCTAATCGACAACAACCTGTCTGCGAGATTGGCGCCATGCCTCAAAGAACTTGGCATCGAGGCTTCCCATGTCCGAGCGCTGGGCCTACAGGCGTCGGCAGACAGTGAGGTGGTTCAGGCGGCGCTCGAAAGTGGATCTGTTCTCGTCACCGCCGATAGCGACTTTCCCGAGATGCTCGCCTTGAGTGGCGCGACGGGACCGTCGGTACTCTATCTGACTGGTGACTACCCGACGCAGCCCGAGCCCCTGGCCATTCTGTTGGCAAACCAGGTGGCCCTCATTGAAAAAGAACTCGACGAAGGGGCTGTCGTCGCTCTGAGCAGCCAGAGAATGCGCCTACGCAAGCTGCCGATTTGAATCCTACCGGTGTGAGATGGTCTCCTTGGCTGAGCTACCCGCCACCCTTCAGAAACGGATTCGGTTTGAGGTCGATCTTCTTCACCGACTGCAGATAGGCGACCATTTCGTCGGCCCTTTTGCCGGCAAGCTGAGCGTGGAAATGCAGGTTGAAGCCATGGGGGCCGCGCGCGTCGATAAGCTTCGGCTGAAGGGTCAGGAAAGCTTTTACCGCTTCGAGCTGGCCCTTCATGGTGGCGCAGAAGATGTCCATGCGAGCACCGCGCTCAAGCAGGAAATCGACGATGTCGTGCCTGCCCATGTGAGATGCCCCGCCGAGGGCCGACTCCCAGTCGCCGCTCCCCCAATCCATCATGCCGTTGAGCAATGCGGGCTCACGATCCAGAAGTTTTCGCGTCATGTCCAGATCGGAGTGAGCATAGATCACGAAGTCCTGCAACAAGGACCGGTTGAGCTGAGGAGTCTTCCAAGAGGGTTTGAACCCAGGCTCGGGGTAGTCGCGTACAAAGGCGGCTTCAACGGGTGAAGCTTGTTTGGCCCCTGACTGCTGGCCCAAGAGCTTCGGAGACAGTGCCGCGAGAGATGCGGTGACAAGGACAGAGCGTCGTGAAGGGACAGCAGCCATGTTCCTTGATACGCGAACGGGGAACCGCCCCGTTTCCCAGCGATCTACCTCAACCACCAAATCGTGAGCATCGGACCGCTGTCCGCTACCCCAGCTTCCGGACGGCCTCGACCACATTCCCCTCGTTGGGGATGCACTCGAGCTCCAGAACTCTGGAATAGGGCATGGGGACGTTCAAACCACCCACGCGCGAGACTGGAGCATCCAAATCGTCGAAGCAGTGCTCGCCGATCCTGGCCGCGATCTCGGCGCCAAAGCCGCCGCTCTTCCAGTCCTCATAGACCACCACCGCACGGTGGGTCTTGCGCACGGAGGCAAAGATCCTCTCGGTGTCCAGCGGGAGCAGCGAGCGCACATCCACCACCTCGGCGTCGATGCCGTCGGAGGCCAGAGTTTCGGCAGCCTTGAGGCACGTGTGAACCATTCGGCTGTAGGCCACCAGCGTGATGTCTTTTCCCACTCTCACCACGTTCGCCTTGCCGAACTCGAGGAGGGTGTTCGGATCGTCGCTCACCTCGCCCTTGATGCCGTAGAGGCCGGGGTTTTCGGTGAAGATGACCGGGTTATCGTCGCGGATCGCCGCCTTCAGCATGCCCTTGGCGTCGGCAGGAAAGGCGGGCGCGACGACCTTTAGGCCGGGGACGTGGGCGTACCACCCTTCGATCGAGTGGCTGTGCTGCGCGCTGAGCTGGTTTGCCGCGCCGCCGGGACCGCGCACCACGATCGGGCACGAGATCTCACCGTTGGTCATGTAATGGATCTTCGCTGCGTGGTTGATGATCTGATCGAGCGCGAGGATTGAGAACGACATGGTCATCATCTCGACCACGGGTCGAAGGCCCGCCATCGCCGCTCCGTTGGCCAGGCCAACGATGCCGGGCTCTACGATCGGCGTGTCGATGATTCGCCTGCCGATGCCGTCGTTCAGCTCGGGGTGAAATGGCTCGCGAAGCCAGTCCTTTGGCGTCTGGCAGTACTTCTCATAGAGGCCGTCGGTCACGCGGAACGTGCCCTTGTACTTGCCGATATCCTCGCCCATGACGAAGACGCTCGGATCGCGGTCCATCTCTTCGATCAGGGCTTGGCGCACGGCGTCCCGGTAGGTTAGTGTGGCAGTTGACATTAGTGCCCCACCTCTGGCCCCATATCCGAATACACGTTGTCGTAGACCTCTGCTGGGTCCGGATGCGGCATCGCGTCAGCTTCTGCGTACACGCGCTCGGCGGCGTCGCGCATCTCCTCGTCGATGGCCTCCATTTTCTCTCGGGTCATCAGGTTGTTCTCTTCGAAATGCTTCTCGAGGAGCTTGATGGGGTCGCGTTTCAGCCACTCCTGCTCTTCCTCTTTCGAGCGGTAGAGCCCGCGGTCGTGGTCCGCAGCGCCGTGGCCCTCGAACCGGTAGCAGAGCGCCTCCACCAGGTAGGGGCCGCCCTTTGTGCGAACGTGCTCGACGATCCTCTCGGCGTCCTTCATCACCTGTAGGAGGTCTTGGCTGTCCAGCCTCTCATGAGGAATACCGAATGGGATGCCGCGCTTGGAGAGATCGGGATCGGCGGCGTGGCGCTCCAGCGCCGTGCCCATGGCGTAAAAGTTGTTCTCGATGATGAACACGATGGGCAGCTGCCAAAGCGCCGCCATGTTCAGGGTCTCGAAGAACACACCCGCGTTGGATGCGCCATCTCCCAGATAGCAAAGCGTCACCCGGTCCTCTCCGCGATACTTGGCTGCCAGGGCAAGACCCGCTCCCAATGCGTTGTGCCCACCGACGATGCCCCAGCCGCCGAAGAAGCCGCGTTTGATATCGTAGAGGTGCATCGACCCGCCCTTGCCGGCGCTCGTGCCACCTTTTCGGCCCATGATTTCGGCCATCACGGCGACCGGATCGGTGCCCAGCACGATGGCATGGCCATGGTCGCGATAGGCGGTGATCACGTAGTCGTAGCCTTGGCGGATCACGTTCAGCCAGCCGCAACAAAGGGCTTCCATCCCGCTGTAAACGTGGAGGTACCCGCCGGCCTTGCCTTGCCGAAAGGCCACGAGGGTCTTCTCTTCGAAATGGCGGATGTAGAGCATCTGGCGATACAGATGTTCCAAGTCCGCGGGCGCGTGCATCAGGTTAAACTCAGCTTGTTGGGCCACTTCTTCCCCTTTTCGGCCGACCGGCTCCTCTTGTAGCCGCAGGCTTTAGCCTGCGCTGCTCCGGCACCGTACGCAAACCTCTATGGTGCGCAGGCTGAAGCCTGCGGCTACAAGGCATTGCGTTGGGGTCAGAGTCAGTTTTCGGGCCGGTGCGGGATCAAAGCTACCAACCGGCGCTGCGCCTTTGAAGCACGCGTTTGGATGAGGCATTGTACCACGGCTGGCGCCCAGACCCCGTACCTGTTTTGGCTCAGGAAAAGTCTGGTGTTACACTCAAGATTGGTGACGATCACAACATCTGGGACGCACAAACCCCTTCCGTGGCTTGACCTGCTCGCGATCGTGTTCCTGTTCTGCATTGCCCTCGCTTCGTTCTTGCTCTCTCCCGTCACCATGCAATCCAAATGGCCGCCAGGACACGAGGTCGACGTTCGGTTCTGCATGGAATGGATCATCCTGGCTGGGCTGGCTGTTGGACTTTGGCGCTCGCATGAAAGCGAGGAGCCGGGGACACGCAGGCTGCTCGGCTTCCTCCTGGTGCTGGGCCTCATCTGCTTCGTCTTGCCGATCTCCGGGTCCGCGCATTCCCGCGCGGGAGTGGACTGGCCCGAGGTGGTCATGGGTGCCCTCATTTGCGTCGTCGGAGGGGTCTATGGAAGGCAGAGGATCTTCCTGTTTTCGAGCCTCGGGTTCCTCTTGACCGCCATCGTATACTTCTTTTGGTTGTTATGAGCCCCATTTGGCCCGCCAGGCCTGCTGGTTCTGGTTCACAATGAACCTGACCAATGGCCACAACTGCTTCGCCCGGCTTGGACCCAACCTTGCTCGCCCAGGACATCGAGCGCCACCTTTTCACCCACTTCCTTGATCGCTGGTTTCCCGCCTGCGTCTCCGAAGAGGGAGGCTTTCACCAGAACCTCGCTGAGGACTGGTCCCGGCTCCCAGGCGATGAGCGAGGAGTGGTCTTTCAGGCGAGGATGACCTGGACCGCCGCCCGGGCCTATAGGCATAGGCCCGATCGGACCGAATTCAAAGATTGGGCCCGACACGGTGTTGGGTTCCTGGTTGACAAGCTCTGGGACTCCAGGCATGGCGGATTCTTCTGGTCGACCACACCCGAAGGGTCATCAGGAGATGGCTCAGGCGCGTTCAAACGAACCTATGGCCAGGCGTTCGGCATCTTCGCGCTTGCCCAGGCGGCCATCGCTCTCGATGACGCTGAAGTCGCTGGCTCGGCGATGAGGGCCTTTCGCTGGGTTGAAGAGCATGCTCATGACAGCGTGAACGGGGGATGGAAGGAGATTCTTCAGGCTGACGGCAGCCCTATAGCCACGGGTGATGCAGAGGCCGATGTGGGGGATTTCGGCCCATTGGGGCGCTATGGTCTGAAGCTTCAGAACACCCATTTGCACGTGCTCGAAGCGCTTGCCGAGCTTCAGCGAGCGGCTCCAGACCCGCTTGTGAGGACGCGCCTCAGCGAGGCCGTTCGCATCATGCTCGACCACATGTACGTCGAGCCCGGGTGCTTTCACGGCGTGTTCCATCCAGATTGGCGTCCCGTGCCTGCGGCATGGTCGATCGCCCACGACGTCGAGGCCTGCCATTTGCTTCTCGACGCTGAGACCCTGATCGAGGCGCCGGACCTTCGGGAGAAGGTGGCCAAGATCATCCGGCACTCGCTTGATCGGGGCTACGACTGGGAATACGGAGGGTTCTTTGAGGCTGCCGATGCCACCGGGCCCATATGGGATCGAGGCAAGGGCTGGTGGAACCAATTCGAGTGCCTTCTGGGGCTGGCGGCCACTCTACCTTTCGTCGAAGATCGTTTCAGGTCAAGGAGGGCGATTGCGCAGCTCTGGGACTTTATCGCGAAACGTCAGTTCGACCCGGTTCATGGAGGGGTTTACGCGAAGCTCAGCCAGGCTGGCGAGGTCATTGGCAACAGGGGCAAGGGACACGCCTGGAAGGCTGCCTACCATGAGACCAGGGCAATGATCGAAACGGCTTCCCTCCTGCGAAAAGCGGCTGCCTCCTCCTTACTGAGGGAGAACACCAGTTAATGGTGAGCCTCTGTGTCCAAAAAGCGCGGGAAGGTGCGATAGATGACTCGTTTCAGACGTCCCTATCGTTAGCAATCATTTCGCTAGCGCTGACGTAGTACGAACTCATGGCAGGCTAGGATGCCTGCGTTTCGCCTTAACAAGGAGAGTTGACCCACCACCATGTCCGTCGTCCTCGATGAGCCCACCCGCTCAATTCCCAACTATCGTCAACAGATCCGCAAGGCGCTCCCGGAGGGCTACACCAAGCCGCACGCCGCAAACCTCTGGTGGTTCCCTGTTCATTTCGCCTTCATCGGCGTGTCGCTCTATTTGCTCACGAACAACTTTTCCTGGTGGCTAGCGCCGATTTTGTCGCTCGTCATTGGGCATTCCATGAGCTGTCTCGGATTCGTCGCTCATGAGCTGGCGCACGGAAGCAGCATCCAGAGCCCGTTCTGGCGGGACGCGCTCGCTTGGGTCGCTTTTTCGCCCTTGGCGATCGGCCCTCACCTTTGGAAGCGTTGGCACAATTCCGACCACCACAACAACACGAACGTCGAAGGAATTGACCCTGACCATTTGTTCACGATCGAGGACTACAAGCACAACCCGGTCCTGAAGTTTCTCTATCGCCTTTCGCCGCTGCTGAGAAACATCGTGATCTTTTCGAGCTTCTCCTACCGCATGACGCAGCATTCGACCGGCATGCTGGTGACGTACTTGAGGAGCCCGAAGTCCACGGCTGGCGCAAAAGTCACCATGCTCGTTCAATGGGCGGCTTGCTACGTACTGTGGATTGGCGGAACCTTGGCGCTGGGGACCCAGGTTTTCTGGTGGGGTTACTTTGTTCCGCTACTGATCCTGAATGCCATTGTCATCAGCTACATCGCCACCAACCACTTTTTGAACCCGCTCGCCGACGAGCGCGACGTGCTGGCCACGTCGCTCACAGTGACCTTGCCACGCGGCTTGGAGTGGCTGGACGTCTGGCACTCTCGTTTCGGAGCGCACGTGGCGCATCACCTCTTCCCGCAGGCTTCGTCGAAATACGCGCGGCAGATCGAAAACAAGGCCTCCGAGCTCTTTCCGGACCGCTACCATTCGATGCCCATCACAACGGCGCTCAGGCTGCTCTGGAACACCCCGTGGGTCTACGAGGACAGAGAAACGCTGATCGACCCGCGGCGGCAGGTGCGGTCGAAAACGTTAGGGACTGGTCTGGAAGTGCCGAAGAACCCAAAGAGGAATTAGGCTTCACCCCTGGCGAATCGTCTTCGCAATGATGACTCGGCGAGACGTCTTGCTGGGAAGTTCGGCCCTGGCGTTCAAGATAGCGTCCCTCGGAGAGCAGGACGACACCGCCTACCTCAAGCAACTCGTGCTCGACGTCCTCGAGGCGTCGCGCGTGAAACCCGGGACCAACGGGCCACCGGGGTGGGGCATCACGAACACCGGCGGCTTTCCCTTGGTCACCCCAGGGAAGGGCGGCTATCCGGCATTCTGGGTTCGCGACTTTTCCATGGCCGCCGACTCGGGGCTTGTTCCTTCCGAAGAGATTCGCAACCACCTCTTCCTCATCGCCAAGACCCAGAACGGACCCGAAACTCGCAAGCTCAAGAACGGGCTCGAACTGCCGCCCTGGTCCATTGCGGACCACATCAATTTCGACGGCAAACCCGTGTTCTATCCCGGAACCTATGCCTCTGGAGAAGACCAGGGCGACGGCGCCTTTGGATTTCTGCCGCCGATCGACGACCACTTTGAGTTCATCCACCTTGCCTATCTCCTCTTCAAGCAGACCCGAAGTAAGGGCTTCCTAGGTGAGATGGTCGAAGGCGTCCCTTTGCTGGAGCGCCTGGATCGGGCGTTCCTATCGCCGGGGTTCGATCCCGCCACAGAACTTGCGGCCACCACCCTTGCCCGCCGCGCCGTGGGTTTTGGGTTCTGCGATGCCATCGTTCACGACGGCAAGCTCCTGATGGCTTCACTCCTCAGGCACCGCGCTGCAAGCGAGCTGGAGGAGCTAACCGGAAGGGCCAGGTACCGGGAAACCCAGAGACGCATCGAGTTGAACGTCCCCAGGACGTTCAATGATCCGACTTCCGGGTGGCTCCTGGCTTCGACCGGTACGAGCGGCCAGCCCGACGTCTGGGGCACTCTTCGCGCCCTTGCCGAGCTCCCGCTGGCAGGAGGCGTTCGGTCAAGAGCCGAGCAAGAGGTCCGGAAGGCCGTCAAGGCAGGCACGATCCTCCTGGAGGGCGCGGTGCGGCACGTGCCCATAGACCGCGACTTCTCGGCCTCGTCAGCCTGGGAGAGGGCCTATCCGGCAAAGGGCTCTTATCAAAACGGGGCCTATTGGCACACGCCGGCCGGGTGGCTGCTCCACGTTCTCCATCGACTGGATCCCAAGCTGTCCAGGCAGGTTTTGGCCGACTTCGTGAGCCACTTGAAGGCCAACGACCTCAGGCTAGGCAAACAGGGCCTCGATGCTCCCTGGGAGTGCTTTGGGCCGAATGGAACCGCCAGACAAAACGGCGGCTACCTGGCGTCTGTTGCGCTCCCTTTCGCCGAGATCCGCACATGGCGCTGAACCTGAATCCAAATAGCGTCCCCTTCCGTCTCTACTGCATGCGAAAGTGGATTGGAATTCTGTTGATCGCGCTTGTCGTTGTTGGTGGCTGCTCGAGCAGCGGTGGGACCGATGACGCCGCCGCCAAGAAAGACGCCGCTGCCGGCGAAGCTTCTGCCGACAAGCAGGAATAGGGCGCAACTCGTCGTTTTCAGCCCCTCACGTGCTGCCAAGGCAGTGCGCGGGGGGCTTTGTCCTTTGGAGGTTTCGGCTCAGAGGCCTTGTTTGCGGTGGCCGGGCCAAGTGCAGGGCCAGGTTTTGGCGATCTCAATGAACCCGAGCCGCCGAAGGATCGGCTCGCTTGTGGGCTGGGCGTCGATCAGGAGATAGCGCATTCCCAACCCCCTCGCCAAGAGCGCGCGGGCAGCGACCATCGCCCGATAAGCTCCTTTCCCCCGGAACTCCGGCAATGTGCCTCCGCAGTAAAGGTAGCCAAAATGGCTCCCCTTGCTCAAATACAGGCACCCAATAGCCGCAGGTACGCCCTCGACGAGGGCCAGGAGACCGCGATGTATCGCCGACTTCTTGCCGATTCCTTGTCGCAGGTGTCCGGTGGAATAGGCGAAATCCTTCTTGAAAAGCGTCTCGGCAATGTTGCGGAACGCTGCCAAATCGTCCTCCGTGATGATGGCGCGGATTTCGATGCCGGGTGCGCCAGAGGGCAAGGACTCGACCCTCCCAAGGTCAAAACCCATCGCGGTTTCTTGAGTCCCAATCTGGAAGCCATGCTTGCGGAGCCGTTCCCGCAGGTCTCTTGGGGAATCGGTGCTGTAGACCTTCCACTCCCACCCTTCCTCAAGGCTTTCGGACTCTCGGATCTCGGTTTCGATGAGTTCGTCGGCCCGATCGTCTGGCAGCGCGGTCCACTCAACGCACCGCCACGAACGGTCGAGCGAAGTTCGGCGAGTAAGGTGGGGCAACCGCTCGATTCCCTTTCCGGAACGTTCTTGTTTCCTGCGTTCCAGCTCGAACCGACGCAGCATCAGCATGGGCTCTCTTAGGCTTGGGCTTGGCCCGCCCTCGCAACGACTACTTCCCGGCATCCACTATCTCCATTGCCACGTTTGCCACTCGCGTGTCCGCCAAAGGAATTCTGCGCTGAACGTTGAATACCCCTATCATGGCGGATCACGTCACGCGTCGTTCATTTGCGGCAGGGGTTCTTGCGACAGGTGTGGGGGCCAAACTCAGTCTGGCAAGCGTTCAAGGCGCTGGGACAGACAAGCCGATGGCACCCCACTCGGACCTTCCCCATCTGAACTCCCAGTTGGCAATGACGGTCCCTGAAGACCTGCAAAAGACCGTTGCCACCGGCCTCAAGCACAACGATGACCTCTTTCAGACCCGATGGAAGCACAAGCTGAAAGACGGCAGTGAGCCCACCTCGATCTATCGCGCCCAAGGGGTGAAGCGATGAATCCGGACGTTCCTTTCCGAAGCATCGTCGAGCTTCCCAAGCTCGTCGAAACCACAAGCACGGGCTTCAGCCAGAGCCTGACTTCGATCTATCTGGAGCGGCTGGAGACTCTTGGCGTACGGCACAAGGCCGTGGTTCGGGTGCTTCGGGACCAAGCCATGCGAGACGCCAAGGCTTCGGACGCGCGTCGTGCCGCCGGCAAGAGCCGCGGGCCGCTCGAGGGCATTCCCTTCGGTCTCAAGGACATGTTCGCGACCAAGGGACTTCCCACGACTTGGGGCTCTCCGGCGCACCAGGACCAGGTGTTCGATTTCGACGCCACCGTTCTCAAGCGGCTTCGCGCGGCCGGCGCGATCCTGATCGGCAAGCTCGCGATGATTGAGCTGGCCGGTGGCGGGAACTACAACATGGCAGGCGCTTCGGCGACCGGCCCATGCAGCTCGGCGCACGACACCAAGCGGTGGGCGGGCGGCAGCAGCAGCGGTCCTGGCGCGTGTACGGCTTTGGGGTGCGTCGGCTTTTCGATCGGCAGCGAGACCTGGGGGTCCATTACGTACCCGTCGGCTTTCAACGGAGCGACCGGCCTGCGCCCGACATACGGCCGGGTCAGCCGTCACGGCGCGATGGCGCTCGCGTGGAGCCACGACAAGATCGGGCCCATTTGCCGCAGCGCGCAGGACGCGGAACTCGTGTACCGGGCCATCGCGGGCTACGATCCGAGCGATCCTGCCTCGGCCAATGTCCCCGTCTCCGGATCCTCGGGTCGGAAGCGCACGAAGGGCCGCAAACTTCGCATTGGGATTCTCAAAGAGGACTTCGACGGCAACTTCGCCCCGAATTGCGCCGACGCCTACAAGAAGGCGCTCAGCACGTTCATGCACCTGGGCTACGAGATCGTTTCGGTCGCCTATCCCGCCCTACCCTACGGCACGGCGATGGAGATCATCATCAACGCGGAGGGCGCCAGCGCGCATGAGAATTTTCTTCGAAGCGCACGGATTCACATGCTCCCGGACAAGGATCAGGTCGCTGGGTTCCTCGCCACGCTCGAGGTGCGGGCCGCCGACTATCTTTGGGCGCTACGGTTTCGGGAAGAGGCGCTGAAGGCGAACGAGGTCTGGAAGAAGTGCGACTGTATTTTTACGCCGACCTTCTATCATGCCGCGCCACCGATCGAGGGCAAATTCGGCGACACGTGGAAGTGCATGGGTGGCGATGAGGGACCCGCCAACCTTCTCGGCTGGCCCGCGATCGCCTTCCCGATCGGCATGGACGATTGGGTGGTCCCGCCTCCTAAGGCTGAAAGCGGCGTAGCGCCCCCGCCAGGCGGCAGCGCTCCGGCTCAGTCCAAGATAGACCCTGGGGTTCACGGCGCTGCCTCAAGAGCCCTGGGGTTCAAGCCAGCGCCCGTCGGAGCGCAGATCATCGCACCTGCGTTTCGGGAGGATGTCTGCTTTGAGGTTGCGAAGGCGTTCCAGAAAGCCACCAAGTTCCACCTGGCGAAGCCATAGAATCAATCGATCACCAAACATGTGATAGAATGTCTGCCTGTTAGGTTGGGAGGCATATCGGCATGTACCAAGATGTCGTGCCCTGAAGACCTTACCAACCGCACTGGAGGAGAATGATGCCCGCAACTGCAATTGACGTTCGAGAACTCGTCGCGACCCAAATGGATAGAGCCCGCGCCTTCTACAATGTGGACCTTAAGCACTTGACCGAAGAACAAGCGACACAGACCGTTGGTGGCTGCTCGCGGTCGCCTCTTGCGTTCACTCAGGAAGTTACAGGCGTCAACTTCTTTGCCGCCGCCGTCTTCCGTGGTGAGGAGCCGCAGCAAAAAACGGAAGCGGAGATCGCTGCCTTCCAGGCTTCATTCGACACTCTGGAGAAGCTGAGGCCAGCGTTCAACAAGAGCGTGGATCAAATGATCTCGGGCATCAAGTCCTGCCCCGCAGAGAACTTGGACAAGACCGTTATGGCGCCCTGGGGCGCCCCCATCACCGTCCTCGACCTCGCCATCGTGATGGTCCAACACATGTTTTATCATGACGGACAGCTCAACTACTTCCAGTGCTCTCAGGGCGACGGTGCGTTCCATTGGATGGAATTGATGCCGGGGTAGAGAGGGAGCAAGCAAACACCCCTCCCCGAGTTAGGGGGAGCTGTAACGCTCTCCGGAGTCTCCCTCCCCAACCCCTCCCTCAGTTTCGCTGCGCAAAACCAAGGGAGGGGCTACCACCTCGTAGCCAAAACACCTGAGACCTGAAAAACTGAGCACCTCAAAACCTGAACACCCGAGAAAACTGAACGCACGGCCTCACTTCTGAAAGATCAACCGGTTCCATTCGTGCCTTCGGTGGAAATCCAGAGCCCTCAGCGGCGCCGATGAGGAGAGGATTGGCTCTGCACCGGACGACGAATAGTCATAGCGGGCGAAATGCCCGTCCCACACCTCTCCCGACTGGATCCTTTCGCGGCCGGTTACGGCTTGCGCCGGGATCGAGGCAAAGGCGTACCAGCCTCCCACTTCACAATCGACCTTCCAACCGGGAAACGAGTCGGCCGATCCAGCTTGGGCATGAAAGATCTCAAGAGGCACAGCAAAAGGGCTGAGGTCTCCTGTTTTCCTGGCCTTGGATACGTCATCCGGCCCGGAGAACTGCAGCGCCAGCTTGAGGCCATTGGGGCTGACGTGGAACTCGGAATACGCCTTCGAATTCGGATCGCCCAGGAATATCTCGAAGGTGTCTCCGAGTTCCCAGAGGCGCTGTCCATCAGCCGTCGCAGCCGTGACCACCTCGGAATCCACGAGAAGGGCCTGGACGATCAGGGAGCTTTCGGTCCATCTGAGGCCCGCGAACGAGGGCTGCAGCCCGGGACGCTCCTGCTCAAGCCAATCCTGACGAAGCTCCGCCCCAAGCTCGATGGCTGCCACCAAGGCTTCGATAGATGGGTCAAATCGAGCCACCACGAGTTCGCGGCGATTCAGCAAGCTGTCGGGCATAGCGCCCGGAGATTACTTGATGCTGAACAGCGACTCACTCAGCCCGGTGTTGAACTGCACGGACTTGTAGAGCATGATCCCGCCCAGCCGATTCTCGGTGTTTCGGACCTCTGCCCGTCCAGGGAACGTGCAGCCGTTGGCGGTGTGCGGCTCTGAATAGGTGAACGTCGCCAGTTGGTCGCCATCTCGGTTGAACCACTCGCGCTTCATCACGTACTTCAGCTTCGGTTCGACCCAGATGCGATGCCGCGTGTTGTCGTCGGGCTTCCGCTTTTTGAAGAGGAGGTCGAAGACGTACGCGCCTGTAGCCCTGTCGGTGCGAACGTACTTCGCCTCGAAAAAGGTGAGCAGCGAGGGTACGAGCACCCCAAAGTCGAGGAGTGTCTGGATGCGCCCAGGCGAGCCGCTCACGTCCATCTTCTGGCCAATGCCCGCTCGCCCAAGACGGTAGTAGGCGGTGCCGCCGTTCAGGACGTAATACACGTTCGTTTCGCCGTACTTCGACTCGATCCGGAACTTGAACGGGTCCTTGAAATAGGCCTTCCCGCTGTCGGCCCGATAGCTTGTGCCGAAGTCCTTGTTGATCTTCCCAAGCTCCTTCTGATCTGCCTTCTCGATGACTAAGGTGAAGGAGACGTCCTTGAGGTTCTTTTGAACGATGTCGTCGGGGTCCGGATCGGCGATCGCCGTGCAGAGGAGCGCAGTGGCGGCAAGCAATGAGGTCATGGGCAGTATTGTATCTCCGCGGGTTCAGACGTCGGCGGCGAGGGGCTGGCTTCGCCCATTCTACGCCGCACTCTGCTTTGGCGGTTCCAAACGGCTTGGGCTCCTGTCCAGATGCTCCGTTTTGGGGGTTCAGACGGTGACGGATTCGGGGCTTGCCTCGGATACAATGCTCTCAACTTGACCTCCGATCCGCTGAGCCGCTATCTGGTCAACCGCACCTCCCGCACCTCCCGAAGAGAGAGGCTGCGGCCCATGACTTCGAGCGAGGTGCTTGACATGGCCCTCTCGGTCTATCAGGCGCTCGGCTGGACCATCCTGAAGCTCACGGCGCTCCCAACCGTGTTCTGCCTGGCTTCTGTGGCGTTCGTCTGGGAGTACGTTCTGCCCTCGTTCGGACTCACGAACCATCCCTCGGACGTCAAGGCGCAGGTAGGCGAGGCGGCCGCAACCATCGGGGTTGGCATTGGCGTGGGGGGGCCGCTTTTCCTTCTGGGACTTGCCTATTCCAGCGGCGTCGTGGTGACGTTGGTGTCCGACCACATGCTCGGCCGGACCCCGAATGCCGCCTCTGCAGCCGCATCGGGGCTGCGCGTCCTTCGGCGGCTGTTTCTGCTGATGCTCTACGAGGTGATGGTTGGCTGGTCCGGAGTGCTTGCGGCCACGGGCTTGCTAATGGTTAGCGCGCTCATGCCCGCCGATGCCACCGGTGACGCGTGGGCCGCTGCTGCCACAGGCACCGCCCTCTTCGCTTACCTCATCGGATTCATCGTTCTGCCCGCGGTGTTGGTGCGACATGCGCTTGCGCCTGCGGTCTGCGTGCTTGAATCGCTCGGTTCCCGGGCCACCGCAAAGAGGAGCGTGGCTCTCATGAAGGCCACTCCTTGGCAGCCTTCTGGCTATCCTGCCGCGTGGCTGATTACGGTGTGCGTTTTGCTGCTCATCCTGCTTCTGCTTCCGGGCCTATCAGCGGGCCTGGGTGCAATTGGCATCAGCTCCGACCTTCATCTGGTTCCATCCATTCCGCTGCTCGACATGCTTCTCGCGCGCGCCATCGAGCAGGTTCCCAGTTACCTCGCAATCTGGACGCTCGTGCCGGTATGGTGCGCAGGGGTGACGATCCTCTATTACGAGCGCAGGGTCCGCCTAGAGGGCTTTGACATCGAGGCCCTTGCCGCCGACGTCCGGCAGGCCGACCGTAGGAGCAAGTTTGAGCTCTAGGTGCGCCGCGATCGTACTATCGGGGCTCATGCTCTCGGCCTTCGCCTTAGCGACGGACTACGGTGCCTTTGCTCGCAAGCTCTCCGAGGCAAAATCAGACGCCGCGAAGGTCGCCATCCTCAAGGAGCTTCGAGCTCAGCTCCCGGATGGCTCACCCATCCTTGAGTTCATCCAAGCTGCCACGGCCGCTGACACATCAGACGCCGAGACCATCGAAACGGCCGAGCGGATGGTCGCCCTGCGTGCGGCAGTTCAAGGCCATTCGACACCAACCACCGACGTTCGCAAGGCGGCGGCGAACATCACCTCCTCTCCGCTATACCGCGACACCGGGCAGAAGAAAGCCAGCAACTGGATCGAACGCGCCCTCGATCGTCTGCGGTTTCGGCCTCGGGAATCCACCTCATCCGAGCGGAGGACCGACACCCGGTCGGTCTCGTATGCTGTCGACGTACTGGTCGCGCTCGTCTGGATTGCCTTGGCGCTTGGAGTGGCGGCCCTCCTCTATCTCGCGTTCCGTCAATTCTCTTGGCGCAAGACACTCAAACGGAAAGCAATGGCGCTGCTGGAGGACGATGAGCCGGTGCGTTCGGCGGATGAATGGCTTATCCAAGCGGACCAATTGGCCGCGCAGGGGGACCACCGTGGGGCCGTCAGGTGCCTGTATCTCGCTTGTCTCCTGAGACTTGATGAAAACGGCGTGGCGCGGTTTGACCGGAGCCAGACCAACTGGGAGCACTTCGCGCGCATCCAAGCCAGCCCCACGCTTCCCTCTGGGCTTGAATTTCGCGAGCCGACCCGGGCGTTCGATCGGATTTGGTACGGTGCAGACGTCCGAGGGCAAGGCGACGTGGACCGCTTCCGTGAGTTCTACGTGAGCCTGATGGGCCACTTCGGAGGCAAGCCTTGAGGCGCTTTCGCGGGTTCTGGTTTTGGGCCTGGACCCTCGCAGGCCTTCTGGCGATCAGCGGGGCGCTGCTGACCCTTGGCCGCACCGATAACGAATCGAATCCCGACTCCGTGTCCTTCGGCCCGAGTGGACTATCAGCGTTCGCCGAAGTGCTTCGCCAGGAGGGATACCGCGTTCGCTCGGAGCGGGGCCTGAACGGCAAGATCGACGCCAAGGCGCTGGTTGTGGCCTGCATCGTCGAGCAGCCCAGGAGCGCGTTTGAGGAGCTCGACACCGAAGCGCCAAAATTGCAGCCGGAATCGCCCGCCGTGGCGGTCCTGCGGCGGCACTTTCAGTCCGGCGGCACGGCCCTCGTGACCTCGCTCCCCTTCAGCTTTGTAGAAGCCACGCGGCTCGGGGAATCCGGACAGAGCGCCATCACCGATTGGATCGAAGCCGAGGAGAGTGGAAAGGAACCCAAACCCTTGGCCATTTCCGGTGGCAAGACCACAGGTATCTCGAACTGGTACCGAGAGCTGCCCTGGCTCAACAATGGGGGGTTCTGGGTGCGCTCGGACGAGGACGGCAACCTTGGGCTGGAACTGGTCTTGGCGGAGAAAGGGCGGATGGGTTTCGTCTCCAGCGGCATCGGGGCCACCAACCGGTTCCTTTCCAGGGCCGACAACGCCACGTTCTGGGTGCAAAACGTGCGAACGCTGGCTCCCCCCGGCTCTGAAGTTGTATTTCTCGAAGCGGCCCACGGGACGGTGGAAGAGCCAAGTTTGATCCTCGCGATCGGCGAATGGGCCCAGGCGGCCTGGTGGCAGACCGGGATTATGGTGCTGGTGCTCTTCCTGACTTTGGGCAAGCGGTTTGGGCTTCCCTCTCAGCCGCGCGGCGTGGAAATGGGCTCAAAGGACCTCGCGGACGCGCTCTCCTCGGTCATGCGACGGGGCAAGGCCTCCCCGCTTGCAGTCGAGGTGCTGCTGAAGCGGATGGACCGAGAACTGCGGTGGAAGCTCAAACTCCCGGTGGACAGCCCGAGGCAGCGCCGAGACGAGTTGCTGCCGGACGCTCTGAAGGCTGCCATCCATGAGGCAGAAGTACTGTCCAAAGAGCGCGGTCCTCGCGGTGCGGCCCTTGCGGCGATGCGGCGATTAGAGGCTGAGGTTCGTTCGTTTCTTGGGACAGGCTCGGATTTTCGGTAGAGCTGTGGTAGCCTCTGCATCGAACGGCGAGACGGAGTCTCGCTGATTGCGGAGTTGTCAAACGATGGACCAAATGAGAAAGTTGAGCGTGTTGTTCGCCGTTTCCTGCTTGTGTGCGATGATCGGCTGTTCTGGAGACGAGCCGAAGGCCGACACCAAGGCCACTGAGCCTCCAAAGCAGACCGACCTTAAGCCCCCCTCCGCCCCAGCGCCCCAAGGAACCGACCCGGGCGACACCGCGATAACGGCGGAGGACCTCAAGAAGCTCCAGACCAAACAGGAGAGCGCGGTGGCCGCCCTCAAGAAGAAACCCGGAGACGCGACGCTCAAGAAAGCCTACGTCACAGCATCGCTCGACCTGGCGGACAAGACCATGAAGAGTGCCGCGTTGGAGTCCACCGAGAAGTACCCGGCCGCGCTTAGAATCTATCGCGATGTGCTGAAGGTCGATCCGGCGAACAAGGAAGCGAAAGAGTGGATCGGCATGATCGAGAGCATCTATCAGAGCATGGGCAAAGCCGTACCAAAGTAGTTTCTGGTTTTTGCCATGCAGCAAGAAGATTCCGGCAACGCGATGAAGCGCACGCTGGTATGGGTGATCGCCGCAGCTATGGCTGCGGCGCTCTTGCCCCTATTCATGGGCGCACTAATCGCTTACCGGACGGGGGACTGGTACGCCGGGTTCAAGCATTCGTTCGACGACCAGATGGTCTACGCTGCCTGGATGACGCAGGCTCAGGACGGCCATTTCCTGATGGACAACCGCTTCGCGGTGGACCCACAACCGGGCCTCACGATCAACGTTTACTTCTTCGTTTTGGGGCTAATCTCCAAGCTTTTCGGCATTCCCCTGACGCTTAGCCTGGCCCGCGCGGGGTTCGCCGCGCTTTTCGTGCTTCTGCTTTACCGTTTCCTCTGCCGCATCTCCCCAGACACCTATTTTCAGAAGCTCGGGCTCTGCGTAGGTGTCTTCGGGAGTGGGTTTGGGTTCCTGGTGTGGCACCGGTTTGGCGACGCTTTCATACCCGGCGATAACGCCCTGCTCAGCTCGCTGATGGGGGGCCGGCTGCCGATAGACGTCTGGCAATCCGAGGCATTCGTGTTCCCATCGATGCTCACAAACGGGCTTTTCATGGCCGCTTTGTGCCTGATTTTGGCCCTGTTGACGGCGATCTGGGATGCGCGAACAAGTTGGAAGACGGTCCCGGTTGGGGTGGGTTGCAGCCTGGTTCTCATGAACATCCACAGCTACGACATGCTGCTGGTCGGGCTGGTCGGCCTCGGGTTTTTGGCCGTACAGGTGGCGCAGAAGGCTGTAAGCGGAGTCTGGCTGTTCCGGGCACTGATCATCGCGCTGGGCGCGGTTCCGTCTGCCCTCTGGTTTGCCTATGTGCTACAGAACGACGCCGTTTTTCAGGCGCGGGCCGCCACTCCGACCTATGCGGCGAGCCCGCGACAGGTGATCGTCGGCTTGCTGCCGTTGATGATCGGCGCGTTCGCGTCGTTTCTGGTGCCCCGATCGGATGCCGCCGCTACCCATCGCGCACGGATAGGCGCACTGATCGCAGGCGTCGGCCTCCTTGCGATGTTCCTGGTCGGGGACGTCGGGGGCAATCAATTCTGGCTTGGCATCCCGGTTTGGGCACTCGCCTTCGTTCTGTCGGTCGTGGCGTCCGTTCTTCTGGCGACGGAGTCTCAGGCCATCAATCTGATGCAAACCTGGGCGCTGGTCGGGGTCGTCGCCATTTACTTCCCTGCGCTCTTCCAGCGAAAGCTCGCCATGGGGATGGCTCTGCCCTGGTCCGTGCTCGCCGCCTGGGGCATCTACCAGGTGCTCAAGCCCAAGGAGAAGCAGACGCGCATCGCGGGTGGGGCGGTGGCGCTGTTCGCGATGTGCTTCACCTCAATCTTCTGGATTCAGCGCGAGCGCGAATACATCACCTCGAACGTGGCCCGGACGACCTTCAACGCCGTCGTTTATCCGCCCGAAGTCCGCAACATCATGAACAAGCTGCGCAGCCTGCCCGGGCGGAAAGTGGTGCTGGCGATGCCGGGGATCAACGAACAGCATGCAGACGAATCCGGCCGCGGGATCGACGCCTACAACCCGCCCTATGTGAGCGATCTCAACGCGATGGCGAGCGGATTCGGCGGTGCATACAGCTTCGCCGGGCACTGGAGCGAGACGCCCAACTACGCGGACCGCCGCAACAAGGCCTCGAAGTTCTTTCTGAAGTCGACCCCTGAGGCTGAGCGGCAGGCGATCCTAGGGGAGTCTGGCGCCCGCTATTTGATCGCACCCGTGCCCGAGGCGTTTCCCGACATGCTGCAGCGGTATGGGCAGGAGTTCGAGGACTTCCGCAGCCGCGGGCGCGTGCTTGAAGGGGGAACGCAGTTCGTCCTGATCGACCTTGACGAGGCCTCTGCAAAGCCTGGTGACTAACTGCGACTATAGTCTATCGCGCCAGCGCCGAGACCTTTGCCAACGCTTGCTGCAGGTCTTCGATCAGGTCCTGAGCGTCCTCGATGCCCACAGATAGCCGCAGCAGAGTCGGCGGGATGCCTGCCTCCATGCGCTGCTCTTCGGTCATCGCCGCGTGCGACATCATCGGGGGATAGCCGATCAGCGATTCGACCCCGCCTAGGCTTTCAGCGAGCATGAACACCTTGGTGGACTCCGCCACACGTTTGGCGTCCGCCGCCGTACCCTTGACCTCAAAGGACACCATTCCGCCGAACGCCCGCATCTGCTTGGCGGCGATCGCGTGGTCCGGGTGCGACTTGAGCCCCGGATAGTGGACGCGATGCACCGCCGGATGCCGCTCAAGCGCCTCAGCAACCGCCATCGCATTCGCGCAGTGCCGTTCCATACGCACCTCGAGCGTCTTGACGCCACGCACCGCCAGCCAACAGTCGAACGCCCCTGGCGCCGTGCCGATGGACTTGGCCCAGGCAAAGAGCTTGTTATACACCTCTTGGGTGCCCGCAATGGCCGCCCCGCCGATGATGTCGCTGTGCCCGCCCACGTATTTGGTCGTCGAGTGCACGACGATGTCGCAGCCCAAGGCGATCGGGTTCTGAAGGTAGGGTGAGGCGAACGTATTGTCGATGACGCAGACGATTCCGTGCCGCTTGCAGGCTGACGCGATCGCCTCGACATCCACAATCCGAAGGTTAGGGTTTGTGGGGGTCTCGAAGATCAGCATCTTCGTGTTGGGCTGGATCGCGGTGTCGATGGTGCCTGGCTCCCGCGCATCGAACTCGGTGAAGGTGATCCCCTGGTTTGGGAGGATGGTGTGCACGATCCGGTGGGTGCCACCGTAGATGTCCGAAGCCATGAGAAGGTGGTCGCCGTTCTTGAGCAGGGAGAACGCCGCTGCGATTGCCGCCATCCCGCTGCCGGTGCAGACGCATCCAAAACCACCTTCGAGCGCGGCGAGAATCTCTTCGAGCATCGCTCGCGTGGGGTTGTTCACGCGGGAATAGTCGAACGCAGGGGCGTCTTCAAGGGAGTTCCAGGCAAAAGTCGCCGACTGATAGATGGGCGGAATCACTGGAAGGTGGGGACCTGCCGGGTCCTGTCCGACGCGAATGGCCTTGGTCGCAAAGCGCATAGGCCTGATTTTGGCCCAAACCGGCCCTGGCTTACTTTCGATAGGTGGCGGCGCTCATCTCCGTCACCTCAAGCGTCAAGGAGACTTCCCCGCTTTCCAGGGAGCCGGCAAACCCTTTTCGAAGCTCGGCATAGAGCCGATCCGACAGTTCCTGCAGGAGTGCGGGACTTCTTCCGGAGAGCAGCTTGACCTCAAGGTGCGCAAAGCCTGGAGGCGCTCCCTTGCCCATCACCCAGGTGTTTTGAAGCGTGTGGTACGCCTTGACCGCTTCGGGCTTTATCGATTCGATCCCGGAGAACTCCTTGACGAGGGCTTCCAGGATGTCTGGGACGTCCACGTTCTCCACGAGGTCGGCACTGGTGGTCAGGTGAAGATGGGGCATGGGATTGGTTTGCAAACTACGATCGTCTCAGATATAGATATTCCATGCCTGGACCCGTTGCCAGTCACGAGCAGAGACGTGCACCCGCCGTCTGGTTCACCCACCGTAGATCGCCCTCTTCACCACCTGAATCACCCTGCCGGCGTCGCCGGTGGCTTGGGCCGTCTGCAGCCGCCCTCGATCCGCATAGATCATGAGTGCCCGCTTCATGCAGTTGGCGAAGAACTCCCGTGAGAGCGCCATCGACTCGACCTGGTCGGTCCGGTACGTGAACTGGTCCTCCCCGAACCAGCCGTCATAGCCGGTGTCGATCGCCGCGTAGCAGAATTCGACCAGCCTCCAGATGTCGTCGGTGCCAGCGATCCGGTCTTCGTCGTTCGAGTTGTACTTGGCGCCATTGATATGGAAGTTTGCGATCGGCAGCCCAAAGGTCTTGAGCACATACAGCGAGTCCGCCGGAGTGTTCCCCACCATCTGCTCGTGGCCGTAGTCGATGGCGACGCCCATGACCGTCTTGCCGAGGCTCTTGTTCACCTCGAGCGCCACGAGGGCGGCCTTGGCGACCGTGTTGATAATCATGTTGCCCTCGCGCGGCTCTTTTTGCTTGGGCTCATGGCCAAACTTGAGGCCAAGGCGGTCGCAATGCTCTGCAACCTCGGTGCAACCATCGATGTACCACCTCAGCCTTTGCCCATAGTCCACCTCGAAGTGGTAGTCCCACCCGTCCGAGCCTGGCCAGAGCCCACAACTGACACACCCGATCGCCTTGGCGAGATCGACGCCCTGATGCACCTGCTCGAGAGCGACCTTTCGGATTCCGGCATCGGGGTGGGTCAGGGCGCCGTACTTGAACTTCGGATGAGTCCACAGGTTGAAGTTCATGTTCGTGGGCACGATGCCATGCGTGTCGAGCGCCGCCCTGATCGCCTCGTATTCCGCCTGGTTCACCGACCCATCCGGGTTCAGGAACACCACCTCGTGAAACTCGACCCCCTTGATGCCGGCTTGCGCGACGCGCCCGATCTGCGCCACGGTTGAATTGTCGAACTCACGGTCGCTGTTGTAGCCGACCGGGCAGAACCGGTCGAAGAACTCCCCGGCTGCCCAGTGCCCGGCCGAGAACTTGATGTCGAATGTCTCGAAGAGGTCATCGACCGCTTGGCCCTCCAGATAGCCGGCGAAGCGCGTCGGAAGAAGCGAAAGGGTGTCGGCAGACAGGTTCATCGGGGCCTCCAGGAACGGCCCAGATTACCTTTCGGCCACCTGGCCGTGGTTAGCGCTTCCAACGCCATAAGGGGCTGACGGAAACGCAATGCTGAAACTACCTTGAACGCATTCGCTCAACGCGTGTTACCCGTGCGAGACGACTGGGCCACAGGGATCTCAGGAACTCCCTTCCGGGCGCGGAAAGCCTTTGAGCTCCAGCCGCAGAACGCTCAGTCCCTCGCGCCAGACCTCGAAACCGTCACCCAGCTTTTGGAAGACCGGCGCTTGGACGCGATACGGCTCATGATCGAAGCTCGAAACGATGTGGTAGCTGGCCTGGCCCTGGCGTGCCGCCTGCTTCAGATAGCCGTCGCCGCCGATCTGCCTGAGCCTCTCAGGATACAGGCCGCTCCAAAACAGCAAGGAATCCCCAATGTGCTGATGGACGTCCCGCTCGCGCTCAAAAGAGTCGGCGCTCAGGCGCACGTCCGCCTGCCCAAGCATCTCAACAAGCCCCTCGATCGGCCGGCCCTGGCCATCGTGCAGCGGCGCCATCGCTTCCTTCCTTCCGTACTTCGCCAGTATCCAGGAAAGGTGGGCCTCGACATCCTCGCAATCCGGAACGCCCAGCCTATAGCGCAGCACGTCGTGGATGGACTCCCTGAAAAACAGCAGGAGCGGATCGTTCGCTGGAAGCTCTGACTGCCTTTCCATCATCAAACCCCTTTCTTACGTTGGACCGATTCGACGCCGCCAGCGAATCCTCGCCCGGGCCAAACGTCCCTGATATGGTTGTTCCGCAAAGTCCGTGTGCCTCACCAATGGCTTTAAGACAACCTCGCCGCGAGAAGTGACGTCTGAATGGATATGAAATGCCCTCGATGCGGCAAGCCGCTTGGCGCGAGCGCCACATTCTGCATGCACTGCGGGCAGATGTTGGCGGCCGCTCCTGTACCCCAGGGACAAGCCCCCATGACACCCGTCATTCCGGCGGCGGCTGTCCCCGGCCAGCCCTCGCGGGTGCGGACCATGCTCGCGGGCGCCGCGCTTACGGTGCTCGTGCTGGCGGCTGTGGCCTGGGGGCTCAATTCGGCGGGAGTGCTCCGATTGGGCGGTAGCGGCTCGCAGGGTGACGCGCTCCGGCAATCCGGCGAGGGGCAGGGCGGCAACAGCCTGATGGCGCCTGGTGCGGGTGGCAGCGGCTCGATGCTGGAGGCCCAAGGAACCTCAGATTCCGGCGCAATGCTGCCTAGCCAGGCAGAACGGGCAAGGATGCCGCAGGACGTTTACGATTGGCTGCTGTTCCTGGAGCAGATCGAGCGAAAAAAGGAGCGCCTGAACAGCCGGCAGATGGACATGCTCGTCCAGCTTTTTGTCGAGGTGACGAAGGCCTCCGCCGGTGCGGGCATGTTGGATATGGACGGGGAGATTAGCGGGTCCCCAGAGAAGAACCCCGCAGTTGACCTGCAAGCCTCGGCAACGGACCTGGCCAAGGGGTGGGACGCCCTTGAAAAGGAGTTTGCCGCAAGGACCCCGCCCAGAGAGTGTCAAAACCTCTTTCTCCGCTACGATGAAGCCCTAACCCAAATCAAAAGCCAAATCGGGGATATTGAGAACATTCTTGGAGGCGACCTCTCTGCGGCTCTTGTGACCGTCCGCAAGTGGAAAGGGGCTTCCGAAGGGACTGTGGACAGCCCGCTCGACGAGTCGGACAAGCTTCTTGGCCAGATCTGCGCCAAGTACGACGTTCGCAAGTGGTTTGGCATCGCCAGCCACCATGAAATGCCTTCGATGTTTGGGGCCGGAGGCGCTCCCTAATCCCTAGTGAAACTACTTGATTCGATCAAGTCTCTTCGTTCGTCATAATAGAAAGCTCCGGCGATGAGTTAGGATGGCGCATTGCTGGGCACAAGACTGCAAACAGGTTGGGGCCAGAGCCTCAGAGCAAGGATGAAACGTCTTCTGATCATTGCCGCGCTTAGCGTTGGAGGCGCGACGGGTTGCCTTACGATCACGGCTTACCGATATGAGCCGCGCGTCGCGCCGACGGTACGCATCGGTTCCGTCCCGGTTGGCGGCCTCACCCTCGCCGAAGCGCGCAAGAAGCTTAGGACCTGGTGGGAGTACCAAAAGGTGAAACCCATCGAGGCAGCCTTGGCCGAAGGCAGGGGCAAGCCTCTCGAAATCACCCCTTCCAAGGCAGGGTGCGCGCTGGACGACGTGGCCAGCACCAGCCCGCTTCCCGTTGAGGACTTCTGGGGCGCCACAAGGAGGCTTTTTGGGCAGGGCTCCGAGACCGGCAGCAGCTTTCCGATCGTGTTGCGAGCCACAGGACAGGTCAACCCGGCGCTGACAGCCTATGTCCGCGAGAGCCTGGGTGGACGCAAACCGGCACGCGTGACTTACCGCGAGGGCCAGATTGTTCGTGAACCTGAGGTCGCCGAGTACGAATTGGACACCGAGGGTCTTGTCAAAGGGATCGCGGAGGCCATCGAGAGCTCTGGGCTCGTGTATCTGCCCTTGCGCGAATCGGCCAAGAGCGTTCCCGACGAGGAACTCGACAAGATCGTCGATGTCATCGCCGAATACTCGACCAAGTTCCCTTCGCGTCAGACCAGTCGCAACGCGAACCTGCGGATCGCTTCGTCGAAGATTGACGGCACCGTCCTCATGCCCGGTGAGACGTTCAGCGTCAATGGCGTCGTCGGCAAGCGCACCATCGAGGACGGCTACAAGCTGGCCGGCGTCTACAAGAACGGTAAGCACGACCTCGGCCTGGGTGGCGGCATCTGCCAGGTGAGCGGCACGCTCTACAACTCAGCCCTGCTCGCCAACCTGCCGATCGTGCAGCGCTCCAACCACTCGATGCCCGTACCCTACTTGCCCGTCGGCCGCGATGCCACCGTGGACTATGGGACGCTCGATCTCAGGTTCAAGAATCCTTACAAGTTCCCCATTGCGATCAGCTCCACGTTTCAACCTGGAAAGCTCACTTTTCGCGTGCTCGGGGTGAAGGACCCCGGGCTTGAGGTCAAAGTCACGACGACGGACCTGAAGAGCTGGAGCCGAGGCGTGCAGTATGTGGACGATCCGTCTTTGCCCGCAGGAAAGCAGAAAGTTATTGAAAAGGGGTCCAGCGGGCATAGCGTAACCACTTGGCGGATCGTTTCAAGAAACGGGGTCGAGGTGACGCGCGAGATATTGAGCCGGAGCCGCTATGTGGGTGGCGTGAGGATCGTCGCCAGGAACCCTGCAGACGCATCGGGCGGAGAGCTCTAAGCGCATCGCCGGACGGCCAGTCATCCCGCGTAGGGGCCTTCCGCCTCGTCCCCGATTGCTTCGTTCACGGACCCTCTCCCTCAGGTGGAGCAAGGAGCTCCTTCACCTTTCGGTTTCTCCACTGCGTTGGTTTTGGTTTGTTGAATCGAAGGCAGACTGAGAGTCTGCCCTACGGGTTCCTTGTGGGGCCGTGAGATGCCCTCAACCCATCATCCCCTCAACTCTTCATTCCATCATCTCTTTCCCTAGTGGAAGTAGCTCGCGCCGTTGATATCGATGACGATGCCGCTGAGATAGGAAGCGTCATCGGAGAGCAGGAACGCCGAAGCCGCCGCGCAATCTTCCGGCGATGCCATCCTGCCCAACGGTATCCCAGAGAGGATCTCCGCAAGACGGGTGTCCATTCCCTCGCGCGCCATGGCGGTCTTGGTCCAGCCGGGCGCGATTCCAAAGAGCTGGATGTTCTTGGGCGCCAGTTCACCGGCAAGGCTGCGTGTCAGGTTGATGAGCGCCGCCTTGGAAGCCGCATAAAGGGCAGCCCCGGACTCCCCCTTGAAACCCACCCGGCTTGCCACATTCAGCACCTTTCCGTGGCCCTGCTGGGCGAAGTGGCGGCACGCCGCCCGGGTCAGCAACAAGGGCGATTCAAAGTTAATTGAGAAGGTCTTCTGAAATGCTTCTGAGAACGACTCCTCGCTGGCGCCTATGAAATCCTGAGGGATGTAGACGCCGGCATTGTTGACTAAAGCGTCGAGTGGACCGTCGGCAAGCACTTCGTCAACCAATCCCGACGCTTGCTCTGGGTCTGAAAGATCGCAACGATACACCCCAACACAAGCCGCACCTAGAGCATCCCTGGCATCATCCGCCTGGCTGGAAGTGCCTCCAAAGTGCAGCGCCACGGACCAGCCCTGCTCGCCAAGCCGAACCGCAATCGCCTTGCCAATCCCGCGTGAAGAACCCGTCACAAGAACACGCCGTTTCTCAGCCATTGAGCCAGTTTATCCTGCCGGTCCCAAGTCCAAAAAGGAAAGAGGCCCTGCAACCGCAGGGCCCTCTTGTTGAACAGGAGCAGGTAACGGGAAACTAGAAGAGCCAGTTCAGTTCGAACATGAACCCTTGGACGGCCGACTTTCCGGTGGCCTTGGTTCGGGTGAACTCAAGGGCCGCTCGGCCGACCTTGCTCAAGCGCTGGGAATACCCAATCGCGAAGCCGTCCTTGATCGTACCGAGGTCGAAGTCCGTTCGATCGACACGCCCGTAGAAGGTGCCTGCCTGGCCAGCCTTGGTCGCTGCCTCAAGGAAGTAGCCCTTGGGGTTGCGGTTGCCGCCGGTACTGACCTTATTCCTTCCCATGAAGTACCCACCGCTGACTTCAAAGCTCTCGCGCTCATAGGCGCCCATGAAGCCATATCGCTGGAACTTGTCCTCGAAGGTGGTGCTCACCGGGTAAGCGCCGGAGTAGCCGAAGAAGCCGAGATAGCTTCCCTGATCGTCCAGGTCCTTTTCGATCGAGCCGAACCAGTCCTTCATGTCGTTGTTCTCAGGCTGGTTGGGCATCTTGTTGCCGCCACCGCCGTTTGTCACACCGACCTCGAACCGAAGGCCATCCTTAGACACAGAACCGCCGGTAATCCCATAGAAGCGATCACGCGGGGTGAACAGGTTGCCAGAGCCATCCACGTCATTCAAGATGAGCGGTCGGCTGATCGACACGCGGCCACCTGTGCTGGCCTGGTGGATGCTGCGAGGCGTGAACTGCCCTGCGCGCAAGAACGAATAGGCATCCTCGCCCGGGTTGGTGTTGTAGAACAGATAAGCTTCCGCTAGCTTCTCGCGCACGGCCGTGTCCGTTGTTCCCGAACCGTCGCTCTTGGCCTCCTTGCCGCGTTCGTGCAAGTAGATCTCAAAGAAGTAGCTGAAGTTATCGTACAACGGCCCACCCGAATAGATCGAGAGCGCTTCAACGTCGAACTTGCTCTTCGGCTTGGCGTCTTTGTCGTACTCGAAGCGGAACTTCGAGGCAAACGACATGTAGTCGCCAAGGTTGACCTTATCGTCGCCGATGCCGCCGGCATCTTTGAAGCGTTGTCCCCTCCACAGGAACTCCTTGCCGATCTTGGTCAGGCGGTTTGTTCCCGAGAAGTGACAGACCGTGCAGTCCATGCCGTACTTGCGCGTGTAGGCCGGAACCGCTTCTGCAGGCTTCGGAGTCATGACGATCATAGCGGCCGGAGCTGCCACCATCGCCACAATGAGAAGCCCGAGTTTATAGGTTTTCATTTTGGATCCTCCTTGATGTTCCGAGGTTCAGGGGATTTGACGCTGGCCGCGCACCGATAGAAGCAGATGCGGCCCAACGCGCAAGACGCTCAATGTCCCTTACGGAGGAAGACTGCGTTATTGCGAGAATCGGTTTCCCGGCACCCACCCCTGACCTCGGTTTCTAGTGCCGGCCCTGAATTGTCGCCTTAGCTTCAATTCCCAGCCGACAGCCCGATTCTACGATATTCGTAATAGCACATTCCAGGATTCAGCTCTACCATACTTTTTTGCAAAGTATTGTTTGAACTAGTCCTTATTTTTGTTTAGAGATTTTGGGTGTTGTTAGGGCCTACTGGCTAGCTGCTGACGCAATTATCTGCAACTTCTCCACCAAGCTCCAAAAGATGATCCTGCACGGTCCGAAGCACAGCCCGTCCTTTCTCGGTGATCCTAAACACGCGTCGCGCTTTGGATCCGCTGGCGGGACTATCTGAGCAAAGCCAGCCGAACCTCTCCATTCGGTTTAGGATTGGGTATAGCGTGCCAGGGCTCACTTTATAGCCATGGTGCCGAAGCTCCTCCAACATCCACTGGCCATAGATGCCGTCTTCAGCGGCATGATGCAGGATGTGGATCTTCCAGAAAGCAAGCAGAATTTCTCGCGTGATGATCTTTTCGTCCGGCATGTCCCCGCTTGCTTCTCCAGACGCTGATTCTACTGCCCAACGTCACTCCTGCGTTTAACAACGATTCTGCGATGTTTGGGCCTTTCTCCCTTTTCAGGTTCAGTTTGCATGGGTATTCGAAGTAACATTTTCGTATAGATTCGAAGAGGGAGTCCTATGTACTGGAATCGCGCGCTGGTCCTGTTCGTCGTTGTCGCCACGTTGGCGGCGATCTTCGCCTTCGCCAGACCCGCCCCGGCGGCCAAGGGAAAGGTGATCCTGTTTCTGAGCACCGATTGCCCGGTCGGCATGAAGAGCGCCCCGGACATCAAAAAGCTGATGGACGAGTTCCAGCCCAAGGGATTCACCTTCAGCGCCTGCTTCTCTAATGAGATGGAGACCAAGGCTCTGGTCGATCAGTACCTCGCGGATTACGGGCTGAGGCTGGAGTACTGCATCGACGTGGGCGGAGAACTCGCGCGGAAGGAGGGGGTCACCCATGTGCCCACAGCCGTCGTCAAAGACGCCAAAGGCAAGAAGATCTATCAGGGCTCGATTCTCGATAACCGGGACCCAAGCCGCGCCGGCAAGAACTACGTCGCAAACGTTCTCGGGAACCTGTACCGGGGTAAGCCGTTGGCCTTTGCGAAGACTCCGACCTTCGGCTGCATTCTGATGCCCGGCAAACCCTTGCCTCAGAGCGACGATGTCACGTACGCCAAGCATATCGCACCGATTCTGAATAAGCGATGCGTGGCGTGCCACCGACCCGGCGAGGTCGCTCCCATCTCCTTCGTGGGCTATGAGAACGCGCGCAAGTGGGCGCCCAACATCGCGTTTTACACCGGCAATCGCACGATGCCGCCTTGGAAGGCCGTTCCCGGATTTGGCGAATTCAAAGACGACAACGCGCTCTCCGAGCGCGAAATCGAACTCTTGAAGCGCTGGGCTAACTCCGGCGCCAAGCGGGGAAATCAGAAGGAAGAGCCCGCGACACCCACGTTTCCAAAAGGTGACTGGAGCCTGGGCAAGCCTGATCTGGTGATCGGCCCCAAAGCCCCTTACCGGGTGGAAGCCTCCGGCGAAGACGAATACCGTCATTTCGTAATCGATCCTGGGTTCAAAGAGACGGTTTACGTCCAGGGATACCAGGTCAAGCCCGGCAACACACGCGTGGTGCACCACGTGATCGCCTTCCTCGACGCCAAGGGTCGCGGCGACCGGATGGCCCTGGCGAACAAAGACGGCAAGGAAGGCTACGCGACCTCCGGGGGCGGCCTTGGTTTCAACCCGGACGGGTCTCTTGGCGGCTGGGCGCCAGGCTCAAGGCCGGGATTCACTCCGGATGGGACCGCCTTTGAGCTGAAACCGGGCACCAAGATCGTGCTGCAGATCCACTACCACAAGAGCGGCAAGGTGGAGTCCGACCAAACCAAAATCGGGCTCTACTTCTCGAGGAAGCCGCCCGAGCGGCTCATGAACATCGCCTGGTTGGCGAACCCGTTCTTCAAGATTCCAGCGGGGGAGAGCAGCTTCAAAGCGACGTTTGACTTTCCCATTCCCGCCGACGTGACGGCCTATGGCGCCATGCCGCACATGCACCTTCTCGGCAAGCAGATGAAGGCTGAGTTGGTCAGGCCAGATGGCAGCCGCGAGCCCATGATCTGGATCAAAAACTGGGACTTCAATTGGCAGATGACCTACATGTTCCAAAACCCGATGAAGGTGCCCATGGGCTCAAAGATCCACCTTGAGGCGGTCTTCGACAACTCGGCGCAGAACCCGTTCCAGCCACACAAGCCACCGAAGGACATCCGTTGGGGCGAGGAGACGACGGACGAAATGATGCTCTTGGTCGTGCCCTTCACGGTCGACTCGGTCCAAGCCAAAGACGTGAGGATCGGCTTCGGCGGCGGATAGGTGGGCGCGTGGGTCAGCCTAAGGGAGGGCGGGGTTCACCTCGCCTTTTCAGGGTTGAGCGGGCTTCAGCCCGCGCCAGTCCGGAACTCTCACGCAGAGGACGCCAAGAAAACGCAGAGAGCGCAGAGCCGAGACCTAAAGCCCTGCGACAAGCCGAACGCGGGCATCGGTGCCACGTCCCTGTCAAGTCCGCATGGGCTAATCAGCTGCCGCGGCCATGTGCTCTCGGAGCTGCATTCGAATGTCCCCATTCACCGCGCTCACGTCGAGCGCGCCCGTACCATCCCCGAGTCTGCCCGTAACGTGTTGCTCCTGCCTCGCTTCCTCACTGAGCATCACATCGCACTCCACGTCGCCCCTGAGGGTAGACAAGGACACGCGGCAGTCCGAGCCGTCCGCGATCGCCAATGCTGTGTCGCCGTTGACCGTGCGCACGCTGACCAACCCCCGGATCGGCTCGACGAGGTCCAGCCGCACGTCGCCAGAAATCGATTCCACGGAGATGGACTTGCCCATGCACTCCCGGAGCGTGATGTCCCCGTGGGCCGTTCTCGCGTTGATGTTGCCTTTGATCCTCTGAAGCAGGATGTCGCCTGACTTGCCTTCAAGCGTTAGCGACACCACTTTCGAATCTGAGATTCGGACGTCGCCGTTCGCGTTCTGAACGTCCACAGTCCCGTCCAGGCCCGAAAGACTCACGTCGCCCGAGATGCTGTGCACCCGGCAGTTGCCGCCGGTGTTGCTGATCTCCAGATCGCCGTTCATCTGTTTGACGTCGAGGTTTGCGTGGCCTTTGAGATGAATCTCCAGGTCCAAGGTGATGCCTGGCGTATCGTGCTGGCGCAAAACCACCTCGTGCTCACTCTCATCCACAAGCAAGGTGAACGCATCGGCGTTTTCGCGCGCTTCCTGCTCGTCGGTCCCGCGCATCTTGAGCGTGGCGTTGATCACGCCCTCGCTGTGGCCGCCCCAGATGCGTACATCGCCGTTGGGGTTTTCGACCCGAAGGGTCTTCCCCTTGGGCACCGTGATCGGCAGGCTGATGTTTCGGGTCTCATAGGCGGACCCCCACGGGAAATTGACGCGCCCTTTGCGCAGGTTTTCGATGTTCACATGAAGCCCAACGACGCCCTTCTTGGCGCCTTCGCGAACCTGCCGCGCGACGTCCTCCCAATTGACGTTCTTGGTCACATCTCGGGCCACGCCTTCAACCCAATCCACAAAGCCCTTGACCGGGTCCTTCTCAGCCCCGCCCGGTGGCGGAGGAGGAGTGGCGCCTGAAGGAGGCGGGGGAGGCGTCTGGCCATCTGCAGTTGCCTCATCGCTCGGCTCTCCTTCGGCAGCCGCTTCTTCGGGCGTCGAGGCAAAGGCGTCTATGAGGTCCGCTGCGTCCTCCGGACTTAGCTTGCCCTCCTTAACAAGGTTCATGATGCGTCGAATCTCTTCTTTCACCGGGTCGCTCCTTCTTTGATCTTTCTTTTGGCCTCTTCAGGGCCGATTTCGCCGCGCTCGAGCTGATCCAGGATCGCCCTCTTGTTCGCGCCGATTCTCTCCTTGCGGTTCTCGTCTCGTACGGGGGTCAATTCCAAGGCCTCCAGGAGCGCGTCCAGCCGGCTGCGCACGGTCGGGTAGCTCAGGCCAAGCTCTTTCTCCACGCTCGCGAGCATCCCGCGACAGCGCAGAAACGTTTCCAGGAACTTGGCCTGGTCTTCGTCGAGGCGCGAATACCTGGGCACCGCGAACTTCCCGCGAATCACCACGCCTGAGTCCTCGGCCGTGAGTTCAGTGATGACCAGCGAGCCACCGCCGACCGGATCCCGCGAGGGAATTGGAAATGCGCCGTTGTTTGACATCTCTGATGAGAATACCGCCATCGCTTCAGTTTCGTTTCACAAGTAGCCGTATTTTTTCAGAATTTCTTATTTCCCGTGTCTATGGCTTTGTCCGGTCCAGGACCACCCTGACGCCGGCGAAGTCTGCGACCTCGGGGAATGGCGGCGCGAGCTTGGCGACGGACAGCTCAACGCGTCGAACCGCCGGATAGGCGATGAGGATCATGGCCGCAATGTCTCCGCTTAGGCGTTCGAGCGTCCTGTGGCGTTCGCCGGCCGCGCGTGAGGCGATCAGGCGGGCAAGATCGCCATAGTCCACCGTGTCTTCAACGCGATCCGTCTCGTCCGCCGCGCCAAAGACGTCCAAGGTGACGTCGAAGGTCAGGCGATGGCCGATGGCCTGCTCTTCGTCTGTGACGCCGTGGTGGCCGTAGACCTGGAGCCCCTTGAGGAAAACCTGGAACACGGTTGGAGTTTAGCAGGGAGTCGTTTTGGACTGGATAGGGATTAGCGCAAGGTGCCTATCAACACAGGCGGGACACCTGTGCTTCCTCGGCTGAACTGGGCGACGGCAGATTATCGGCCATAGCTGAGGCTGACGACCTTCGCTGCGGCGTCTTGCATCGTCGCCGCCGGCTGGATGCGGGTGCCTTCAAGGAGCTTTCTTCCCTCTTCGGCCGCCGTACCCTCAATTCGCGCCACCACCGGGATCGTCACATTCAGCTCGTCAAAGGCAGACAGGATGCCCTTGGCCACCTCGTCGCACCGGGTGATGCCCCCAAAAATGTTGATGAGCAGCCCCTTGACACTGGTGTCCATCAAGATCAACTCGACGCAGGACTTCACGCGCTCGGCCTGGGCGCCGCCGCCCACGTCGAGGAAGTTCGCCGGGTTGCCTCCGGCCGCTTTCACCTCGTCCATCGAGCACATCACCAGCCCCGCGCCGTTGCCGATGATGCCGATGTCGCCGCCAAGCCGCACATAGGCGATGCCCCTGCGCGATGCTTCCGCCTCAAGAGGGTCCTCGGCACTATCGTCCGCGGTGGCTCTGTATTCGGCGTGGCGAAACAGTGCATTGTCGTCGATCGACACCTTGGCGTCGGCAGCGATCACCTTGCCGGCTGCATCGAGCGCACACGGGTTGATTTCGACCATCTCCGCGTCCGATTCGAGATACGCCTTTGCCAGCTTCTTGATCAGGCCCACCATTTGGTTTCGGGCCTCGGCAGGAATGCCCGCGTCGGCCACCAGCTTGCGAAGCTCGAAGTCCCACAGCCCATAGGCGGGATCGATGTGCATCTTGGCGATGGCGCCAGGGTCGGTGTGCGCCACTTCTTCGATGTCCATGCCCCCTTTGGCCGAGACCATGATGAGGTGCTTCTGAACCTCGCGGTCGAGGAGCACGGCGACATAGAACTCCTTCGCGATGTCCACGATTTCGGCGACGAGCACCTTCTCCACGATCATCCCGGCGGGGTTCTGAATGCTCACCAGCTTCTTGCCGATCAGTTCGCCCGCAAACGCCTCAGCGGCCGCTGCATCCTCGAAGAGCTTGACGCCGCCGGCCTTGCCCCGCCCGCCCATCAGCACCTGGGCTTTGACCACAACCTTGCCTCCCAGGTCTGCCGCGAGCTTTCCAACTTGGGTTCCGCTATTGGCGACATCCCCTTTTGGCACGGGTACGCCGAACTTGGACAGGAGGTCTTTGGACTGGTATTCGTGGAGCTTCATAGGACCCCAAGAGGATACCGCTTGAGGGTCGTGAGGCGGTGAGGGGGAGATGATGGGCTGAAGAGATTATGGGAGGGAGGAAGCGGGGGGGGTGGATCCGTTCAGTTGGCAAGGACTTTGGTGAGGCGTAAGAAGTCCGAAGTGATCTGCACGCTTTGGCGCGCCGGTTTGGCGTAGCTGAACATCAGTTTGAACTTCCCGTTTGCGTCCTGAAAGCTCGCACCAGAGCCGGTGGAGTTCCAGATGGTCGTTGTGTCCGCGCCTGAGAGCTTCACGGTCCCAAATAGCACCCACGCGCTCGCCTGATAATCCCAAGAGTACACGGCGAGGCTCGGCGAAAATGTGCCGAACGCCTCATAGGTGACCTTCATGCCCGCCAGCGCCTCAGAAGCGCCGGTATCGAATTCCGCAATCCAGCGCAGGTAGTTCGTGCGGTTCGACCTCACCGTTCGCATGACGACCCTGACGTCGTCGCTGTGCGCGAGAAAGGACACGTCTCCGGCAGCGGTTCCCGCCTGCAACACGAGGCTCGTCGGCGCGAAGTGTTTCTGAAGAGGATCGGTGAGGGCTCGCTCCCCGTTGATTCTTCCTTTCGCCACAAACGTCCCCACGTCGTCGCAGGTGGATTCCAGTCTTTCCCGGATGAAGTCCGCCGTCGAGGTGGTCCCATAGTGCGCCCAAAGCAAGCCCAGCAGCCCAGCGACGTGCGGCGCCGCCATCGAGGTTCCGCTCTTCAGCCCGTAGGTTCCGCCGAGCACCGTGCAAAGGATGTTGGCGCCCGGCGCGGCAACGTCTACCCACGTCCCAAAGTTGCTGAAACTCGCCCGTTGATCGCTGGAATCCGTAGCCGCCACGGCGATGGAGTTGGCGTAGT